>CACYAX010000071.1 GCA_902772435.1 uncultured Coriobacteriaceae bacterium | reverse complement strand
TGCGAGATGAGCGAGTCGCGCTTGTCGATGCCGTCGTAGCGTGGGCAGGGGTACTCGGGGCACTCGAAGCAGTAGGAGATGCCGCCATGGCGCACGCTGCACGGCGCGATCTTGCAGAACCATGCGCACCAGCTACCTGCCCTGCAGCCCTTGCAGTCACCGCGCACAAACATGGGGCACAGGCTGCAGTTGAGTCCGCAGAGCGAGAGCAAGGTATCATTTCGCTCGAATCTTCGGTGGTTCATCAGAGCGTTCTCTTCATTGCGCGGATACGGGCCATGCGGTCGAGGTCGCCGTGCTCGATCTGGTTGCGCAGCGCGGAAACAATCTCGTCTTTCCGACCGAGGAAATCAGGTCCGGTGAGGTTTGTGCCGCCGATGGTGTGGTGCGTGATGAACGTGCAGTCACAGCTGAGGTTCTCGACGAACAGCAGCAGCTCCTCGAGCATTTCTCGTTCGTTGAGCGGGTCAAACGCGCCCGTCTGTGCCTCCTCCAGAAGCGGCGTACCGGGGAACAGCGTGAGACCTCCCGTTCCCACGAGCATGGGATGCGTCTGGCTGAACACCTTGGCGGAGTTGATGGCGTGCTCACGGCTGTGCGAACGTCCCGCCACACCATTCAGGAACGAGTGCCAGTAGCGGATGCCCGCCTCGTCGAGCTTGGCGCATTGCTCGATGATATCCTCGGCGTGGTAGCCCTTGTGCACGCGGTCGAGTGTCCAGTCATCGCCGCTTTCAGTTCCGATGGATATCTCGTCCATGCCCAGCTCACGGAGCGAACGCAGCTGCTCCACGCTCTTGTTGCGCAGGTCGGTGACGCGGCCGACGGTGTAGACGTGCTCCATCTCGGGCAGGTAGGTGCGAATCAGCTCGAGGATGCGGGCCAGCTTGTCGTACGTAAGCACCAGGGGGTTGGCGGAGAGCAACTGGACGGTACGGGCGTGAGGCGTGGTTTCTGCGAGCTCGCGCAGGTCCTCCTCGATCTGCTCAATGGGTACCGTCGAGAAGCGCACGCCCTTGTACATGGTGCAGAACTTGCAGCGGTTATGCGTGCAGCCGCTCGTGACCTCCAGGAGCGGCCAGGTGGGCCAATAGGGGTTGCGGTATACGGGTTCGGTGAAATGCATGAAATCCCTCCTCTATGTTTCTGCATACAGAATAGGGGAGGGTATCGTAGAATTATCCGTACATTTCGATATTATGAACGGTATAAAGTGAGGAGAGAGGAGGGGGTGGGCATGCGCACGACGCGTGACACGAAGGGCATGTTTGCTGACGAGCTCGAGGATATGATGCACCACATGCCACTCTCCAAAGTGCGGGTCGCTGACCTCTGCCTGCGGTGCGGGGTGGAGCGGCGTGTGTTCTACTATCACTTCAAGGACAAGTATGACCTGGTTGCGTGGATGTTCGAGCGTGATCACGCATCTGCCGCAGATGGGCATGCGCCTTACTCCGAGGAACTCTATGCCGAAGCGCACCGCCGGCTCTGGGAGCGGCGTGACTTCTACCTGCGCGCTTTTGCGGAGGACTCCCAGAACTCCATTTGGCGCTATCTGCTGCAGTTCAGCGTTGCCGCTAATGAAGAGGCGCTCAAACGCCATCTCGGTGTGCGCGTCCTCTCGCGTCGTTACGCGTTCGAGGCGCGTCACTTTGCGTATGGCAACGTGGGTTGCGTCGTGGAATGGTTGGGAGGGATGATCGAGGCAACGCCCGAGCAGCTGGCTGCCGAGATGTTTTCCTGCATGCCCAAAACGCTTCGTGACGCGTATGCGGCGCGCAGCGCGTGAGCGAGCCCCCTGACGTGGAACAAGGGACGGAGGTATGTTCCACGTCTCTTGTTCCAAAGCGTTAATGGTCGTGGAACAAACCTCCGTCCCTTGTTCCACGGGCGAGAAGACTGGGCAGCGACTCGAGCGTGCAGGTCTGGACGTCCTGCCATTCCTTGGGGAACGCCTTTTGTAGCTCCTCCTCGAGAAACCGGTCGTCGAGGAGCAGCACCACGCCACGGTCCTCTTCGGTGCGGATGAGGCGCCCCGCAGCCTGCAGCACTTTGAGCATGCCGGGATAGGTGTAGGCGTAGGAAAACCCGCCGCCACCCTTGCGGTCGAAGTGGTCCCTGATTACCTCGCGCTCACTTGAGGCCCTCGGCATGCCCGTACCTACCACGACGACCCCCACGAGCGCCTTGCCTGGCAGGTCGATGCTCTCGCCAAAGATGCCGCCGAGCACACAGAGGCCGATGAGGCTCGTACCCGTGGCGCGCGTCTCATGGAACCTGGCGACAAAGCCTTCGCGCTCGCTCTCGCGCATGCTGGGACGCTGCCGTACGACCTCGGTCTTGCTGTTCGCGAGCGGGCGCAGGGCGTCCGAGACCTCCTCCAACATCGCGTATGAGGGGAGGAAAGCGAGGTAGTTGCCAGGGTTCGTGCGTGTAAGCGCCACGAGGTAAGCGGCAATGCGGGCGTAGAGCTCGGGTCCGCGCTGTGCGTAGCGAGCGCTGATGTCGCGTCCGATCAGGATCTGCTGCTGGTGGCAGTCGAAACTGGACTGGGCAGAGAGCGATGCGTCGTCAGCTTGTGCGGCGAGCAGTTTGCGGTGGTAGTCCATGGGCAGCAGCGTCCCCGAGAAGAAGACGGCTGCCTTGGCCTGCTCGAGGCGCTCCTCAAGATCGTGGCTCGGGTTCACGCAATAGACCTTGAGTCTCCTGCCGCCGTTTGCGGTGCGGTCAAGGAACGTGACATAGCCCGCTCCACCGCGTTCGAGGGCACCGAGAAAAGCGCCTACGTTAAGGCTCATGTCCCGCAGGGCAAGGAAGAGCTCGATTGCCCCGCTGTCCTTCGCCGCTGCACGATGACCGTCTCCGTGCGGGTCATCCGTGGTGGGGGAGAGCGCTTCGAGTGCGGCATCGATGCCGTTGGCAAGCGCCTCGAGGGAGGCCATAAAGGCATCGCTTGGCCGGGTTTTCTGGTAGCTCGCTTTACGCCCCTGGCCTCGCGCGACCGTACCTGCGTTGGCCGGCAGCGCAACTTCCCACGTGGGGAACGTGGAAACGGCGATGTGCACGGCTTTTACGAGCTCTGTGAAGCCGCCCTTCGCGCGCAGGAGCCGCTCCAGCTCCTTGAGGTCAGCGACGGAGAGCTCGGCGCTGTACATGTCGCGCATGCGCTCCACCAGGTTGTGGGCTTCATCGACGAGATAGGCCGTCCCCTCACCGCCCGGCTCGTCAGCGAGTCCCAGAAGGCTCGCTGATGGGGCGAACGCGTAGTGGTAGTCGCAGATGATGACATCGGCCCACTTTGCCGCGTCGCGCTGCAGCTCGTAGGGGCAGACGTGGTGGCGCGCGGCGACATTTTGGATGCAGCGCGAGTCGAGCACGTCGTAGCTGGTAATCGCTTCGTAGAGGGCGTCGTTGACCGCGTCGTAGTGACCGCGGGCGAGCGGGCACTCAACGGGGTTGCAGAGCGACGCCAAAGGGCGCGTGCGTACCTCCGTGCCCCGCGCGTCTCTCCGGAGCGGGCAGATCTTGTTGCGGGCTGTTGTGACCAGCACGTTTGCGGCGATGCCCTGCTGTCGCAGCAGCTCAAGGCTGTCGAGGACGGGGCCGCGCGTCATGGTCTTGGCCGTGAGGTATGCGACACGGGAGACCTCGCCTGCTCCCATCGCCCTGAGCGCGGGATACAGGGTTGCGAGTGTCTTGCCGGATCCGGTGGGCGCCTGCACATAGAGGCGCTTGCCCTCGTGGATGGCGGAGGCGACGGCGCCCATGATCTGCTGCTGACCGTCGCGCGGCGCGAGGGGAAACGCGAGCGCGGAGAGCGATTCCTGCCGCAGCTCGTCGTGGCGAACGCGCCACGCAAGCCAGCGCTGAGCTGCCTCAAGGAGCGAGAAGAAACGGGTTTCGATGTCGGGCACGCCGTACGTGCGCTCGATCTGGCGCACCTCCCCGGTGGTCATGCTCGCGTACGTGAGCCTGATGACGACCTGCTCCCTGTAGGAGGAGGCGAGCGCAGAGGCCCCCCGCTTGCCACGAAGATAGAGGTAGGCGTAGCAGAGCGCCTGCGCCTCGTGGACGGCGATGGGCTCCTCGATGGCGGAAACGTCGCGCTCCAGCCCCTTGATCTCGTCGATGACGAGTGGGTGGGCGCCGTCGTCGATGATGCCATCGGCTCGGCCTTCGACGCGGAGGAAGAACCCATCTTGGTCGCTGACGGCCTCCGTGCTGATGTCGAGGCGGGCGGCATGCGGGCTGAAGACGCCTCCGGGGAAGTAGACGGAGCCCACAAGCGGCACCTCTGCTTGGTAGCTCTCGCCAGCCGCGGCCTGCAGCATCCGATGGATGTCACTGCCGGCCTGCATGGCTTCGATGCCGCCGCGCCAGTCGTTCTCCGAACCGATGTCCCCCGAGCGCAGGAGGAACTCGACGAGCCTGCGCACCGACGTCCGCAGCGTTCGCATATTCCCTCCTCACGGTTCTCGATGGACACTCAAGCCATAGTAATCCAGGCGCGTGGAACAAGGGACGGAGGTTTGTTCCACTCTCTTTGGAACGGAGTGGAACAAACCTCCGTCCCTTGTTCCACGCTCGTGTAGAGTAAAGGCTGAAGCTCACTTCATTCCTTGGAGGCACGCGATGGACTTCGACAACAACGACAAGCGTATCGCGCATTGGCGGCTCAGGCTTACCCGCTCGCTTGACGATCTGCCCAAGCACACGCTTCCCGCGGGATACCGTTTTGTCCACTACGCACCGGGAGACCGCGACACGTGGATTGAGATCGAGCGGAGCGCGAAGGAGTTTGACACCTATGAAGAGGGCTTGGCCGCGTGGTCACGTTACTTTGTGGGTCACGAAGACGAGCTCCCAGAGCGGATGATCTTCGTCGAGGACGAGTCAGGCGCCAAGGTCGCCACCGCCACGGCGTTCTACGACACCTTCGGACGGGATAGTTCGGGGTCGGCATGGCTGCACTGGGTTTCCGTTCGGCGCGACTACCAGGGCCGGGGGCTCTCGAAGCCGCTGGTATGCGAGGCGTTCCGCATCATGCGCGAGCTCGGCTACACCCGCGTCATCATCCCCACGCAGACAAACACGTGGCTCGCGGTGAGGGTGTACCTCGACTTGGGCTGCCGCCCCACCCCGGAAAG
Organism: uncultured Coriobacteriaceae bacterium; assembly: GCA_902772435.1. Lineage (GTDB taxonomy): Bacteria > Actinomycetota > Coriobacteriia > Coriobacteriales > Atopobiaceae > UBA1367. Next base: position 3,744 of record CACYAX010000071.1, on the reverse strand, counting down.
TGCCGTGGAAAGCGAGGCGGGCTGGCGCATCGTGCACACGCTGACAGACCATCCTGCGCTCTCGTCTTTCAGCCCCGTCGGGCTAGATGTGATTCTCGCGGGCTGAGGGACGTGAACAAACCTCCGTCCCGTAGGCCCTGATCAGCAATTGTGCGCGTGTGGACAATGAAATCAAGTTCTATGGATATTATCTATCCGTGGAAGAAAGACTCATGAAGCGTTCCCGCGCAAGGAGGCGTAGGTAACCATGGAAATCTAGAGTCGCATCTTCCACACGCAGGATGCGACTCTAGGGGCAACCCACTCAGATACCCAGCTCGTGTGCGGCAGAGTCCGACAGCTCAAACCTGAGCGGCCGCTTGCTGACAGCCTCGATCATCCCCTTTTCCTCGAGCCTTTTCGTATACACTCGCGTCTGCTGCCTGCTCAGCTTGACGTAATGTGCAATCTCTTCTTGTGGGGCTTCGGGGAACGTGGCAAATAGCTTAAGCTGAGCGAGCATGTAGACAGCCTCGATTTCCTTGTCCCCCAGCCCATGGGCAGACTTGAAAGCGCCCAGGTTGTCTTCCACCGTATCAAGCAGCTTTCTTTTCTGCGTCATTTCCTCGTCAAGTTCACCTTGTGCCAGTCCCACCAGCTCCAGCATGAACAACACAAAGAACGTCAATTCGCCATGGTTGAGGGGGTGCTCGGTCTCCCTGAATGAGCGATAGTACCTATCGCGGTTTTCGGCGATGACGCGCGACAGTGAGAGACACGTCATGGTCGAAAGAGGACTGCTGAGATACAGTGCAAGCAAATACCTTCCCGTTCGACCATTGCCGTCATAGAACGGATGAATGTACTCGAACAGGAAGTGGGAGACAATTGAGCTGAGCGTCTCAGGCATCTCTTCCGAATTCGCAATGGCGAGCATGCGTTCCATCGCGTCAATGATTGCCGATTCGGGGAATAGGCCCTCGTGAATCACCTTCCCGCCAGCACCAATGACCTCGACGCCATCCCTTCTGAAATACTTTCCATCAGGCCGTTCGTTCTCCTTTAGTGGCTCCCCGTCCATCACCTTGTCGTAAATCGAGCGGATATCCTTTAGCTGTGTCGGCCTCGAACGTTCCTGTTCATTCAGGCCCAGGTAGAGCTTGGCCAACTCCCTGAACCGCTTCCTCTCGGACGAGCTTTCAAAGGGTCCGTCCGATTGCAGAATCTCGTTGATCTGGCGTCTTGTACTGTAGACACCTTCGAGTTCGTTGGTGCTCACCACCTCGGTGATGACTAAATCGCGTATCATAGCCCACTGTGCAACGGGGGGAAGCAGCCGCATTCCCGTTGCTATTTTTCTTTCGTACCTGAGCACCTTTTCGTTGAGTAGTGACAGCTCTCGTGGTACCGCCAGAAAGAGCTCGCCAGACGGAGTCGCGATACTCGTTCTAAACGTCGATTCGGCTTCAAACCGAGCCTTGAGGCGCAAGTCAACGTTTGCAGACCTATTGCTCGTGCTGTCTTTGTAGAAGAGCTCTTTGAGTGACTCGTACGGCATGAGAAGCTCCTCCTCGCAACGATTCCAAAAACAAGTCGGCGTCTCACGTCTCCTTATTTATGGAAAACAGCCAATTCCATAAATAAGAGTGTAGCAGTTGCCACCTTATTGCTGGTAAAGAAGTTTTCCACCAACTGCCGTGCGGCTTGTGGCGTGCCTCCGCTCCGCTCGCCCCGGATGCACAGCGGAAGGCGGGCGACCCCATGTGGGGCGCCCGCCTTTCAAGCTGAAGCGGAACGCAAATCGTTGGAATAGCGGGCATATGTCATGTGTTGTGGACGAGCCAGAGAGGCAGGAGCGGGAGGACAGGAGCCAAAGGTAGGCCAGGGGAGACAGGAGCCAAGGGGCGGGCCTGTCTTCCGCGGTGGACAAAACGAACCGTCCCTAATGTCCCGTCTGAGCCGAATGACCTGTCCCCTTGACTCATGCGTTGAGCCACACGCAAAACGCCATCAGGGCAGGCCGGACATCGATGCCCGGCCTGCCCTGATATGTCTTTGCTCGTTGGCTGAAGCTGCGGCTAACGTGCGTCGGTGCCCTCCTCTTTCCAGTGGTCGAGCGTGGGCAAAAGCGCCCCCATAAACGAGACCGTCTCATCCAGGCTCATGCCCATGGCCTCCACGAGGTAGGGCGCCGAGCTCTCGATCACGTCATCCATGGTCTTGTAGGCGAAAGTGCCCTTGTCGTAGCACCACTTGCAGTAGGCGGGGTTCTCGGTGCCGTCTGCGTCGTGGCCGCACTCCATGTGGGGCACGGAGAACGGCGTCCCGCAGCACTGGCAGGCGGCCTCGGTCGGAAGGTCGAGCAGCTGCATCACGGGCACACCAAGCGCCGAAGCGAGGAGCTTGGTCATGTCGATGCTCGGCGTCGTCTCGCCCGTCTCCCAGCGGCTGATGGCCTGGCGGGTCACATAGACCTTGCGTGCCAGCTCCTCCTGCGTCATCCCCGCCTCTTTGCGGGCCTGTACGAGAGCGTCCTTTGTTGCCATTGCTGTCTCCTTTCTCGTGTCTGTAGCCTGAAGGTATCACCTCAGGTGGGTGTGCGTCACGCAACAGCTTGTTGCGGCACTCTTGATGCTGTTTGGGCCTACGGGCGGGGCAAAATCTCCGTCGGGTGCGCGTAGGGCACGAAGATCATGCTGTCGTACGGTCTCGATGGCTCCCGCTTGATTCGATATGTCTGCGGCAGCACGTACATGAGCGGGCTGAAGCCCTCGCCGACGCGTCCCATCATGATGGGGCCATCGATGTAGGCACGCAGGGAAGCGTCGTCGGGGACGCGCGAGAAGTCGAGCCAGCAGCTCTCGTACCCGCAGCTCGCGGCGGCATGCGCCAGGGGGTCGTGCGAGTAGAACGTGTGCGTCATGCGCTTCCCGTCGCCCTTGTGCAGGTTGACCTCGGCTTTGAAGAAGTCGGTTCCGATCGCGTAGTACGCGTCGCCCAGCTCGTCGGCCATGAGGTTGCCCATCACCTTGTCGTTGGGCCCATAGCTGCCAGCCTGTTCGATGTGACCATTGTGCGCGGAGACGAAGATGCACTGGTTGTCGCGACGCTTCTCCTGCGTGAGGATCCATAGCACGTTCTGTGCCATGAAACGGTCCCGCATCCCATAGCTTTCGGGGGAATCGCTTGCCGCTCCCAGCTCGTTGTTCTGCAGGAGGCAGTCGACCAGATGAAGCGCCAGGCTCGTATCCTCGTCATCGGACAGGGCCTCGAGTTGCTGGCGAGCTGCCTCGTACGTCGCCTCGACGAGGTCTCGATCGAGGTCGTCGGCGTACTCCTCGCGCAGTTCGCTGAGGCTTTCGAAGCCTGCAGTGTCCAGGTCATGTGCACGCATCTCCTCAAGAAGGAGTTGGTGGCTGTGCTCGTAGTTCTGGGCGTCGAAGCCGTAGAACCGCAGGTCCTCACCCGGCGCCGCCGTCTCGTTGTACGCGCGCATCCACGAGATGAGCTCCACCATCTGGTCGGTGCGGTAGATGGTGAAGTCCAGATTGGCAACCGCCTCCTCCGCAGAGCCCTCGTCTCCGTGGATGTAGCGGTTCACCTCCTCACAGCCGCCGAAGTCGGCCTCCAGCGCGAAGGCGCGCACCCCGAAGCGCTCCACGAGGACTTGGAACACGTCGAGTTTCAGCTCCTGGAACTCCCTGTTGCCGTGGGTTGCCTCGCCGAGCGCGACGACGCGCGTACCTGCGGGGATCTCGAGACGGG
>CACYAX010000070.1 GCA_902772435.1 uncultured Coriobacteriaceae bacterium | reverse complement strand
CGCCCGGCTTGGCGAACACGCTGGTGGCGGCGTAGTTGGCCTGCGCGCCCGAGTGGGGCTGCACGTTGGCGAAACCGCAGTTGAAGAGCTTCTTCACACGCTCGCGGGCGATGTCTTCCACGGCGTCGACGGCCCAGCAGCCACCGTAGTAACGGTGTCCGGGAAGGCCCTCGGCGTACTTGTTGGTGAGCACGGAACCAACGGCCTCCATCACGGCGAGGCTCACGAAGTTCTCAGAGGCAATGAGCTCGATGGACGCGCGCTGACGGCCCAGCTCATCCCCCACGGCAGCAAAGAGCTCGGGATCGGACTGGGCAAGGTGCGAAAGCGACATAGCGAATCCTTTCTGGATGGTCGTGCAGCTTGGTGGCGCCAGAAACGCCAGTGATTCGGCTGAAATAGCGTAGCTTTTTAGCTACGGCGCACACATTTTGGAGACAAATCGTTAACGCATAGATGAACGTCGCTTCACAATCTCCCCCCAAAACGCGGGAAACGTGCGCCTAGGAGCGGGCGGCCGCGAGCACGCGGGCCGCGTCGAGGGCGCCCTCGCGTAGGACGCGCGGATGCGGCCCCGTGACGTCGACGATGGTGCTCGCGATGGCGAGGGGCGCAGGGCCCGCGTCGAGCGTGAGGTCGGCCAGCGTGAGGTCGGCCTCCGCCACGATGCGCGCCTCGACGCCCGCGCCTGACGTGGCCGCCGCCGCACCATGCGTGTTTGCGCTGGTCGTCGCCAGGGGCACGCCCACGCCGCGCGCGATGGCGCGCACGAGGTTGGAGTCGGGCATGCGCAGCGCGATGGTCCCGTCCGCGCCGCGGTACTCCTCGGGGACATCGTCCGAGGCACGGACCACGAGCGTGAGGGCGCCCGGCCAGAAGGCCATGGCAAGCGCGATGGCCTCCTGCGTGACGTCGGCACCGTAGCGCGTGAGGTCATCGAAGTCCGCCACGAGCCACGGCAGGGTCTGCGCCCGGTCGCGCTGCTTGATCTCGAAGATGCGCTCGTGGGCGGGGTTGTGGGGCGTGGCGGCGCACCCGATGCCATAGACCGAGTCGGTGGGCATGACCACGACGCCCCCGAACGAGAGCGTGCCCACGGCCTCGGCGATGACCTGCTTGGACGGCGTGAACTGGCTGACGGTAAGAACGGAGCCCATGGCTATCCCTCCCTCACGGCGACGAGCACGCGCGGACGGTGCGTGAGGTCCTCGCGCACCTCCACCCGCTGCCAGGCGCCCTGCGCACGGCAGAGCTCGGCCGCCGTATGCACGTTGTCTTCGAAGAGTTCGACACAGAGCCAGCCGCCCGGCGTGAGGGCACGCGGGGCCAGCGCGAGGATGCGGCGGAAGAGGTCGAGGCCGTCCGCCCCGCCGTCGAGCGCGAGGCTCGGCTCGAAGCCCGCGACCTCCCGCGGGAGTGTGGGCACCACGGCGCTGGGGATGTAGGGCGGGTTGGAGACGAGCACCGCGAAGGAGCCGAGGAGCTCCTCGGGCACGGCGGCCGCGAGGTCGCATTCGTACACGTCCACCGCATCGTCAAGGCCCAGCGCGGCACGGTTGCGCTCGGCAAGCGACACCGCCGCGGGAGAGAGGTCCGTTGCCACCACGTGGGTGCCGGGCCGCTCGCCCGCGATGGAAAGGGCTATGCAGCCCGTGCCCGTGCAGAGGTCGAGCACCCGCGGGCCCTCCGCGACCTTCGCGCGCGAGGCCTCGAGCGCCGCCATCTGGCGCATGAGCTCGTCGACCGTGCGCTCGTCGACGAGCGCGTCCTCGGAGCTGCGCAGGGCCGTCTGGAGCTCCTCCACGCGGGCCTGGGCACGCGCGCGCTCCCCCACGGCGCGCTCCGCCCCGCGGCGCTCGACGTCGTCCCATACGCGGCCCGCGGCCACGGCGGCGTCAACGCCCTCGAGCGCGGCGTCCACGAGCACTTCCGTCTCGGGTCGCGGGATGAGCACGCCCTCCTCGCAGCGCAGGACGATGTGGCGGAAGGGCATCTCGCCCGTCACGTACTGCAGGGGCTCGCCCTTCCCGCGCCGCTCCACGAGCACGTGCATGCGCGCCAGCTCGTCTTTGGAAAGCGGCTGGTCAAAGCTGGTGTAGAGCTCCACGCGCGAGCGGCCCGTCACGGCGGAGAGCAGCCATTCGGCCGACAGGCGCGGCCGCTCCTCGCCCCTGCGTTCCAGGTACCCGACGGTCCAGTCGAGCACGCGCTTTATGGTCCAGGTCTCCGGCATGGGAGTTCCTCAATTCCTGACACAGAGCGCGAGGGGCCGCCCCTCATGCAGGGACAGCCCCTCGGTCTCGTTACGCACTGCTTACACCGCTTGCGCGAGCTTCTCCGCACGCTCGGCGGCGGCGAGGGCCTCGATGACGCTCGGGAGCGTGTCGCCCAGAAGCACGCCGTTGTAGGTGCCGTTGAAGCCGATGCGGTGGTCGGTCACGCGGTCCTGCGGCTGGTTGTAGGTGCGGATCTTCTCGGAGCGGTTGCCGTGGCCGATCTGCGCGAGGCGCGAGGCGCCCTGCTCGGCCTGCTGCTTCTCGAGCTCCATCTCGTAGAGGCGGGCGCGCAGCATCTGCATGCAGACCTCGCGGTTCTGGATCTGGCTGCGCTGGTCCTGCGACTGCACCACGGTGTTGGTGGGCAGGTGGGTGATGCGCACCGCCGAGTAGGTGGTGTTGACGCCCTGGCCGCCGGGGCCGGAGGAGCAGTAGGTGTCGATGCGCAGGTCCTCGGCCGCGATCTGGATGTCGATCTCGTCGGCCTCGGGAAGCACGGCGACGGTAGCCGTCGAGGTCTGGATGCGGCCCTGGCTCTCGGTCTTGGGGACGCGCTGCACGCGGTGCACGCCGCTCTCGAACTTCATGACCGAATAGACCTTGTCGCCCGTGACCTTGAACTCGATGGTCTTGAAGCCGCCCGCATCACTCGGGCTGGAAGAGAGGACCTCGACCTTCCACTTGCGGCTCTCGGCGAAGCGGCGGTACATGTTGAAGAGGTCTCCCGCGAAGATGCCCGCCTCGTCGCCGCCCACGCCGGCGCGGATCTCGACGATCGTGTCCTTCTCGTCGTTGGGGTCGCCGGGGATGAGCATGATCTTGATCTCGTCCTCGAGGCCGGGAAGCTTCGCCTCGTTGGCGGCGATGTCCTCCTGGAGCATGGCCTTCTCGTCAGGGTCGGAGGTCTCGCGCTGCATCTCCTTGGCGACGTCGATGTCGTCAAGGGCGCTCAGGTACTCGCGGGCCTTCGCCACGAGCTCGGCCTGGCTGGCGTGCTCCTTCGCGATGCGCGCATACTCCTTGGGATCGGAGACCACGGCAGGGTCGACCATCCTCTTCTCGAGCTCGGCATATGCGTCGAGCAGCTTCTGCAGTTTGTCCCGCATGGCATTCTCCTTATGCGATGTCGCCACAGCGACGGTTTCAACCTTTCCAAGATACCACCTTGCTCCAGCTTTGATACGCCAAAGACGAAGCTGCACGGCATCAGCAGGTATTTGACGCGAGCTCGTGCATATGAAGTCCAAAACTGGCGACAACCGCGCGACGAACGCCATCGCGTGCCGCCCATTTACATACAATAGGAAAGGACGAGTGAAAGAGGCACGATGAGCGAGCCACAAGAACAGATGACCGACGAGGCTTTGGCCGACGTACAGGACGGCGCAGACGCGGTCGCCACGCCCGATGAGGGCGCGGGCGCAACGCTTGCCGCTGCTCCTGACGAGGCGATGAGCCCCGAGGCCGCCCCGTCGCAGGACGAGGACGCCACCATCGCTGCCGATGCGCCCGAACAGGGCCACGCCCAAGAAGATGCGGCAGAGGATGCCGCCCCCGAGGAGGCCGCGCAGGACAGCGCAGACGGGGAGCCCGAGGAGGCTCCCGCAGACGACCAGCCGTCCGAGGGCGCGGCGGAAGATGCTGCCCCCGAGGAGGCCGCGCAGGACGGCGCAGACGGGGAGTCCGAGGCAACCCCCGCGAACGACCAGCCGTCCGAGGGCGCGGCGGAAGGTGCCGCCACCGAGGAGGGCGCCGCGCAGGACCAGCCGCTTGAGGACACCGTGTCGCAGGAGGTCTCGACGGCGCACATGCCCCATGTCGACCCGGCAGACCGCGACGAGGTCGACCCGAGCCTTGGCGACGTGGCCCGCACGGCCGGCAAGTACGCGCGCGGCCGCATGGACAAGGTCAGGGAGTTCTTCGCCACCCACCTCGTGGTGGTCGGCGTCTCCTGCGTGTGCCTGCTCGTCGCCATCTTCGCGGCGGTCATGTTCGCGCGCGACCTGGCGAGCATGCCCGAAATCGAGAGCGTCGAGCGCGACGCACGCGATCACTTCTCCACGGCAAACTACGAGCCGGGAGAGTTCGGCTCGGACGAGCGGCTCGCCCTCACGTCCGTGAGCGTGTCGGGACGCCAGAAGGCCAAGGACGACATCAACTCCTGCACGGCCACCGTCAACCTGCTCTACGCCAACAACTCCGTGCAGTCCTCGCAGCGCGCCACCCTCGGCTACGTGCGCAAGGACGGCATCTGGGAGTGCATCGAGGCCTCCTCCCCCACCGACACGATCTACTCGGCCACCAACGGCGTCTCCGACAGCGCGCTGCTGGGCGGCATCGACTCCATCCTGCGCAAGGCCGAGACGTCCTTCAAGTCGCCCGAAGAGGGCGCGAGCAGCCTCAGCCTGCTCACCCTCTACCGCGATGCGGAGATAACCGTCGTGGACCGCTTCTTCGACGAGTCCGCCCAGACCTACGACGCGAAGCTCCACCTCAAGCGCACCTCCACGTTCACGGCCTACGAGTGCACCGTGACGGCCAGCTTCACCTTCAGGCAGGGCACGGGCGTCTGGGAGCTCACCAAGGCGAACGCGAGCTCGGGCGCCAAGGAGGTCGTGCTCACCCCGCTCATCGGCACGTGGCAGGGCGCGTTCCAGGCGCAGACCTCGTCGGACGCCAAGTGCTTCGGCGCCAAGGAGGGCGGCATCACCATCAACATCACCTCGGTGGATGCGGGCAAGATCTCGGGCACGTTCTCGGGGCTCGCGCACTTCCACACCCCGCCCCAGGCGGACGCGGACAACAACGCTGAGGACGTGGCCGTCACCGACGTCTCCTTCGAGGGCAAGGTCGACGCGACCTCGTCGGGCATCTCGTTCACCTGTACGACCCCCGAGGACGCGCGCGGCAGGCTCACGCTCCGGCTCGACTTCGGCTCCCCCGACAACCCCGAGTCGGCCACGGCCTCCCTCACGAGCGAGTTCGATTACGAAGACATCCTGCTCTTCATCCCTTACGATCGCACCGCGACCTTCACGGATTCCTTCACGCTCACGAAGGCGTAATCCGGTTTTGGCTCTGCAGAAAGGACAACACGCATGGCAAACAGCTCCAAGCCGCTTCCGCTGATGGCGGACGGCAAGCCCTACTACACCCTCTCGTCCTATGACCCCGTGTCCGTGGAGGTGCTTGTTCCCCTCGTCACCGACGATGACATCGACTTCGCCCTTGACGCCATGCTTGCGCAGATGGGCGCGAGCCGCGAAGAGCTGGAAGACCCCGCCTGGGTGGCGCAGACGCTTCCCGGCATCCACGATGCGGGCGAGCTGAGGGGCTTCGTCCGCGACCAGCTCACCGACGCGAACGCCAACCTTGCCGAGCAGCAGAAGGTCAGCGCATGCTCCGCAGGGCTCGTCGAGCGGCTTAACCAGCGCGTACCGCTGGAGACCGTGGCGCGCAACCGCCGTGACGGCGAGTCGTCCCTCATGCAGCAGATGGCGCAGCAGGGGCTGACCCTCGACCAGTTCCTCATGCAGATGGGCATGACCCGCGCTGACTACGAGGAGATGCTCGACGCCCAGGCCCACGATATCTCCCAGAGCGCGGCGGCCCTGAGCGCCTATGCGCGCGAGAAGAAGCTGAGCGTGGCGGATAGCGAGATCGGGCCGCTGCTGGGCATCCCCGAGGACCAGGTGAACGCACTGGTCATGAACCTGCGCATGGCGGGACGCTACAACGAGCTGCTCGACGGGGCCCTGCAGGCCAAGGCGCTGCAGACCGCCGTGTCGGAGTGCGTCTGCACCTATCGTCACGAAACTGCCGCCGAGGCGCAGGCGCGCGTCGAGATGGTCAGGCTCGCGCGCGAGCAGGCTGAGGCCTCAGAAGACGATGCCCCCGGCAACGGCGACACGGGGATGCGCCTCGTCTAGGCGGGCGCCGCACCACTGACGATTCGACCGCCATGGTCCCGTGCGCGGACCATGGCGGTCGTGTTGTGCTGAGCGTCCGCCACACGTGACGGAAACGGAGCCGGAGCGGTCACGTTCGGCAGGCCACCCGCCATACGTGACGGAAGCAGGGCCGGAGCGGCCACAAACGGCAGAAAAAAGGGCCGCCCGAAGGCGGCCCCCTACGTGCAGGTTTTGCGTCTGACTACTCAGCGGCCTCGACGGTCTCGGCGGCAACGGCGGCGTCAGAAGCGGCCTCGGCGTCAGCCTTGGCAGCCTCGGCAGCAAGCTGCTTCTCGTACTCGGCAGCACGCTTGGCCTTCTGGGCGGCCTTAGCCTCAGCAGCGGCCTTCTGGGCAGCGGCGGCCTCGGCAGCCTTCTGGGCCTTGGCCTGCTTGGCGGCCTGAGCGCGGGCGAGCTGGGCGGCAGCGGCGCCACCGAACTTGTCGGCGAAGCGCTGGACGCGACCACCGGTGTCGACGAGCTTCTGGGTACCGGTGTAGAACGGGTGGCACTTGTCGCAGAGGTCGACGCGAATCTCCTTCTTGGTGGAGCGGGTCGTCCACGTGTTGCCACAGCTGCAACGAACGTTGCACTCCACGTAGTTAGGGTGAATTCCGGGCTTCATGCAGGACTCCTTCTAAACATGCTCTGGTTTCCGACCAGAACGAGGGTTGGTGTTCCGACGTGCAAAACCTGCCGCCGAAACGGTCAAGCTGTATGAGTGTAGCAAAACTTCCGCCCCAGTGGTGTGGAGAATTAGCGCAGCAATGCACGCAAAGGTCGCGGGAACTCCGAATACCGCTGCGCCCAGGGCCCATTTTGCCCGAGGGGACGCCCCGCGACTCCTATACTGGAACCAGTATTGTTCCCCACGCGGAGGAGTCCCCATGTTTCTCTCGGTTGACGTAGGCAATACCCAGACCACGCTCGGCCTCTTCGAGGCAGACGGCACGCTCATGCGCCAGTGGCGCATGGCAACCGACCACACCGACACCTCTGACGAGCTGCACGAGCGGCTCTTCGGCTACTTCCAGATGTTCGGGCGCGACCTCGCCGAGGTCGGTGCCGGCGCGGAGGGCGCGGAGGGCGTCGTGCGAGAAGGAGGCGGTGTCGATCCTGGGCGGCGACTCCGCGGCGGGGTCGCGCGAGGTCCACTGCGAAAGCTCCATCGGGAGGACGGGCTCGCCGTCGACGGCCCAGGCGTTGAGCGGGGCGGGCTTGGTGCGCGCGCCGGGGAGGAGCAGCAGCCCGCCGCCGTCGCGCACGTAGTTCGCGAGCGAGGCGAGCGTCGCGTCCGAGAGGCGCGGGACGTTGCAGAGCGCGACGGCCGCGAACGCGGAGAAGTCGGTGCGCGCGGCCGCGCGCGCGACGTCCTCGACGACGGTCTCCAGCAGGTACCCGGCCTTCGCGGCGGAGGAGTCGGCCGCGGCGGCGCCGGAGATCCCCTTGCCCGCGAGCTCGGGGCGGAGCGCGAGCGAGAGGTAGGTCGAGCCGCGGGAGAGGGGAGAGCCGGAGCCGTCGCCGTCCACGACGAGGACGCGCAGCTTGTCCAGGACCGGGACGACGAGGCGGAACGTGTCGTCCTCCGGCAGGTCGTCGCCCGCCTCGACGGTCGCGGTGAGCACCGCGGCGCCGGGCTTCTCGAACGTGTGCGGGAACTCGAACGTCTGCGAGTCGCCCGGCTCGAGCTGGCGGGCGTCCTTCGCCTTGAGGACCTTCGGGCCGATCGAGAGCGAGACGCCGCCCGGCGTCACGGCCTCGGTGCCGGGGTTGGAGACCGTGACGCGCACCTTGACCTCGCGGTCGGCGCCGACGACCTCGCGCGAGAGCGTGACCGAGGAGACGGCGAGGTTGCGGATCGAGGCGGGCAGCGGGAGCGTGCGCCACACGACGGGCGGGGGCGTCCGCAGCTGGCCGAAGAGCGCCTTGATCGACTCCCAGCGCCCCTCGCTCGTGAGGTCCCAGCCGACGGTCTGGCCGTCGCCCGCGACGATGACCTGCTTCACGGTGTTGTTGCCCGTGGCGAGCGTGACGGCCGCCGCGGCGAGCGCGGGCGGCGCGCGCATCGTGCCCTGCGAGGGGCGCATGCGCTTGAGGGTGTCGAGCAGGACGCGGCGGTCCGAGACGGGCACCGGGGTGAGGATCTCCGGGACCGGCCCGCCGAGGATGAGCGAGAAGGCGGTCCCGCGCGAGGCGCCCTCGATGTACTTGCCGGCCTCCTCGATCGCGTTCTCGAAGTTGGACTTGCCGTCGGAGCCCGTCATCGACATCGACGAGGAGCCGTCGACGATGAGCGCCACGTCCTTGTTGGCGCCGCCGCCGAAGCGGGAGAGGTTGAGCCTGCGCTCAAGAAGGACCGCCGCCGCGGAGAGCGCGGCGAGGAGGATCGAGAGCGCCATCGAGAGGCGGCGCCACTTCGGGTAGCGCCACATCGCGAACGAGATGCCGAAGAGCGTGATCGCGAGGAGCATCATCGGCAGGACGATCACCCACGGCACGCGCGAGCCGGGCGTGACGAACGGGCGCGCGAGCGCGAGGGCGGCGAGCGCGGGGAGGAGGCAGCGGCACGCCAGCAGCAGGATGTCCTCCAGCAGGACCTTGCGCTTGCGCTTGTTCATCGCGGCCTGGAGGAACACCATCGCGCCCCACATGATCTTGCGCGTGTGGCGCCGGGTCAGGAGCTGGATGATGATCGGGATGGAGACCGCGAGGATCCCGAAGAGGAGCAGGACGTTGACGAATGCCATGGCGTGGCGCCGGGGCCTTGCGGACCCGGCGCGGGGAATCATACCACAACCCCGCGCGCGTTCCAAGCGGGAAACGCCGCTTGCCAAGCCCCGTCGTTTGTGGGATAATCCGCCGCCTACGCAAGCGGCCGGAGGAAGCCCGGCCGCGCCTACCCGTCACCAAACGCATCCACGACGAACCGCCATGGCAACCGACATGAAGAACCTCGCCCACGCGCAGGGCGACACCCCCGAAGAGCTCGAGAACCTCAAGGAGTGGTGGAACGAGCACGGAAACCTCGTCACGATCGTCCTCCTCGTGGTCCTCGCCGCCGTCGTCGGCTTCAAGCAGTTCAACGCGTGGCGCGACCGCCGGCAGGCCAGCGCCATGGCCGAGCTTCGCCAGGCGGCCGACCCCGAGGCGCTCGAGGCGCTCGTCGCCAAGGCGCCGGCGTCCGTCGTTCCCCTCGCCCGCCTCCAGCTCGGCTCCTACTACTACGGCCGCCGCAACTTCGACCTGGCGCTCGAGGCGTACCGGGGCATCCTCGCCGACTCGCCCGACCACCCGCTCGCCGGGCCGCTCGCCGCCGTCGCGCGCGCGCAGTGCGAGGAGGCGCTCGGCCGCGTCGAGGAGGCCGCCGCGCACTTCGCCGAATTCGCCG
>CACYAX010000069.1 GCA_902772435.1 uncultured Coriobacteriaceae bacterium | reverse complement strand
AAGGCCAATCAAAATCCTAATGGTTGCGCCCCGACACAGATTACTACTGACTTCCGTGAACGGTCCAAACGATACAGAATCGTGACGCGGTTGACTCATTTCACACAGAACGTGGCTTTCTGACATACACTAGGCAGTGTACAGAGGAAAGGATTGCCCATGTATTGCCCCGAATGCGGCCAAAAGTGCGAGGACAACACGTTCTTTTGCCCTAACTGCGGTTCTCCCCTCGGTGACAGGAACTCGGTAAGCCAAGGACAGACGCAGCAGTCCTCAGGACAGACCCAACAGGCCGTCTCACCCATGAATCCCGTACAGGGACATGCGGCTCAGAGGCGTTCGTCGCTCCCCCTCATCATTGCTGCCTGCGCAGGCGTCCTCATAGCCGGGTCCCTCATCGCGTTTCTCGTCCTGCCTGCCATCGAGAGCAACAAGAAGACGGAAAGCGCTTCAACGTCAAGAGGGACAGCCACCTCGGTGGGCGTCTCCACCGTGCAGGTCGAGACAGACGCGGGTCCAGCTGATCTTGATGTCAGCATTTCCGAAGTCGATGCTGACGAATACCCTGCAGTGACCCTCTACCTCACCCTTGACGCCGACGACGATTCCGTGCTTGACGATCTGGATACGGGTTCCTTCAAGGTCGTCGAGAGCGTGTCAGGGGGCTCCGAGGCCAAAGGTTCCGTAAAAACACTGTCGCGCGTGTCCGATAAGAGCTCATCCTTCACGCTGGGCTACGAATCCGGCTGTCAGGCATCGGGCGGCTCCTACGTGACCGTGCGCGTCGAGAGCGCAAACGCTGATGCGTTCAGCGGTTCTGCGGAGACCACCTACCACGTGGAAGAGGACGAGACTCCTGTGCAGACCCAGCAGGTTACAGCTCCCGCACAGACCCAGCAACAACAGACCGCAACGCCGTCCGCAAGCTCCCAGGCAACGGCCCATTACTATGAGGGCGAGCTGATCACCTACTCCGACTATGTGCTTCCCCAGAGCAACAGCAGATACTACTCGTACGGCGAGATCGACGCGCTCACGACGAGGCAGATCGAGGTCGCGCGCAACGAGCTCTACGCACGTCACGGTCGCGGCTTCCGCGATGACGCACTCCAGAACTACTTCTACGGGCAGAGCTGGTACACCTACCAGTACGATCCCGACACCTTCGATGCCATGGCGTCGCCGTTCAACGACTACGAGAGGAGCAACCTCGCGACGATTCTCTCGGTCGAAGAGACGCGCTACTGAGCGCCGGCGCACGGAAACGAAAGCCGCCCCGAGACAGCGTCTTTGGGGCGGCTCTATCTAAAGAAAAGAGCCCCGGGCCAACCAGCCCAGGGCTCATCACGTATGCGACGATGCGTTACTGCACCTGGATGAGCGTGAAGACCTCCTGGTCGAACTGCTCGGCGATGATCTCGCGCGGGTTCAGGTAGGCGAGCTCGAGGATGAACGCGAAGGCCACGACCTCCGCGCCCGCCTTCTCGGCAAGCTGGGCGGTCGCGATGGTGGTGCCGCCCGTGGCGACGAGGTCGTCCACGACGAGCACGCGGTCATCAGGGCCGAGGGCATCCTTGTGGATCTCGAGCTGGTCGGTGCCATACTCGAGCGCGTACTGCTGGCTGAAGACGTCGCGCGGCAGCTTGCCAGGCTTGCGGGCAGGCACGAAGCCGGCACCGAGGCGATAGGCGACGGGAGCGCCCACGAGGAAGCCACGGGCCTCGGAGCCGATGACCTTGGTGATGCCAGCCTCGAGGAAGTGGTCGGCGATCTCGTCGATGGAAGCGGCAAGGCCCTTCGGGCTTGCGAGCAGCGGCGTGATGTCCTTGAAGATGACGCCCGGCTCCGGATAGTCGGGGATGTCAACGATATAGCTCTCGAGATCGATGCTAGACACGGGTAATCCTTTCTGCTGACGCTCTTTCCTGCCTGGTGCTATTCCGTCCGAGCGGGGCTACTCCCCCATCTCTTTGAACGACTGACGAATGGTGCGCGTGATGAGTTCCGTCCTGATCTGGCCCGTGAGTGCGAGCATCTCCGCGAAGGCGGTCTCGAAGCGCTGGCGCGTCTCGTCGGTGTGCTCCATCGCGACGCCACCACCCTTGCGCACGTAGACCTGCAGCGCCTGCTCGAACATCGAGGACTCACGGTTGGAGGCCATGACGTACTGGCGCAGGTTCTTGGGCCCGATGCCGTAGACGCGCAGGCCGTCACAGGTGCGGATGAGGGGGAAATCCTTGCCGTCAACCAGGTCGCGCCCATGGGGCGAGCGGCGCAGCCTGATGATCCCCGCCTCGGAGAGCTGGCGCACGAAGCTCACCTCGACACCGAGAAGCTCGGGAACACGGTCGATGGGATGCAGCTTGTTGCGCGTCTCCTCATCGTCGATGGCGCTCGCCAGGGCAACGTTTTCCACGGAGGGCATGGAGGCGCCGCCGCCCTGGGAAGTCTCACGTTCAAGTTCTTCTTTAATGACGGAAAGGGGCATGAAGCGGTTCTTCTGCAAGTACAGAATGGACTCGAGGCGCTTCACGTCGTTCTGCGAATAGAGACGATAGCCTCCCGGCGTGCGGGACGGCGTGAGGAGACCCTCGTCTTCAAGAAAGCGGACCTTGGAAACCGAGAGGTCGGGATAGCGCCCCTGGAGCTTCTTGACCACCTTGCCGATGGTGAGATACCCTGCCTCAGTCATGACGGGTTAAGCCCCTGTCTCAATGCGCGCGCTCTTCCGGTTGGTGTGGAACACCATGCGGAACGTCCCGACCTGCACGGTCGAGCCGTCCCTCAGCGTGGCGCGGTTGATGATGGCACCATCAACCCACGTGCCGTTGAGCGAGCCGAGGTCCTCGATCGTGGCGAAACCAGAGGCGATGCCCGCGAGGTCGATGCGGGCATGATGACGGGAAACCGTCATGTCGTTGAGAAAGACGCTGTTCTGCGGATCGCGCCCCAAGGTGATAGTCTGCTCGGTAAGCTCGAACACCGAACCCATCTGCGGACCCTTGACGATGGCCAGGGTGGGATTCTTGGGCTTCTTAGTGCCCGCGAGGTCAGGCGAGGTCGCATCGGATGCGGGCATACGGAAGATCTCGGTGGCACCCGAGTTGTTCTTGGTTGGCTGCATGCATTACTCCCCTCGAAATGTACCTCAACCATGATAGCGCAACATTCAAGTTGTGCTCAAACCTTCGTTCAAGATATGCGCAAGAGCTGTGGACGGTAGCTACCTACAGGCGACGCAGTCCATCTCGATGAGCGCACCCATGGGGATGCGGGAAACCTCCACGACCGTACGGGCAGGCGCGGGGGGCTCGAAGCGACGCCAGTACACGTCGTTCACGACGTTGAGGTCGTCGAGGTCAGCGAGATAGATGGTGGTCTGGGCTACGTCGCTGAGGGTGCAGTCGACCTCGGCGAGGATGGCCTCGACGATGTCGATGACGCGCTCCGTCTGTTCGCGGATGCCGCCGGCAACGAGCTGATAGGGGTCATCGGCGTCGACGGGCAGCTGTCCGGCCGCGAAGACGAGCCGACCAGCCGTCGTCCCCTGGGAATAGGGGCCGATCGCATCAGGCACGTTGGGCGCATTGATGGAATACTTCATCGCACGGTCTCCTCAGCATCGAACGTATCGCGATTAGGATACCCGATTTGGTGGCGGTGTTAGTCCTCGAGGCCGCGGGCGCCAACAAACGTAGGCTCACGGCGCACGAGGCCCCAGGTACGCAGCACGTGGGCGGGAAGGGTGAGCTTGTCCGTCTCCTCGGCAACGCGCTCGAACCACGGCAGCTGGTCAGCGAGCCACGGGAGCAGGGCATGGGCCCCTGCGGGCACGACGGCGCCGAACGAGAGGAAGCTCCTCCAGAAGATGCGGGCCATCTGCGGCGGCACGAGGACCAGAAACGCATCACCCGCACCGAAGGGCAGGCAGGCGACGAGGCACGGGGTCTCGTCGAGGCGGCGGCTCGCGATGCTGCCGGCCTGTGGAAGCGGCTGCTCACGGAGGTAGTCGGTGAGTATGGAGGGAGCGAGCGGGCCGGCGAGCATGAGGGGCACGAGGTGCTCACCCACGTCCTCGACCTCAGCGCCCGCGAAGGGCGTGACGCCGCCCTGCTCGATCTGCGCGAGGAACTCGAGCCAGGCGAACAGCACCTGGTGGCGGTCGCCAAGGTCCCAGCACAGGTACTCCCGGTCGCCCGTACGGGCCAGCAGGCCCACGGACGCGACGGACCCGTCGCCTGTCAAGACCGCTTGGAAGGAGCACTCCCCCACTTCGGGCTGGACGCCCGCGAAGCAGGCCGAACAGAGGTCGGGGGCGGCAACGCCCGCGATGAGGCGCGTAGCCACGCCCGAGAGGTCGACAAGCGCGGCAGAGTCGGCAAAGCCCGCCAGCTCGGCATCGGGATGGCCGTAGCTCGCCACGACCGGGACGCTGCCCTCCGCGGCAAACCGCGCCCCCAGGAGCGCGTGCTCCTCATACAACAAGCTAGACATGGGGTCTCCTTACGAGGCAGCGCCCTCGAAGAGGGAGAGCGCGAAGGGATTCACGGAAGGGATGGCCGCGGGTTCCAGGGCGACGATGCCGTTGCCGCCCGCGAGGCGGCCGTCCTGGCGCTGGTAGACGACGCCCACGACATCGCCCACATCGACGGGCAGGCCATAGCTCGCATAGGCGGTCGAGCTCGTGGGGCTCGGCTGGGAGGGCCACAGCGACGTGGTCGCGTCGTCCGTGACGCCGATCCGGCACTTCTGCGAGAAGCACAGGGCGTAGGGCGCGAGGCGGACCGTCCAGTCCTTGCCGACCACGACATGGTCATCGAAGCTCTCGTACGCCCAGTCCATGAGGATGCGGGTGTCCTCGAAGCGGCCCCAATCCGTCGCACAGCCGAGCACGCAGCTATAGAGCGCCACGTCACCTTGCTGCGAGGCGCCGAGAAACGTCGTTCCCGCAGCTACGGCACCCGTCTTGATGCCGAGCAGGCACTCGTAGACGGGCATGAGCTCGTCGGTTGAGGGCAGGTAGAAGGACGAGCCGCCCACCGTGACCTCGACGGAGTCGTTGCGGACCGCCGCCGCGATGAAGGGATAGTGCTCCATGGCATAGCGGCCCATGATCACCAGGTCGCGGGCGGTGGTGTAGTGGCCATCCTCCTCGAGCCCGTGCGGGTTCGCGAAGTGGGTGTGGGTCATGCCGAGCTCGAGGGCCTTCTGGTTCATGAGCTGCACGAACGCGCTCGTCGACCCGCTTACGTTGTAGGCGATGTTGGCGGCCGCGTCGTTGCCCGAATAGACGAGCATGGCGAGGAGCAGCTCCTCCAGCGTGGGCGTGTCCGCAGAGGTGTACCCGACGGACTGCGAGTCGACACCGAGGTCGTACTCCTGTATGGAACAGACCGTGCCCAGCGGGATGCCCGCGTCAAGGGCCACCATCGCCGACATGATCTTGGTGATGGACGCAGGGGCCAGCTGCTCGTCGGCATTGAGCTCCCAGAGCACGTTGCCCGCCTGGTCAGTGATGATGGCAGCCTGGGCCTCGGTGAGCTCGGGAGCGCTGGTGGCGGCAAACGCCCTCTTCGGCGCGAAGACGGCCAAAGAGAGCGTGACGGCCAGTGCGAGCAGGCACGGCAACGGGGCCAGGAGTTTGCGAGCGGCATGACGTGAGAACATAAGCTTCGCCCTTACTCCGCGGCTTTCTTGGCCTTCTCTGCCTCGCGTCCGGCCCGGAAGATCTCGAAGCCCTGCTTGGTGTAGATGATGCCGGTGATCACCGAGCATATGACGCCCGCATAGACAAAGTAGATGCCGAGCGCGGCGGGGATGTGGTTGAGGCCGGGAAGCCACGACACCCTCACGATACGCAGCCCGTCAATGATGGGATAGTTGAGCAGCAAGCCACAGAAACCGAAGAGCAGCAGGGCCGTGGCGACCTTGCCGATGAAAACCACGTCTACGGGACGGCGGCGATAGTGCTGCAACACGATGGATCCCGCCGTGAGCCAGAGGTCGCGCCCGATGAGGACGCACGGAACCCAGACCGGAAGCTCCCCGCGCACCATGAGGCCGAGCACGCCCGTGACCAGCAGGAAGCGGTCCATGATCGGATCCATGATCTTGCCGAGCCAGCTCACCGTCTGCGTGGAACGCGCGACCCATCCGTCAAGGAAGTCCGTGCTCGCCGCGATGGCGTACATGATGAGCGCGATGTAGCGGTTGGCGTGGTTGACGAAGAGCACGAGGAAGCAGATGGTGAGGATGAGTCGGCAGAACGTGATGAGATTCGCCAGCGTGAAGACTTCGCTCGAGGGATTATCGGGCGTACCGACGGGAGCCGTGGTCTTGCTTGAGCTCTGTGCGGCATGGGCATCGTAGTCAGCGACCGTCTTGGTAGATGACTTGACGCGCTCCCATGCGCTCGTGTCGTGCGGCTGAATGTAATCTGGGGCAGTCACGCGACTCTTAACCTCTTTCGTCCGACATCGATACAGCGAGTTCCCATAATAGCGTAAGTGGTGGCGCGGGTGGCGAAGCCCTCGCCGAGGTTACAAACACGCCACGTGGTATGCCCCAAAACACGACATCCACCATGCATTGGTAGGCATTTCACACAACGAGCGCACAAATGCGCGGGACACAGGCGTTATGCCCATGCCCCGCGCTGGATGCCGTGTGGCAAAAAAACCTTAGCGCTCGACGAGGTAATCGATGGTGATGGGCTCCATCGGGTACCACACGTTGCTCTCGCTCTTGAAGGTGGAGCTGATGGTGATCTCGTCGGACTCGTCGAAGTAGCGCGTCGAGAAGACCCAGCCGCCGTTGTTGACGAAGATCTCGAGCACGGAGGTGTCTACGACCACGCGGATGTTCTTGATGTGCGGGATGAGCGCGCGGCGACCGACGCGGCCCTGGCCGACCTCGTCGTTGGTGAAGAGCAGCTCGGCCTTGCCGTCCTTGTAGGTGAAGGTGAGGAAGTCGCCGAAGGAGAGCTGGCCCTCGCCCTCGATGCCCTTGATGACGACGTCGGCGACCTTCGGGGAGATGGTGACGGAGCCATCCCACGCCTGCTCCTCGCCGCGCAGGGCGTCGAACTCCTCGGCCGGGTTCTGCTTGATGCGGCCGCACTTCTCGCAGTAGCTCAGCACGCGCGGGGTGGTGAGGGCACCGCGCCAGGTGGCGGTGGGGTTGTCATAGGCGCGGATGTCGTCCTTGTCGTGCGGGAGGCTCATCCAACCGATGAGGATGGTGCGGCCCTTCTCGTCCACGAGCGACTGGCAGGCGTAGTAGTCGAAGCCGTAGTCCCAGTCGACGAACTCATGCTCGTCGATGGCGGCGCGCGGCGCCTCGGCGTTCATGCGCTCGTTGTCGAGGTGCAGGATGTCGATGATGCGGCCGTCGATGGGGAAATAGCCCGCGGCGTGCACGTTCTGGGCGGTCACGCGCTCGGGGTCGTCGGGATCGTTGGAGCCGGACATGCCCTGCGGGCAGGTGGAGAGGAACTCGCGGCCGTTGAGGACGATGCGGTCGGGGCACTCCCACATGTAGCCGAACGGCTCTGCCTCGAGGTTGGTGACCGAACCGGCCATCTTCCACTCGTAGCCGTCCAGGGAGTCGTACATCATGATGGCGCCGCGGGAATCGGCCAGGGTGCGCGCGCCGAGGAGCATGTGGAACTTGCCGTCCTGCTTCCAGACCTTGGGGTCGCGCACGTGGCAGCTGCAGTACGCGGGATAGCCGGAGTTGTCGAGCACGACCTGCTTGGTGCCGAGGTTGATGCCGTTGTAGGACTTCATGAGCGTCTGGTTGGCGAGGCGGCCCGAGGTGGTGCCGTCACCGTCGCCGTCGCGCACGTTGCCCGTGTAGTAGAGCCAGAGCTCGTCCTCGTCCTCGTTGACGAAGGCGCCACCGGAATAGGAGCCGTCGCAGTCGCAGGGAGCGTCGGGCATCACGTGGCAGCCGAGGAAGACCCAGTTCACCAGGTCGCGGCTCGCGAAGTGGCCCCAGCCATGCGGGCTGTCGAAGTCACCCGGGTACGTGGGGGCGTTCTGGCAGAAGAAGTGATACGTGCCCTTGAACTGGCAGAGGCCGTTGGGGTCGGAAATGGAACCGCGGTAGGGTGCGAGATGCAGCTTGGGACGCCAAGAATCGTTGCTCATGGAATTCCTTCCTCTGGTATTGCGCCAGGCCCGTCGCGCCCAACGCCCATCATTTCTAGTGTATCTGAGAACGATTTCACAGCCTCGAGCTTGCGGCAAGCGGGCGCAATGCCGTGGTGTGGGGCAAGCGGCGCACCGTCGACGCCACGCGCCCCACAAAGGAGGGTCTGCGCATAAGAAACTAGAGCACTTCCCAGAGATGGCGGTCCATGTCGACGCGGCCGTCAGGAAGGAAGGCCACGCCCTCCTCCTCGAGCATACGCCGCTGCACGCCCTCGCCCCCGAACGCGAAGCCCCGCGCGAGGGAGCCGTCCTTGAAGACCACGCGATGGCAGGGCACGCCAGCCGCCATGCCGGGGCTCGCGTGCATCGCGAATCCCACGAACCGCGCGCGGCGCGGGTTGCCCAGCAGGGCCGCCACCTGCCCGTAAGTGGTCACGCAACCCGCGGGCACCTGGCGCACGACCTCATAGCACTGCTCGAAGAACCCGTCCTCAGCCACGCCGACCACTCCCCTCCCGCGGATTTGGCTACCATAGTCTCCGTGCATGCGCACCGAGACCGATTGTATACCGTACGTCCCGCAGCCGTACCAAGAGGAGCGCCGTGGCCAGCCATCTCAGAGACATGACCGGTTCGCGCGCGTCGGGTGACCGGCGGCGCTGGGTCGTGGCCCTCGTGCTCTGGGTCTGCGTGATCTGGGGCCACTCCCTCATGCCCGGCGACTCGTCGTCTGAGGAGAGCCTCGCCTTCCTCAACATCATACGGCCCCTCTTCGAGGCCCTGGGCATGCAGGACGCGGACCTCATGCACCTCATCGTGCGCAAGG
>CACYAX010000068.1 GCA_902772435.1 uncultured Coriobacteriaceae bacterium | reverse complement strand
CGCCAAGTTCGCGCGCCAGGTCAGCGGGCTTACCATCAAGGGCTCGGTCTCCGACTACGCGGGCCTTGCGGGCGCGGGCTCCGTGGCCGGCTGGGCGCGCTCATCGGTGGGCTGGTGCTTCAGGGCGGGCCTCACCGACGGCTTCTCCGGCGGCGTGTACCCGACGGGCGAGGCGACGCGCGCCGAGACGGCGTCGATGGTGTACCGGCTGAGCCTGCTGCTCTAGGCGACTTCCATACGACTGGCGGGGCGCCGGGCCTTCTGGCCCGGCGCCCCTTTCCGTGGACATTGGGGATACTCCCCTTTGTCCACAGGCAACGGTGGTGGACAAAGGGGAGTATCCCCAATGTCCAACTTGGACAAAGGGGAGTATCCCTAATGTCCAGCGTAGAACCACGTAGCTCCACGCATTACCTGCCGCTCCGCCCGTCGCCGATTCTCTGCAGCCCCACCTCGGTCTATCTGGCAAAGCGTCTGCTCGTAAGTCAGAATGATGGCGGGGGAAACACGCCAAGCATACTGCACGGAGGGGAGCCATCATGAAGGTCCTGCTCATCAACGGCAGCCCGCATCCCAAGGGCTGCATCGGCACGGCGTTCCAGATCATGGTTGAGGAGTTCGCCCTTGCGGGCGTCGAGACGGAAATCATTAACGTGGGCAACGAGGCCGTCCGCGGCTGCATCGCCTGCGGCTCGTGCCGCAAGACGGGGAAATGCGTCTTCGATGACCTCGTCAACGAGACGGCGCCCAAGTTCGAGGCTGCCGATGGCATGGTGGTCGGCTCGCCGGTCTACTACGGCCAGCCCAACGGTAACGTGATCAGCTTCGTGCAGCGCCTCCTCTACAGCACCAGCTTCTCGAAGGCCATGAAGGTCGGCGCGAGCGTGGTCTCCTGCCGTCGTGGCGGCAACAGCGCCAGCTTCGAGCAGATCAACCAGTTCTTCGGCATCAGCGGCATGCCCATCGCGCCGAGCACCTACTGGAACGACGTGCACGGCTCCAGTGGCGATGACGTCTACGCGGACGAAGAGGGCGTGCAGACCATGCGCAACCTCGCCCGCACGATGACGTTTCTCATGCGCGCCATCGCGGCCGAGAAGGAGCGCAGCGGCTTGCCCGGATTTGCCAGGGGGAGCCGCACCAACTTCATTCGCTGACGGTTCGGCGCGAGCGGCGGGCGCACTGCTTGACGTGGCTGTCAGGTGCCCCCTGTCGTTCGGATGGCCTGCCGCTGACCGCCCGCTTGCCTGCCGCCGGAGCCGCGCCGCAACGCTCACGCCCTGCGCGCGACTACGAGGCCTTCCCTATGAGGAGGAGTGAGACTATGGAGCTGATCAGGGAGTTTTGCGCCGAGAACATGACGCTCGTCCCGGCTGCGATTGCCGCGGGCGCACGGCGCATCGAGCTCTGTGACAACCTGTCCGTGGGCGGGACCTCCCCGTCGTACGGGGTGATCAAGGCGGTCGCCGCCTTCGCCCAGGCGCGGGGTGCGGACGTCATGGTCATGGTGCGCCCGCGTGGCGGGGACTTCGTCTATAGCGAGCGCGAGCGCCTGATGATGCTCGACGACATTGCCTGTGCGCGGAGCCTCAGGGTCACGGGCGTGGTCTTTGGCTGCACGCGCGCGGACGACGGAGGTCGGCAGCACCTTGACGAGGAGCTGACGAGGGAGTTGGTGGATGCGGCAAAGGGCCCCGGCGCGGGGATCGCGATGGGCACCAAGCCCCTGCAGGTCACGTTCCACATGGCCTTTGACGTGCTGGACCCCGAGGAGCAGCTCCATGCCATCGACGTGCTTGCCAACAGGGGCGTGGAGCGGGTCCTTACGCACGGTGGGCCCGCGTCCGAGCCTCTCACCGCAACCGTCGCCCATCTCCATGAGCTCGTGGATTACGCGGGAAGCCGCCTGACCATCCTCCCTGGCGGTGGCGTGACCTGGCAAAATGCCGAGAAGCTCGCTTCGGCGCTCGGCGTCAGCGAGGTGCATGGCACCAAGATCGTGCAGCTGTAGCGACTTCTGTCAGTTGCGCCGTTACGCGTTGCCGTCGTAGCGCCACACGGTGTAGTGCTGGGGATGGTCGAACACCTTGACACGATAGCCCCGCGCGTTGCGGAAATGCTCGATGGCGCCCGACGCGACCTCGGTCCAACCGGGCCGGCCGACGTAGTGCCAGGTGTCTCCGTTGTCGGAGGTGTGGATGACGGTGCAGGTACCGCTGACCTGCAGCTCGATGCTCTC
This sequence comes from uncultured Coriobacteriaceae bacterium, assembly GCA_902772435.1. Lineage (GTDB taxonomy): Bacteria > Actinomycetota > Coriobacteriia > Coriobacteriales > Atopobiaceae > UBA1367. The sequence goes on along the minus strand of CACYAX010000068.1, from coordinate 8,540 downwards.
GATGAAGCGCTGCAGCATGCCCGGAGAGAAAGGGTTGAAGAGATAGAAGATGGTGTAGGCGCTGAGGTCAAGGTCGAGCGCGTTTCCTTGCAGCACGTGCAGGTTGGGATAGCGTGCGGTCCAGGCCTGGGCGATGGCTGCCAGCTCGGGGTCGAGCTCGACGCCCGTTGCCTGCCCGGGATGGCCCGCGCGGAGGTAGTACGCCAGCACGCGGCCCGTGCTGCAGCCTACGTCCAGGAGGTGCGTGTTCTTGTCGAGCGGGCAGTGCTTGAAAAGCTCCTCGAGGATGAAGTAATGCGTGGGCGTGGGGTCGTGCGCCCCCTGTTGCGCGTAGCGGGTCTCGTGCTCATAGGCGAGGTCGACCCCGCAGAGCGCGAGGTCGATCGTCGATTCGTAGGCGTTGAGGTCCGCCTCGTTGGTGATGATGTACGGCGTGTGCCGGGCCATGCGGTGCTCCGTCAGTCCTGCGGGCCCAATGCCTCGATGACCTGGCCGATGAGCATGCCGAGCAGCTCGCCGTTCTGGGGGCTCAGTCCGGGGATGCCTACCTGACCTCCCGACTGCGACGTGGGCGCGCCATCTTTCAGGATCTCCATGACGAATTTCTTGGTGTTGGAGTCGGCCTTGCGGTAGAGCTCCACCAGGTTGCGCTCGGCGGTGGTGACGGTCATCGTCTTCTTGGCGGTGGCCGACCTGCCTGACGTCGTGGTCTTCTTGGAGGTCGACGTGGTCTTAGCCGTCGAGCTGGTCTTGGCCTTCTCGCCGATCTTCGGCGTGGACTTGGGCGCGCGCCGCGAAGCCTCGATGAGCGAGGTCTGCGTCACGCCCGTCTTTCTGGCGATGGCCTTGAGCATCTCTTGGGTGAGCAGCAGCTCTCCGCGCTCGGCCTTGCTGATGTCGGACGCGTTTGCTCCCACAACCGCGCGGGCGAGCTGGTCTTGGGTCAGCCCTGCCTCGGTGCGCGCTTCCTTGATAAGGGTCCCTACGCTCTTGGCCATGGCTGCTCCCTTCGCCTGCGCGGCCGACATTGCCGCAGTTTCTCCTACAGGAAAGGATACCGTCTTTGTTGGTCGATGGCTCGCAGACCTCCCGACAGCAGGACAGGCGGTTCGCATTGGCGAACATCAGGGGGCGGTGGATCTGGGGTCGGAACGAACGGAGTTTCTTTCGCCTGCGGCATTGCGGGCTGTCATGCTAAATCGCCGTCATCCTACACGGTTCGGGTGCACGCGATTTGGGCGACCGCTTCCGTCAGAGCGCATTTGCTTTGCCGTAAGACATGACGCCAACGTTCGCCCGAGTTAAGGCCTCATGTTCGTATTTTTATAGCTGTGAACCTAAAGCTTGGCGAAATAGCTCGCATAATCGCAGGTCAATTTTTCATGGCCTAGTATTGCACGTAAAAAAGTACGAACATGTGGCCTTAACTCGGGCGAATCTCTCCGAATCGCTCCCAAAGCAATGAAATGGCCGCGAAACCGCGAAGCAGGACAGGGCTCACCTTACGTCTATGGCCTCCGCGAGAAGCAAAAGGGACGAGCACTCAGCATCGCCCTGGCGTTCGAGCATGGTTCAGCTCCTCTTGGAAGTGCTCAGGTCAAACCCAGGGGAACTCCGCAGCGCTCAGCTGCACGGGACGGACATCCTGCAGGTCGTAGGTGATGCCCTCGTGCTCGAGCTCGCGCAGGAAGGCGCGTACGAGGGCGTCTGATGTGAAGGTTTGCATGAGGTCGAGCTTGAAGACGCCGTTGACGGCCGATATCTCCACGAGGAGCGGCATGGTCTGCCCCGTGGTGAGGCGCATGTCGCGGATGTAGGGTTCCGATCCCTGGAAGTTCGCCTTGCCCACGTAGCTCACGGTGGCGGTGGCCGTCTGTCTGCCCAACGGCTCGAGCGAGGCACAGAACGCGGTACGTTCGGCGTCGCTCGTCATGGCGAGCAGCCGCTCGGCCACCTGCTTCTGGCGCGCAACGCCCTCGAGTACGGTGCCCTCTAGGGTCTGTGCCAGGGTCATCCCGCGGAAGATGGTGGACTGTCGCTCGATGGGCCAGCCGCGCATGCGGTCCTTGTATTCGAGCGTGACCATGCCCACGAGGTTGTGCCGTGCGCGCGGTGCGCCCAGCGCGGGCCGCTGGTTCGCGCAAAGCAGAACGCGCAGGGGCTTTGTGCGGCTCGGCCAGGTGTGGTCAATCGCGCGGCAGAGCAGGAGCGAGACCATGGTGGCGGGGCTTCCGTCGTGCGCGATGTTGAAGCGCATGAACTCTGCCTCGGGGATGGCAACGGCAAAGACGCGCGCGGCCTCGCGGGGCCCCAGCCCGCCATCGTCCATGAGGTCGAACGCCGCCTCCTGGGGCACAGCCTTCCGGGGTTCGGGCAGGTCGTGCATCTTGAGGACGGGATCCTCCCACTCAGCGGGACTCAACACGTCCCCGAGCAGGCGTATCCGCTCACCCTCGAGCCGCACGCCGTATCGCGCTTCGCAGTAGTACCAGAGCAGCGTGCGCGCCAGCTCGTAGGCACCGGTGCCGTCGGTGAGGCCGTGGAAGACGTCGACCCAGATCCAGTTGTCCCACCATGAGAAGGAGAGCAGGTGGAAGTTGGACTCCGCGCTGGCGAGCGTGTGTGGGCTAGGAGCGTGGAACACGACGACTTCGCGCCGGTTGCGCAGGAACACCGGCTGCCCATCGCGTTGGGCGAGCTCCACGCAGAGGTACGGGTAGCGCTGCATGGCGCAGTTCACGGCCCGCCTGAGCGGTCGCTCGTCGACCATGTCCCGCATGCGGACGGCAAGGCGGATCACCCGCGGGTTCGCGCGCGTGGTGGCGTACAGCTGACGCACCTCGGTGAGGAGCGCCACCTCTTCGGGCAAGCCATCAAGCTCGGGTCCTGTCATCTCGCCTCCTTCGAGCCGCATGGACACAACTATACGTCTTCGGTGGCGATGGTGCGGAGCGTCATCGCCTCGGCGTAGCTTGCAGCGCTGTGTGGCCATGCGCTGCGCGGCAGCGCCCGCACGTCTCCGCGATAGTTGTGGAACCTTGCGAGTGAGTGCCCCGCCTCGTGGCGTCATGCTACATTGAACAGGCTGGCTTCTGGCGCACCGTGACAACGCTTACCTGCGCCTAGGGCATCTATCAGGTCTTTTGCCTTCACATGAAAGAGGGTTTCCATGGGTATCGTCATCAAGAACGCACTGGCCGTCCTGCCCGACGGCGCCGGTCACGCCACGGGTCGCCACAGCATCTATGTCGAAGGGAACGCCATCGTCGGCATCGACGAGGCTCCGCAGGGCTTCGTGGCAGCCGAGACGATCGACGGCACGCGCCGCCTCGTCATCCCCGGCCTCATCAATGCGCACACCCATACCTACATGAGCATGATGCGCAACGTGGCCGATGACCTCTCGTTCACTGATTGGCTCTTCGGCACCATCGAGCCCATCGAGGACCGCCTCGAGCCCGAGGACTCCTACTGGGCTTCGCTGCTCAGCCAGATGGAGATGATTCGCAGCGGCACCACCTGCTTCAATGACCAGCAGATGCACATCCACCAGACCACCCGCGCCGTGCACGAGTCGGGCATGCGCGCCGTCATCTGCCGCGGACTCGTGGGTAGCGAGTATGACCTCAACGAGCGCCGCATCCGCGAGGCGCTCGAGGAGCGCGATGCCTTTGCCGACTGCGACCGCCTGACCTTCCGCCTGGGGCCGCACGCCCCGTACTCCTGCGGCCCCGACTACCTGCGCGGCGTTGCCGAGGTGGCCAAGCGCGAGGGCATGGGCGTGCACATCCACATCGCCGAGTCGCAGGCCGAGACCGACAACATGTGGCGCGACCACCACTGCACGCCCGTGGAGTACGTGCGCGATGCCGGCATCTTTGACGTGCCCACCATCGCCGCCCACTGCATCCGCGTGAGCGCGTCCGACCGTGCGATCCTCGCCGAGCATGGGGTGAGCGTCGTCACCAACCCCGCTTCCAACATGAAGCTGGGCAACGGCTTCGCGCCCGTGCCCGAGCTGGTGGCGGCTGGCGTCAACGTGTGCCTCGGCACCGACGGCGCTGCCTCCAACAACGCGCAGAACATGTTCCGCGAGATGGGGCTGCTCGCCCTCATCCACAAGGGCACGCATGACACGCCGCAGTGCATTTCCGCCGACGAGACCCTGCGTATGGCCACGCGCAACGGCGCGGCTGCACTGGGACTGGATATCGGCTCGATCGAGGTGGGGAAGAAGGCCGACCTCGTGCTGCTCGACCTTGACGCGCCGTCGCTCACGCCGCTCAACCACGCGGTCGCGGCCCTTGCCTACTCGGCCAATGGCTCCGAGGTGAGTGACGTGCTCATCGACGGCAAGGTCGTGATGCGCAACCGCGAGCTGCTCACCATCGACGAGGAGCGCGTTCGCGCGGAGATCGCCCGCATCTGCGCGCGCCTCGGCCTGTCGTAAGAGTCTGGCGTTCTCAAGAGCTGGTTATCTCTGACATGAGCTAATGACCTGTCCCCTGCGAGTCACGTGGAACAAGGGACGCGTGGAACAAGGGACGGAGGTTTGTTCCACTCATCTTGAGTCAAATGAAACCCTTCTCATCCACGCGTGCGCGCCGCACGGTCGCAGAGCACAATCTGGGGCATGAGCGGGCAGCCGCCCATGCAGGATGCGCGCTGGGCGCACGAGGGGCACGACCTGCGCAGGTGTGCGCGAAACGCCTCGAAGGGCTCGCTGTTCCAGGCAAGCGCGATGTCGGTGCCTTCGCCCAGCTGCACGCCATAACGCCGGCTCTGGTCGAAGGAGCAGGGAACCATCACGAGGTCGGGGCCGATGTAGCAGCTGAAGCGCCCGCCCTCGCAGGTGTCGAGCGACTCGGGCGCGATGTTCGTGCAGTGGTTGAGCGCGCCGGGCACGGTGCAGGAGTCCATGCCCACCTTGAAGCGGTGCGGCTGGTCGACCTGCGCGAAGAACGCCGCCACGCGCGGGTCATCATGCGCGAGGACGTTGTCCTCCCGTCCTTGGCCGGCGGGTTTGTGCGGCAGGAAGATGACCGCATTGATTCCGCCGGGGAAGTCGTCGCGCTCGAGGCGCCGCACCGCCTCATCAATCGAGTTCTTTCCCAGCACGTAGTGGACGTTGGTGCGCACGCCCGCGTCGAGCAGCATCTGGATGGCGGCGATCGTGTAGGGACTGCGGTACCAGCTCACGGCCACGGCGCCGCAGTAGCGCTTGCAGAGGTGTGCGAGCTGAGGCGTGAGCCCGTAGCCCGAGGTGGTGAAGTTGGGGACCAGCAGGTTCTCCCTGCTGATGCGCAGTAGCTCCTCGAAGTGGGCGTGCTGGTCGGGGTCGCCGCGTCCACCGAGCGCCAGCTGGTTGCAGCGCCGCGAGCACTGCCGCGCGATCCAGGCAAAGTCCTCTACGGTCATGTCCGGCTGCTCCACCGTGAGGCCGCTCTGGTAGCAACCGATGCCCGCCTTCACGCAGAGGCCCGTCCTGCCGTGAGCGCAGCTGCCCATGACGCCCACGTCGATGAGGTGCGGAAACGATGCCATGAAGGGGTCGACGCCCGTGTCGCGCCCCTCATCGTCGAGCACGCCCGTGCGCACGTAGGCGCCGTCTCCGTGTCGAAGGCGGAGCGAAAGCGGTAGCGCCGGTCCTCTATGACGTACCTCATGCGCGAGCCAATCTGCCGAGTAGACGGTCCCTTGGGTGGGTGTGATTCGAGTATAGAGCAGGGGACGCCGAGAGCCTGTGGGTGGGTACCTCCCTTGGCTTGCCTCCGCGAGCGGGGCCTTTGCCCAACGCTGAGCACAGGAACGACAGCAGGGAGACGCAAACCCCGCCAGTCAAGGTGACAGATCGTTCGACCCACGTGGGCATCTACCTGCTAGGATGATGCGTATCAGGCGAGCCATCTGACGTGAGGGAGGGGCGGCGGTGACGATTCCTTGGGAACAAAGAGACGAGCTCAACAGGCAGCTCTTCCGCAATGCGATAATGGTTTACAACCTGCGCGACCTCATGTGGGACTCCGCCCGAAACATCGGTGCGGCACGCGGGCAAGCTGCGGCGGAAGAGGTCGTCGAGCTCCGGATCCACCGTCCTTACTGGATGGAGGAGGCACCCAAAGTCGTCACGGGGAAGTGGCTGTCGGTTACGCCCATTAAGGAGCACGACGACCTGGGATGGTGGGTCGCCGTGCTGCGTTTTGACGTGAGGGAAGCGCCGGCCGACGCGGCCGTCGCGCCACCTGCCGCGGACTGCAACAACATCGCGTGGGACCAGTTCAGGGATGCGGTCTCCGGACGGATCGGCTATTACGAGAGCCTGTCTTGCTACAACCGCGTGTCCGAAAGAGTGGTCCTCTTCGTTCCGCTGCAGGATGATCCTGACACGCACGTCCCCGCGGTCATCAGCGACTATGACCTTGACAACGAGGGATGGAAGACCCGCGTCAGGATCGAGGCGGAGCTCATCGAGGATGTGGACCTTCAGGTCAAGCGCTTTGGGCCGCCCAACTTCGGTTGGTGAACGCGATAGCCTGGGGGAATCAAGGGGCAGGTCATTTGGCTCATCGCTGCGAAGGCAGTGGAACAAACCTCCGTCCCTTGTTCCAATTTGGCTCATCGCTGCGAAGGCAGTGGAACAAACCTCCGTCCCTTGTTCCACCTTCGGTTGGTAACCAGGCGTGTGCAGGCCCGGATGCGCGTTGCTTGTGTATCAATTCTGCTTGCTTGGCATGGCAAGCGAGATCAGGGACATCAATCTGGCCGAAGGCGGCCTGCGCAAGATCGAGTGGGTGCGGCGCAACTGCCCGCTGCTCACGATGCTCAAGGAGGAGTTCGGCAAGACCAAGCCCTTCGCCGGGCAGAAGATCGCCCTGTCCATCCACCTCGAGGCCAAGACGGCCTACCTCTGCGAGGTGCTCATGGCCGGTGGTGCCGAGGTCTACGCCACGGGCTCCAACCCGCTCTCCACGCAGGATGACGTCGTCGCCGCGCTGGTAACTGAGGGTGTTGAAGTCCACGCCTGGCACGACATCTCGGCTGAGGACTACGACCGCTGCATCGACGACGTGCTCGCCGTGGGTCCCACGCTCATCATCGACGACGGCGGCGACCTCGTGAACCGCGTGCACACCACCTTCCCCGAGCTCATTCCCGCCATCATCGGTGGCTGCGAGGAGACGACCACCGGCATCATCCGCCTCGAGGCCATGAACCGCGAGGGCAAGCTGCGCTTCCCGATGGTGCGCGTCAACAACGCCCAGATGAAGCACTTCTTCGACAACCGCTACGGCACGGGCCAGTCGGTCTGGAACGGCATCAACCGCGCCACCAACCTCGTTGTCGCCGGCAAGATCGCGGTCGTCGCGGGCTATGGCTGGTGCGGCAAGGGCGTCGCCATGCGCGCCAAGGGCCTCGGCGCCCGCGTTATCGTCACCGAGATCGACCCGGTCAAGGCCATCGAGGCCATCATGGACGGCTTCGACGTGATGCCCATGGCCGAGGCTGCCAAGCTCGGCGACTTCTTCATCACCGTCACCGGCTGCGAGAAGGTCATCGACGAGGAGGACTTCCTCCAGATGAGGGACGGCGCCATCTGCTGCAACGCCGGCCACTTCGACTGTGAGGTCGACATGGCCTGGCTGCGCGCCAACGCCGTCGAGCAGCGTGACATGCGCGAGAACATCGTGGGCTACAAGCTCACCAACGGCAACTGGATCTACGTGCTCGGCGAGGGCCGTCTGGTCAACCTCGCCTGTGGCGACGGCCACCCCGCCGAGATCATGGACATGTCCTTCGCCATCCAGGCGCTTTCCGCCAAGTACCTGGTGGAGCACCAGGGCCAGTTCGACGAGATGCTGATGGACGTGCCCGACGAGGTCGACTACGACGTGGCGCACAAGAAGCTCGCCTTCATGGGCAAGGCCATCGACACCCTGACCCCCGAGCAGGAGCGCTACCTCAACGAATCGGGCGTGTAAGGGCAGCGCTGATACCGCACCGCAACGCCGCCTCCTGCGAGGCGGCGTTTTTGTTAAGGGAAGCCTGGAGTATAGGGTCCGCGCACCTACGCCTCCATGCACGTTCTTTCGGAAAAAGCGTGGGACAGCGGCTCGCCGTTCGCGTATATCTTAACGGCAATAGTCGGTTGCCTTTCTTGGTAACCTGAACCCGTGTCAAGGCATGTGATAGCCTAAAGTTTTATAGGCCAAGATGCGGGTAGACATCGAAGGAGGAGTCTACATGAATGAGATGAGAAGGAAGACCGTGTGCCTCATGTCGGCACTGGTGCTTTCGGCGGGAGTGCTGGCGGGGTGTGCCCCGTCTGGCTGCTCGTCCTCGAGCACCGCGGAGAAGCCGGCAGAGACCGCTGCGGCGCAGAAGAGCGTGGAGGCGACGCTCTACAGCTTCAGCGGCAGCGAGGCCGTCGTCCAGTATGACGGCACGAAGTACACCCTCGATCTCTCGAACGCCACGATCGACTCGACCGCCCTGAACGTGGGCAACGTGCTGGTCATCACCTATGAGGGCGAGCTGAAGGC
>CACYAX010000067.1 GCA_902772435.1 uncultured Coriobacteriaceae bacterium | reverse complement strand
TGTTAGGGGAGGTCAACGTGAAAGACGTGTTCAAATGTTACAAGCTTACATCCAAACGGCGAGGCCTTTGGGTTGGGCGGGCCATTTGGCAACGCGTTGCGGCCCTAACCACAAGAGCTTCATCGCAAAGGGAATGGGCAGGCAGTCGGAAGCGTCCCGCACGCAAAACGGGGTGCGGGCCCCGAAACGAGGCCCGCACGCCAATCAGCTGTTGGTAGACGGCCATCCCACGATAGCTAGTCCACGAGCTCCATGCCGAGCATGTCCATGACCTGTCCGGAGAGCGTCGCCGCCTCGAGGCCCCAGTCCACGACGAGACAGTGGCCGCTCACGTACTCGGCGAGGTCGCTTCCCAGATACAGGCAGGCCTTGCCCATGACGGACGGGTCGGCGATGGGCTTGCCGTTGCCCACGCTCGCCTCGAACTGCTTCTTCGCACCCGGCATGACCTCGAAGAACTCGGTCATGAAGCGCGAGGCCGTGGAGCACGGCAGCACGGCGTTGATGCGCACGTCGCGGCCCGCGTACTCCGCGCACTTGCTGGCAACGAGGTAGTTACTTCTTGTCCGTGATCAGGATGTAGGGGTTGTCCAGCACGGCCTCGCCCGAGCGCGTGTCGGTGGCCATGTGCGGGGAGATGAGCCCGCGGTCGAAGACGATGCCCTCGTCCACGCGCAGGGTCGTCTCCATGCGCTGCGAGTCGTCCACGTTGACGACGCCCTCGAGACCCACGCGATAGAGGGCCTCGCCCACCATGGCGCCGAGCTGCTCGTCCTGGCAGGAGATGGTCGCCACGTGGGCGATGTCTTCCTGCGTCTCAACGGGCACAGCCGAACCCGCCAAGCGCTCGACGGCAAGCGAGCCGGCTGCCGCGATACCGCGGCGCAGGGCCAGCGGGTCGGCGCCGGCAGCGATGTTTCTGAACGCGCCCTGGAGGATGGCCTGGGCCAGCACGATGGCGGTCGTGGTCCCGTCGCCCGCCTCGTCATTCGCCTTGATGGCCGCCTCCTTCATGAGCTGCGCGCCCATGTTCTTGACGGGATCGGCAAACGTAATCTCCTTGGCGATGGTCACGCCGTCGTTGGTGATGAGCACGGGTGCTCCCGCCATCACGCGCTCGCCGTAGTCCGCCCCGTAGCGGCTCGCCTTCTGGTGCATGGCCACGTTGCGGCCCTTGGGACCAAGCGTCGAGCCCACGGCCTCCGCGAGCTCGTCGATTCCTTCAAGCAACGTCTTGCGCGCAGCGTCACCGTGGATGATTGCCATAAGAGCTGTCTCCCATCCTCGTTTTGGGGGAGCCTGCCAGCAGCTCCCGCTATTCCGCCCGCGCCGGCGAGGCCAGCGCGGATGATGCTCACGACCGTGTGCCTGCCCTTCAACGTGGGTCGCCGCGCTTCCAGAGCCAAAGGCAGGCCCCCTGCGAGCAGGGTGTATGGGACATTATCCCGCCAAAAGAGAGGTGCACGGATACTCACATTTACCCATATTTGCCGTGCGTCCGCCACGCGCCGGAACGCAGTCGGCAGGTGCATATCAGCCTGCCAGCCCGTACCACCAGGCACGCTGCCCAGCGGCGTGCCGCCATCCGAACCGGCGCCCTACCCCACCTTCTCGAACGAGACGAGCCAGTCAGACCCGTAGCCGATGCCGTAGCGTTCGACGATGCTTTCCGCGTTCATGGTGAACGAGATGTTCATGAGCTCGTTGGTGTAGGCAAGCAGCTCGCCTTTGCCCACGTCGCCGAAGGTGCGGCAGAACGGCAGGGAACCCTCGAAGACCAGCTCGGCGCCGTGATGCACGCGCAGGTGCACGGTGTCGCCATACGCGATGCCCGCCTGTTCGAAGACGGCCAGCGGAATGTTGGTCCAGGCGTTGCCGAAGTTGGGGTCGATGATGTCCACGATGCCCGTGACCACGCCGTCCTCCACCGCCGGCTGCGCGATGGGCAGCACCACGATTTCGTCCACCGGATAGGCGGGGCCGACCTCCTCCCAGCTGATGATCCCGCTCGCGAGGCGCGCCGCCGTGTAGCCGAACACGTCGCGCCCATGGAAGACCGAGGTGCCCCGCGTCGCCGGATAGCGGTTGACCGTCTCGTCGATCTCGCGCACCTCGGTGATGCCGATGTGGCGCGCGAGATGCGTGAGGGCCCCGTTGTCGGGCGTGACGACGACGTGCCCGCTCGCGGTCTTGGCCGCGCAGGCGCGGCGCGAGGTGCCCACGCCGGGGTCGACCACGCTCACGTAGATGGTGCCCTCGGGCCAGAACGGCAAACTCTGGTAGAGGCGGTAGCTCGCGCTCCAGATGTCGTACTGCGGGATGTAGTGCGTACCGTCGAAGATCTCGAGCTCACGGTCCACGCGCTTCACCACGCCATACATCGAGCTGACCGCACCCTCCGCGTAGGTGAAGTCGGTCTGGAACACCAAGATGGGCTTGTCGGTACGACTCATGGCTCTCCCCTTTGCCCCTGCAGGCGCGCGGCCCGCTGGATTACGTTTCCACAGCTCCCTAGGATACGCCATGCACGGCGGTTGCGCACACACGCAGGCAATCAGGTCGTTTGGTGCGGGAGACGCCCCGAGCACTGAGCGCGTCGCCTCCCCTGCTACCATGGCACCTGCATATGCGGACGAAAGGTAGCAATGTTTAGACTCGTGCTGCTCGACATGGACATGACGCTCATCCCCTTCCAGCACCTCACGGTGACGCCCCAGGGCATGCGGGCCGTGCACGAGCTGATTGACGCGGGCATCCACGTGGGCCCAGCCAGCGGTCGTGGCCTCGGAGACCTCAAGGCGCAGTTCTGCGGTGACGAGAGCTGCCTCGAGAGCGCCGTGGTCTCCAACGGTTGCCAGATCATCGCCTGTGGGCGCACCATCAGCCGAAGCCCGCTCGACCGCGGCGAGCTCGAAGCCGCGCTCGCCGTGGTGAAGGACATCCCCGACGTCTTCTTCACCATCAACGACGAGGAGCACCACTACATCCTTGGCGGCACCGAGCAGGAGGCGCGCGTGCGCTTCGACCGCTGGGTCGGCGCGGAGTTCAGGGAGCTCAAGCACTTCCCCGAGCAGGACCTCATCAAGGTCAACCTCACGTTCTGCGGCGACTATTCTCAGGCGAAGCAGGTGGTGGCCCGTCTCGAGCCGCTCACGCCGAGCCTCGATTTCTGCGTGCTCAACGGGCATGTGGCGGACATCATGCCCAAGGGGCTCGACAAGGCGGCTGGCGCGCGGATGCTCGTGGAGCACTACGGCATCACGGCCGACGACGTGCTGGTCTTCGGCGACTCCGACAACGACCTGCCGCTTTTCCGCAGCTTCCCCAACGCGGTCGCCATGGCCAACGCCATCCCCGCCGTCCGCGACCTGGCACGCTGGCACATCGGGCCGTGCACGGAGGACGCCTGTGCGGAGGCGCTGCTCGAGCTCGCGGCTGCCACGCGAGCGGGTCGTGAGCCCGCATGGATGTCCCCCGAAGCCGATGCGGCAGCCCTCGACCGCGCCCTGCACGACGAGCACGTCTCCGCCGCCTACCTGCAGTCCCTCTGGTCAAAGAAGGAAGCGTAACCGCGGGAGCAGCGCCCTGGCAGGGCCTTAGCAGCGGCCACCTCGCTTCCGACCCGCGCCCGGTGGGCGGCACGCGCACTGTGGACTCTCGACGTACAAGCACCTCACCCCAGCGCTTGCGCAGCCGCCATGGGCTATGCTTGTCTACAAAACTATTCAGCTAACTCCAAACAACCTGAGAACCCCGCAGGAGCATGCGACATGAGACTAGAACCGTTGGACGAGAGCCAATTCGAGGCCTTTGCCGAAAGCCTCGGCATCGTGCTGCCCGTCGAGCAGAGCGTTGCCTGGAACGCCTACCAGGTGACCATCCCCGGACGCAATTACTGGGGATCGTTCGCCCTGTTCCAGGGCTCGCAGGCCGTGGGCGTCGTGACGTTTCTCGACTTCGAGACCCACGGCTATCACTACCTGCGCACCACGCACGCGCCCGTCTGGGCACCGGGCGTGGACGTCACGCCCGAACTCGAGGCCGAGATGCTCGAGGCCATCACCGCCGAGGTGCGCAAGCGCGACCGCAAGGTCGTCTTCGTGCGCCTTGCGGTCCTCAACGACCTCCCCGCCTGCGAGCCGCTGCTCTCTACGGTCTCCTACGACAAGACCGTCGTGATCGACCTGACGGGCGGCGACGAGGCCATCCTCTCGCGCATGAAGCCCCGCGGCCGCAGGGACGTGCGCAAGGCGCTGCGCGAGGCACCCATCACCTGTGCTGACGAGACCGCGCAGGCACTCGTCTCGTTCGACGAGTACTACGACGTGATGGTCGAGACGGCTGAGCGCGACGACTTCGTGCCCTCCCCCGCCTCTGACTACGTGGACATGCTTTCCGTCCTCGGCAGCGAGCACTGCCGCCTCTTCGCGGGCCGCAACGAGGCCGGCGAGGTCGTCACCTGGTCCATCATCACCATTTCGGGAACCCAGGCCGTGCGCTATTACGCTGCCTCGCGCACCGCCACGATGCGCCAGTACGTGTCGGACAAGCTCTGCTACTTCGAGTGCTGCGAGCTCGCTCGTCTGGGCTGTGTGGCGTTCGACCTCATGGGCATCGGCAGCGACTTCTCCCCCAGCCTCAACGGCCTCAACACCTTCAAGACCAAGTTCTCCAAAGAGGTGGCGGACGTGGCACCGCTCAGGGACCTGCCCATCAAGCGCATGGCCTACAAGGGTCTGCAGACGGCACGCGACCTGCGCGACAAGCTGCATGCCTGGCGCACGCCCGAGGAATAGCCTGCAGGGTCACGCGCTATGAGCGCCCGCGCCTGAACCGACCGCCCGCAAGGAGCCAGATCAGGAACGCAAGCAGGTAGAAGATTCCTAGTATCACGGTTGCGCCCACGGGGATGTTGCCGCCCGCTGCCGCATAGAGCCCATACCAGTCGTTGCTCGTGGGACCCTGCCCCACGCCGTTGATGAGGATGTTCGCTACGTAGCCCGCTCCGTAGAGCAGCACGGGCACGACGGCTGCAGGCGTGCGCGAAAACGGGATGAGGCCGCCCATGCGAAACGCCACGAAGACCCCCAGCGCCCACAGGGGCACCACCGCATGGAAGAGCAGGTTGGCACGCACGAACATGCCCGCATAGCCAAAGACGGGCCCCAAGAAGGCCATGACCACCACGAAGGTGATGGTGAGCGAGGTGACGCCGGCAAGCCTGAGCGGCCCGAACCACGAAGGCAGCTCCCCACCCGCCAGCGCCCTGCGCTCAGCCGCGATGCTGAACAGGCAGATGGCTGCCATGAGCAGGTTCGACAGCACCGTGAAGTACTTGAGCGACCAGAGTCCGCGTGCGGCGAAGCTGCCACCAGGGCCGAACATCATCATGAGCCACGCCACGAAGACCAGGACCGCCGTGAGCGCATCACAGGCCATGAGCGCCTTGAGGGAGCGTTCGCCGGTCAGCCTGCGGTCGTGCGGTACCATGTCCCCTCCTATGAGGTTCCTCACGGGTAGGTAGTGCCGTAGCGGCGCGCGTGGGGAGATGTCCCGCCGCGCCTAGAAGATGGTGGCGAGCCTGTCCAGCGCCTCTTCCACGCGGCTCGTGGGCAACGCGAGGTTCACGCGGAGGTGCGATGGCCCGTGGAACATGGCGCCGTCCTGCACGGCCACGCCCTTGCTCCAGCATGCCTCCTCAAGCTCGCCGAGGGTCTTCCCGTGAGCCTCGAGCCAGCCCCCACAGTCGGGGAAGAGCATGTAGGTGCCCTCGGGACGCATGAGGCTCACGCCCTCGATGCCCGCGAAGAAGTCGTACGCGAGGGTCATGTTGCGGTCGATGACCTGCAGCAGCTCGTCCACCCAGACGCTGCCCTCGTCGCTGTAGGCACCGATGAGGGCCTCCTGCGAGAAGACGTTCATGCTGTTGTAGTGCGTGGCGGAGGCGACGCTGTTCATGCGGTCGCGCAGGCGCTTGTTGTAGACCACGTGGTAGCTGCCGATGAGGCCCGCGAGGTTGAAGGTCTTGCTCGGGGCATACAGGGCGATGGTGTTCTCGTGGGCCCAGTCGCTCACCGACTGCGGCGTGATGTGCGTGTGGCCCGGCAGGATGAGGTCGCTCCAGATCTCGTCGGAGATGACCACGCACTCGTACTTCTCGTAGAGCGCCATGGCCTGCTCGATCTCCCAGCGCTCCCAGACGCGCCCGCAGGGGTTGAACGGCGCGCAGAAGATGGCGAGGTGGATGCTATCGTCGCGCAGCTTGCGCTCCATGTCCTCGAAGTCCATGCGCCAGACGCCGTCCTCGTCGCGCACGAGCGGGCTGTGCACGATGGTGCGCCCGGTGTTGTTGATCGTGCCCGTGAATCCGATGTAGGTGGGGCTGTGCAGCAAGATCTTGTCGGCAGGCGCGGAGAAGGCCGCGACGGCGCTCGCCACGCCGCCAAGCACGCCGTTCTCGTAGCCGATGTGCTCCTTGGCGATGTCGGTCACGCCCTTGCGGCGCGCATGCCAGCCGATAATGGCGTCATAGTAGGCGTCAGCGGTGAGGAAGTAGCCGAAGAGCGGGTGCTTGGCGCGGTCGATGATGGCGTCGGTGATGCAGTTCGGCGCGGGGAAGTTCATGTCGGCGACCCACATGGGGATGGCGTCGACGCCCTCGGCGGGAGCGGCGGGAGCAAAGCCGCCCGGCAGGCCCAGGCCGTCGATGGCAAGCGCACCGGTACCGCGGCGGTCGATGATGGATTCGAAGTCAAAACGCATGGGGTCCTCCTCGCTTCGGGTGAATGATACGATGCTAGCGCACTTTGCCTCCCATCACACGCAGAACGCGTCGTGCGCACCACCGTTGCCGTGGGGACCGTGGTGGCTTTGGGGCGACCGCAGGGCAGATGGCCTGTGCCCTAATTGCACGAGCGGGCATACAATGCAGATAACGGAGTTCCCGCGAAGGAGGCGCCATGGACAACGACATCGTCAAGGCCTCGGACAATGCCGAGCTTGCCCCCCGCCACAACCGTTCCGACCTCCCCGGCCGTCCCAGGCGCCCCCGGCAAAGCGAGCCTCCTGAGTATCCCGAGTTCCTGGGCATCGAGCTCACGCAGCGGCAGAAGTACCTCGTCGCTGCCGTCGCACTCCTGATAGCGCTGATCTGCATCTTCCCGCTCGGGGCGCATTACTCCTCGGCGAAGACCTACCAGAAGACCATCGACGCGCTGGACAACAAGCTCGAGACGGTGACGACCCTCATGGCGGGCTCCACGGGTACCTCCGCGGCCATCTCGCTTCTGCCGGGAGACGCCGGAACCCCCATCGCGGAGCAGCTCGTCGACCTGAGCTCCGACTTCCTCATCGTGCTCTCGGCCATCTACCTCGAAAAATACCTGTTGACGATACTCGGCTTCGTGGCCTTCAGGATCCTCATACCCGTCGGGCTGCTCCTGCTCGTCGGCCAGCTCTTCGTGCCATGGTACGACATCAAGCGTTTCATGCTGGGCTTTGGCACGAAGCTCTTCTTCTTCGGTTTCGCCATCGCGTTCGTCGTGCCCACGAGCGTCTGGGTGTCCTCGAAGATCGAGGAGACCTACCAGGAGTCCATCAACGAGACGATCAGCCAGGCCGAGCAGACCGTGAACGACATCGAGAACGAGGTCGAGGCGGAGGGAGCCGAGGCCGCTGCCGCCACCGAACCGGCCGAGAACACCAACGTCATCAGCCAGTTCGTGGAGAACATCACTGGCGGCGTGAGCCAGCTCACCGAAAACGCCCGCTCGAGCCTCAACCGCTTCGTGGAGGCGCTTGCCGTGCTCATCGTCACGAGCTGCGTGATCCCGATACTCGTGCTGCTCTTCTTCCTCTGGCTCCTGAAGATCATCCTCGGCGTCGAGATACACCTGCCCATGCCCCGCTCGGCGAGGGGGTTCACGCGCCGCTAAGGCTCGCCCGCAGCCACTCTCAGCAATTGCCCGTGTAGACGTGCGCGAGGTGCCTGCGCGCCACGTCGGCGAGCCGATAGACCGTGGCGACGGGGGTCGGCGCCACGTCCACCAGCTTGTAGCGCCCGAAGAAGCGCGAGACGTGCAGCGTGATCTGGGGGTCGAGCTCTGCCACCCAGCGTGCGAGGGCATCCATCTCGGTCTCCGAGTCGTTCTTGCCCGGCACGACGAGGCAGGTGAGCTCCAGGTGCACGTTCTCGCAGCGAGCGAGAAAGGCGATGTTCTCCTTGACGGTCGCGAAGTCTCCCCCACACCAGCGGTAGTACGCCTCGTTGAACCCCTTGAGGTCGATGTTGGCGGCGTCCAGCAAGGGCACCACCTCCTGCACCACCTTCGTGCTCGCGTTGGCGCTCGACACGAGCACGTTCTTGAGGCCGGCCTCGCGGGCGAGGACCGCGCAATCGCGCACGTACTCCCAGGCAGCGAGGGGCTCGTTGTAGGTGTAGGCGAGGCCGACCACGCGGGCATCGCGCTGCCGCATCCTGCGCGCCGTCTCGACGAGCTCGGCCGGCTCCCACTGCTCCCAGCGCACGTCGTCGGCACCCGCCTGCGAGATCTGGTAGTTCTGGCAGAACGGGCAGCGCATGGTGCAGCCATAGCCACCCACCGAGAGCACGTAGCTGCCCGGCAGGAAGCGCGCGAGCGGCTTCTTCTCGATGGGGTCGAGGGCGACCGAAGTGAGGCGACCATAGGCGTCGCAAAGCGTGTCGCCAGCCACTGCCGACGCGCGACGCACGCCGCAGGCACCAAGCTGCCCATCCGCGAGCAGGCAGTGGCGCGGACAGACGCTGCAGGTTATCCGGTCTCCCATAGCACGCCCCTCTCTACCAGCTGGTGCAAACATCCTTCGGTTCTTTGTGCCAGCTGGTGCAAACATCCGTCGGTTCTTTGTGTCAACTGGTGCATACATCCGTCGGTCCTTTGTGCCAACTGGTGCATACATCCGTCGGTCCTTTATGCCAGTTGGCACATACATCCGTCGGTCCTTTGTGCCAGTTGGCACATACATCCGTCGGTCCTTTGTGCCAGTTGGCACATACATCCGTCGGTCCTTTGTGCCAACTACACGTGGCGGACCACCTCGAAGCGCTGGAGACGCACGCC
>CACYAX010000066.1 GCA_902772435.1 uncultured Coriobacteriaceae bacterium | reverse complement strand
GACGGGAGGTGACCATGGGCTTTCTCACGAACCTGATCAACGGCATCAGCTTGGGCAGCATCTACGCCATCATCGCCCTTGGCTACACCATGGTCTACGGCATTGCCAAGATGCTCAACTTCGCGCACGGCGATGTCATCATGGTAGGCGGCTACATCTGCTATTGCTCCATGAGCTACCTGGGGCTGCCGGTCATCGTGAGCGTGCTGCTCTCGGTCGTGGGGTGCACCATCCTGGGCATCGTGGTCGAGGGCCTTGCCTACAAGCCGCTGCGCGAGGCGCCGTCCCTGGCCGTGCTCATCACGGCCATCGGCGTGAGCTACTTCCTCCAGAACTCGGCGCTGCTCATCATGAAGAGCGACCCCAAGGTCTTCAATTCCGTCGTGTCGGGCATCCCCGCCGTCAGCCTCTTCGGTGGGCAGCTGCAGATCCAGGCCATCACCATCGTCACGGTGCTTGCCTGCGTGCTCGTCATGGTGGCGCTCACGCTCTTCACGAGCAAGACCAAGATGGGCAAGGCCATGCGCGCCTGCTCCGAGGACAAGGGCGCTGCCCAGCTCATGGGCATCAACGTCAACTCCACCATCTCGATGGTCTTCGCCATCGGCTCGGGCCTCGCTGCCATCGCAGGCGTGCTGCTCTGCTCGGCCTACCCGACGCTCATGCCCACCACGGGCGCCATGCCGGGCATCAAGGCCTTCACGGCGGCGGTCCTGGGCGGCATCGGCTCCATCCCGGGCGCCGCGCTCGGTGGCGTGCTCCTGGGCATCATCGAGATCTTCGCGAAGGCCTACATCGGCACCGAGCTCGCCGACGCCATCGTCTTCGCGGTGCTCATCGTCGTCCTGCTCATCAAGCCTGCCGGTCTGCTCGGCAAGTACGTCCCGGAGAAGGTGTAGCCCATGGAGAAGCTTAAGAGCATGAGCCATGCCACGCGCTCCAAACTGATCACTATCGGCATGGTGGTCGTGGCCTACTTCGTGATGACGGGCCTCATGAGCGCGGGCGCCGTCTCCAACTCCACCATCGGCCTTCTGATTCCCATCTGCGCCTACAGCTGCCTTGCCATCTCGCTCAACCTCGTCGTGGGCATCTCGGGCGAGCTCTCGCTCGGCCACGCGGGCTTCATGAGCGTCGGTGCCTTTACGGGCGTCGTGATGGCCCAGATGCTCGACGGCGTCATCGCGGCCGATCCGATGCGCCTCCTGGTGGCCATGATCGCCGCAGCCGCCATGGCGGCCCTCGCCGGCTTCCTCATCGGCATTCCCGTCATGCGCCTGCACGGCGACTACCTCGCCATCGTCACGCTGGCCTTCGGCGAGATCATCAAGAACGTCCTCAACAACCTCTGGCTTGGCTATGACGGCGACGGGCTGCATGTCTCCATGTCCAACGCTGCGGCGCTGAACCTCGAGGAGGGCGGCAAGATCTTGATCAACGGCCCGCAGGGTGCCTCGGGCATCGCGCGCCTCTCCACCTTCACGGCGGGCGTACTGCTCATCCTGTTTACCCTCATCGTGGTCATGAACCTCGTCGACAGCCGCTCGGGCCGCGCCATCATGGCCGTGCGCGACAACCGCATCGCCGCCGAGTCGGTGGGCATCAACACCACGCGCTACCGCCTCATGGCCTTCGTGGTCTCCGCCGCCCTGGCGGGCATGGCCGGCGCGCTCTACGCCATGAACTACTCGTCCATCGTGCCCAAGAAGTTCGACTTCAACACCTCGATCCTCATCCTGGTCTTCGTCGTGCTCGGCGGCATGGGCAACATCCGCGGCGGCATCATCTCCGCCACGCTGCTCACCATCCTGCCCGAGAAGCTGCGCTTCATTGGTGACTTCCGCATGCTCATCTACGCGGTCGTGCTCATCGGCGTGATGCTCGTCTCCAATAATGAGGCCGTCAAGGCCGTGGTGACCAACCTCACCAGCCGCTTCAGGCGCAAAGGTTCCAAGAAGCCAGCTGCGACAGCCGTGAAGGGAGGTGGCGAGAATGCCTAGGACCGAAGGAACCTACAAGGCCCAGCGCGCTGCCGCCGAGGGCAAGGCCCCCGAGGCCACGAAGGGGAAGAAGGTGCGCGAGCACACCAAGATGGTGCCCGTGCCCAATGACTACATCATCCCTGAGCGCGACGCGGGCAAGGTCGTGCTGGAGTGCCGCCACCTCGGCATCGACTTCGGCGGCCTGCACGCGGTCGAGGACTTCAACCTCACTGTGGGCAAGACCGAGATCGCGGGCCTCATCGGCCCCAACGGCGCGGGCAAGACCACGGTCTTCAACCTGCTCACCAAGGTCTACCAGCCCACGCGTGGCACCATCATGCTCGACGGCGTCGACACGGCGGGCATGAGCACCGACCGCGTCTGCCGCGAGGGCATCGCGCGTACCTTCCAGAACATCCGCCTCTTCGACTCGCTCACGGTGGCCGACAACGTCAAGATCGGCCTGCACAACCAGATCGCATGCACCATGGCCGAGGGCATCTTCCGCTTTCCGCGTCACTGGATCTCGGAGAACGAGTTCCAGAAGCGCGCCCTCGAGCTGCTCGACGTGTTCGGCATGGCCGACAACGCCGACGACATCGCGGGCTCGTTGCCCTATGGTGCCCAGCGCCGCCTTGAGATCGTGCGCGCGCTTGCCACCAACCCAAAGCTGCTGCTCCTCGACGAGCCGGCCGCGGGCATGAACCCGGTCGAGACCGAGGAGCTCATGGGCAACATCCGCAAGATCCGTGACGACTTCCAGATCGCCATCCTGCTCATCGAGCACGACATGGACCTCGTCATGGGCATCTGCGAGGGCATCGCGGTGCTCAACTTCGGCAAGATCATCGCCAAGGGCACGCCCGAGCAGATTCAGGCAAATCCGCAGGTCATCGAGGCCTATCTCGGCAAGCAGGGGGAGGACTAGCATGGCTTTGCTCGACGTTAAAGATCTGCACGTCTCCTACGGTGCCATCCGCGCCGTCAAGGGCATCTCGTTCGAGGTCAACGAGGGCGAGATCGTGACCCTCATCGGCGCGAACGGCGCCGGCAAGTCCACCACGCTCAACACGGTGGTCGGCCTGCTCAAGCCCGACTCGGGCTCCATCGAGTTCGCGGGCGAGTCGCTCGTGGGCGTGAAGGCCCACAAGACCCTCGAGCGCGGCCTCGCGCTCTGCCCTGAGGGCCGTCGCGTGTTCACGCAGCTCACGGTGGCCGAGAACCTCGAGATGGGCGGCTACATCCGCACCGACGCCGAGAACGCCGAGACCATCGAGGACGTCTACGACCACTTCCCGCGCCTCAAGGAGCGCATGAACCAGATTGCCGGCACGCTCTCCGGCGGCGAGCAGCAGATGCTCGCCATGGGTCGCGCGCTCATGGGCAGGCCCAAGCTGCTCATGCTCGACGAGCCCTCCATGGGCCTCGCCCCCATCCTGGTGGACGAGATCTTCACCATCATCAAGCAGGTCAACGATGCGGGCACCACGGTTCTGCTCGTCGAGCAGAACGCCAACAAGGCGCTCTCCATCGCCGACCGTGCCTACGTGCTCGAGACGGGCCACGTCTCCAAGGAGGGCACGGGTCGTGACCTCCTGCATGACGACGACGTGCGCAAGGCCTACCTCGGCGGCTAAGGGTGATTGCCCCACGAACGCGACGCGGCTCCTTCCCGGGTGGGGAGGAGCCGCTTCTCATGAGGCGAGCCACCTGGTGGGCGGCTCGCGGTGGTTCGTGGGATGTGCGAAAGCTGCCTACAGCGCGGCCTTGAAAGCGGCGAGCAGGTCGTCGAAGCTCTCGTAAGCAGGCAGGTCGGGGTTGTCGGCCTTGATCTGCTCGGTGGAGCGGAAGAGGAAGCCGGCCTTGCTCGCGCGGATCATCGCGAGGTCGTTGTAGGAGTCGCCCGTGGCGATGGTCTCGAAGCCCATCGCCTGCAGGCCGCGCACCGTGGTGAGCTTGCTCTCGGGGCAGCGCATGTGCACGCCCGCCACCATGCCGTCCTCGTCGATCTCGAGCGAGTTGCAGAAGAGCGTGGGCCAGCCGAGCTTCGCCATGAGGGGCTTGGCGAACTGCTCGAAGGTGTCGGAGATGATGATGACCTGCGAGAGCGAGCGCAGCTCGTCGAGGAACGCGCGTGCGCCGGGCAGCGGGTCGATGGTGGCGATGACGTCCTGGATGGCGGAGAGGCCCAGGCCATGCTCGCGCAGGATCTGCATGCGCCACTTCATGAGCTTGTCGTAGTCGGGCTCGTCGCGTGTGGTGCGGCGCAGCTCGGGGATGCCGCTCGCCTCCGAGAACGCGATCCAGATCTCGGGTACGACGACGCCTTCCATGTCAAGGCAGCAAACGTTCATGGCAGTTCCTTTCGTGCGCGGTTCTGGTTGGTGCAAAGGACCGTCGGTTGTATGTACCAGTCTGGTGCACAGGACCGTCGGATGTTTGCACCAGTCTCTTACGATTGGTGCACAGGACCGTCGGTCTTTTGCACCAGCTTGCTTACGGACACGCCGCGCTCGCTCACCGCGAGCGTGCGTACCCATGGGTTCTCCATGCCGGCCTCGACCGCGTCGTGCACACGCCGTGCAGCCGCGTCACCGTCGCATATGGCGAGCATCGCAGCGCCCGAACCCGAGATGAGGAAGGTCGTGGCACCAGCGGCAAGCGCAACCTCCTGGAGGTTCTCGTAGTCGGGGATGAGCGGCGCGCGGTAGGGCTCGTGGATGCGGTCGTGGCAGCAGGCGGCGATGTCGGCCGCTCGGCCCGAGGCGAGTGCGCTCACCATGGCAAGGCAGCGGCCCACCTGCCAGGAAACGGAGCTCATGGGCACCATGGAGGGCAGTGCCATACGCGCGTCGGAGGTGAGCACGCGGTAGGGCGGCGCGATGCAGACGAACCGCAGGTTGGGCGCGACCGGCCAGCGCGTGGTGATGGTGCGCGTACCGTCCACGTAGGAGCTCACGAGCCCGCCCATGACGGCGGGCGCCACGTTGTCGGGATGTCCCTCGATGCGCGTGGCGAGGCTCAAGGTGAACGGGCGATCGAGGTCACGGCCCGCGAGCGCCTGGGCTGCGGCGATGCCCGCCACCACACAGGTGGAACTCGAGCCCAGCCCGCCCGAGGCGGGAATGGGGGAGTCCTCGTGGATGTGCAGGGACTGCGCGGTGACGCCCAGCTCCTCGCAGGCAGCGAGGTAGGAGCGCCACACGAGGTTGTCGGGCGTGTTGAAGCGCTCGTCACAGCCCGTGACGAGCAGCTCGTCAGCAGGCTCGAACGTGAAGCGCGCCGCGAGGTCGAGCGCGAGGCCGAGCACGTCGAACCCCACGCCGAGGTTGGCGGAGGTGGCGGGCACGGTCACGCATATGCGCTGGGCGGCTGCGGCCATTACGCGAAGACCCTCGCGCAGGCGTTCTCGACGAAGGCGGACATCTCGTCCTGGTCGCAGACGTCGGGGTGCAGCTCGGCGGCGGAGCGCAGGCCCGAGAGCTGTGCGGGCGCGGGCACGGAGGTCAGCGCCTCGAGCTTGTCCATGCAGGCGAAGCCGTCAAGGCCCTCGACGCTCTCGCCCAGCGCGGCCAGCACGTCAGCGGAGAACTTGTAGGGGTTGGCCGTGGAGAGGCAGACGCGCTGCCTTCCCTCGCTGACGCGCCGATCGAGCACGCACTTGCCCACGGCGGTGTGCGGGTCGATGAGCACGCGCTCGTTCTCCCACGTGGAGCGGATGGTCGCGCGCGTGTCATCGTCGGTCGCGAAGCCGCAGGTGAAGGTCTCGCGCAGGCGGTCCATCACGTCGGCGGGCAGGGTGTAGACGCCCGTCTCGGAGAGGTCCTTCATCCAGCCGGCCACGCGCGCGCAGTCGCCGTCGGTCAGGTAGTAGAGCAGGCGCTCGAGGTTGCTCGAGACGAGGATGTCCATGGAGGGGGAGATGGTCTTCACGAACTCACGACGGCGGTCGTAGACGCCGGTCTCGATGAAGTCGGTGAGGACCTTGTTGGTGTTGGAGGCCACGATGAGCTTGCCCACAGGCAGGCCGAGCTGCTTGGCGTAGTAGCCGGCGAGCACGTCGCCGAAGTTGCCGGTGGGGACGCAGTAATCGACGGCCTCACCGAGGGCGACCTTGCCCGCGCGCACGAGCTGCGCGTAGGCGTCGAAGTAGTAGCTCACCTGCGGCACGAGGCGGCCCACGTTGATGGAGTTGGCCGACGAGAGCACCACGCCGGCATCGGCGAGGCGCGCCTCGAGGGCGCGGTCGGCAAAGATGCGCTTGACCTCGGTCTGCGCGTCATCGAAGGTGCCGCGGATGCCGCACACGGCCACGTTGGCACCCTTCTGGGTGACCATCTGCAGGCGCTGGATGTCGGAGACCTTGCCCGCGGGGTAGAAGACGGTCACGCCGGTGCCCGCCACGTCGGCAAAGCCGTCGAGGGCGGCCTTGCCCGTGTCGCCGGAGGTGGCGGTCACGATCATGACACCCTGGCCGTTGCCCTCGGTGAGGCGCGCGACCGACATGAGGCGCGGCAGCATCTGCAGCGCCACGTCCTTGAAGGCGCAGGTGGGGCCGTGCCAGAGTTCGAGCAACCAGTCTGGCCCCACGGCCGTGAGCGGCGTCACGGCCGGCGTGTCGAAGTTGTCGGCGTAGGCGCCGGCCACGCAGGCGGCCACCTCGTCGGCGCTGTAGTCGGGCAGAAGCGCCGAGAGCACGGCGCGCGCGGTGGCGTGGTAGCCCTGGGCGGTGATGGCTGCGAGGTCGAGCTTCTCGTCGCCGAGCTGGTCCGACACGTAAAGTCCACCATCTGAGGCGATGCCCGCAAGAATTGCTTGCTTGCTTGTTACCAAATCGGCGCCAGACCTCGTGCTGTGATAGAACGTTTTCACTGTGACGCTCCTTGCCGTCTCGCATTATTGCGTTGATAGCAAGTATGATATCAACACCTGCGTGTTGGGCCTGTTCCCTTCACAGTTTCGAAAGATTGGATTGCTATGAAAGTCGCCCTTCTCGGACACGGCGTCGTGGGACGCGGCGTCGACGAGATCATTTCGTCGCGCGCCGAGGGCGTCGAGGTGGCACGGATCCTCGAGCTGCCCGACCGCCTCTCAGACCCCCGCATGACGGCAAGCTTTGATGAGATCGTGGGTGATCCCGCGATCGAGCTCGTCATCGAGTGCATGGGTGGCATCGAGCCGGCCCATACCTTCATCGCCTCCTCGCTCAAGGCGGGCAAGTCGGTCGTGACCTCCAACAAGGCCGTCGTCGCCGCCCACTTCGGCGAGTTCGCGCGCCTTGCGGCAGAGCATGACGCCTCCTTCCTGATCGAGGCCACCTGCGCGGGCGGCATCCCCTGGATCGCGAGCATCGAGAAGGTGCGCCGCATCGACGCCATCTCGGAGTTCTACGGCATCATGAACGGCACCACCAACTACCTGGTGGACACCATGGCCAAGACGGGCCGCGAGTTCGATGACGTGCTCAGGGAGGCCCAGGCCCTGGGCTACGCGGAGCGCAATCCCACCGAGGACATCGACGGCATCGACGTGCGCAACAAGACCATCATCGCCGCCTCGGTGGCGTTTGGCATCACCTGCACGCAGAACCTGCCCGTCTCGGGCATCCGCCATCTCAGCAAGGCCGACATGGAGCTCTTCGCGCGCCATGGCCGCGTGGTCAAGCTGCTTGGACGCGGCGTGCAGTCCAACGGCCGTTATGCCGTTGCGGTCGAGCCCGTGGCCCTGCCCGTGCGCTCGCTCGAAGCCAACGTGCCCGCCAACTTCAACCTGGTCTCGCTCGAGGGCTCCACGGTGGGTCCGCTCAAGTTCTACGGCCAGGGTGCCGGCTCGCTTCCCACGGGCAACGCCATCGTGCAGGACGTGCTCGACTTCGCCAACGGGCGGCGTCCCCACTACGACTTCACGAGCGCCCTCACCTATGACCCCATGCTTCTCGTGAGTAACTATGTATTTAGGACTACGACCGCTCCGGAGGGTTCGGAGCGCTATGATGGGAACTCGTGGCTCGTGCGCTCGGTGACGGCCGAGCATGCGCGCGCTATCTATTCGTACACGCTGGAAAGCGACCCCGACGCCTTCTACGCGCAGCTTCCCTGGGAGTGATGAGATTGATCAAAGTTGCCAAGTTCGGAGGGTCGAGCGTCGCTGATGCTGGCCAGTTCAAGAAGGTGCGCGACATCGTGCGCGCCGACCGCGACCGCCGCTACGTGGTGGTCTCGGCATCGGGCAAGCGCTTCTCGGGCGACAACAAGATCACCGACCTTTTGCTGCTCGTGAACGCCCACATCGCGTACCACGTCGACTGCACGCAGCTCCTCGAGGACATCGAGCAGCGCTTCATCGAGATCGCCCGCGAGCTCAAGCTCAGCTATCCCATCGCGCAGAAGTTCGAGGAGTTCTCCTCCGTCATCACGAGCCTCTCGCCCGAGTACATCGTGTCGCGCGGCGAGTTCTTCACCGCCCAGCTCATGGCTGAGTACCTGGGCCTGCCCTTCCTCGATGCGGCGGACGCCATCGTCTTCCGCCATGACGGCTCGGTCGACATGGAGCGCACGCAGAGCCAGATCCGCGAGGCCGTGCAGCGCCTGGGCTCCTTTGTGCTGCCCGGCTTCTACGGCGCGACGGTCGACGGCACCATCAAGCTCTTCCAGCGCGGCGGCGGCGACATCACGGGCGCCATCCTCGCGCGTTGCATCGATGCCGGCGTCTACGAGAACTGGACCGACGTCTCGGGCTTCCTCTCGGCCGACCCGCGCATCGTGGACGATCCCCGCACCATCCACCGCATCACCTTCGACGAGATGCGCGAGCTCTCCTACATGGGCGCGACCGTCCTGCAGGAGGAGGCCATCTTCCCCGTGCGCGAGGTGGGCATCCCCATCCAGATCAAGAACACCAACGACCCCGAGCGCCGCGGCACGATCATCCGCGAGACTGCCGAGGAGGGGAGCCGCGAGCACCTCATCACCGGCATCGCGGGCAAGAAGGACTTCGTGATCGTGCACATCAGCAAGGCCCACATGTCCAACTCCGTGGGCATCATCCGCCGTGCGCTCGGCATCTTCGAGCGCTACGACGTGTCGGTCGAGCACATCCCCACCGGCGTCGACTCCTTCGGCATCGTGGTCAACGGCGCTGACGTGAAGGACAAGATCTACCTCATCGTCAACGACCTGCAGCACGAGCTCCAGCCTGACGCCGTCAACGTGATTGACAAGCTCGCGCTCATCTCGGTGGTCGGCCGCAACATGAGCCGCCGTCCGGGCACCTCGGGCCGCGTCTTCGGTGCGCTGGGCGAGGCAGGCATCAACATCCGCATG
>CACYAX010000065.1 GCA_902772435.1 uncultured Coriobacteriaceae bacterium | reverse complement strand
GCTCCTCGACGCTTGCGCCGCCGTAGGCCTCCTGCGGGCGCCCGGTCTTCGTGTCGTGCCTATCCTGCGTTCCCATGTCCCTCTCCTTTGGTGTGCGTGGGAATGTGTCTTGCTATAAAAGATTGTATCATCTGGTGCCCCCGCCTCCAGATGATGCGGGTCCTATGCCTTCCAGGCCGCGACCTCGGCGCGCAGCCAGTCGATCCAGGCGTCCATGCCCTCGCCGGTCTTTGCGGAGAGCGGCAGGATCTGGGCGTGCGGGTTGCGCAGGCGCACGTTCTCCGTCAGCTTCTCGAGGCTGAAGTCGAAATACTGCGCCACGTCCATCTTGCTCACGAGCACGAGGTCGGAGACCTCGAACATGAGCGGGTATTTGAGTGGCTTGTCGTGCCCCTCCGGCGCGGAGAGGATCATGACCTTCTTGGCGGCACCCGTGTCGAACTCGGCGGGGCAGATGAGGTTGCCCACGTTCTCGAGGAAGACGAGGTCAAGGCCCTCGGTGCCCAGGTTGCGCAGGCCCTGCTCGGTCATGGCGGCGTCCAGGTGGCACATGCCGCCCGTGTGCAGCTGGATGGCCTTGGCACCGTGGCTCTGCACGGTGTAGGCGTCCACGTCGGAGTCGACGTCGGCCTCCATCACGCCGATGGCCAGCTCGTCGGCGAGCGCGTCGAGCGTGGCGGAGAGCAGCGTGGTCTTGCCCGAGCCCGGTGAGCTCATGAGGTTGATGAGCATCGTGCCCTCGTCGTGCAGCTTCGCGCGCAGCGCCGCCGCCGCGCGGTCGTTGTTGGCAAGGACGTTCTCCTTGACCTCGATGACCTTGATCTTCTCCATGAGCCTCTCCAATACGGGCGCGTAAGCCGTCATGTGCGCAGAACATACTATCCCTATATTCTAATCCCAATCAAAACCGTGCGGAATAACTGGTAGCGCCAAAGGTGACGGGGGAGAGCGGCCGCGGCGTGCTATCCTTACACAGCTAGACTATGCGCCGCACCGGCGCGGATAAGGAGACTTTCATGGCACAGCGAGTCCAGGGCACCGAGGATCTGTACGGCAGCTACATGAGCGCGTGGCAGCATATGGAGGACGTGGCCCGTGAGCTCTTCGGCAGCTACGGCTTCGACCGCGTCGAGACCCCCGCCATCGAGCAGGTTGACACCTTCGTGCACGGCATCGGCGAGTCCACCGACGTGGTGCGCAAGGAGATGTTCCGCGTCATCTCGGGTGCCACGCTGCCCGGGCTGCTCGAGCAGGGCAGCGAGGCGCACCTCAAGGCCCGCCAGCGCATGGCGCTGCGTCCTGAGGGCACGGCCGGCCTGGTGCGTGCGGCCGTGGAGCACAACTTCGTGCCGCAGGGCGGCGCGCCCGTCAAGTGCTGGTACGGCGAGGCGATGTTCCGCGGCGAGCGTCCGCAGAAGGGGCGCCTGCGCCAGTTCCACCAGATCGGCATCGAGGTGCTCGGCGCGGCTGACCCCGCCATCGACGCCGAGGTCATCGTCATGCTCATGCAGTACTTCGAGCTGCTGGGCTTCCCGCGCGAGGCCCTCGCGCTGCGCATCAACTCCATGGGCGACGCGGCCTGCCGGCCCGTGTACCGCGAGAGCGTGCGCTCGTTCATCCTCTCCCACAAGGAGGAGATGTGCGCCGACTGCCTGGAGCGCGCCGAGGTGAACCCACTGCGCGCCTTCGACTGCAAGAACGACCACTGCCGCGAGGTCATGGCGGACGCCCCGCTTGCCAAGGACAACCTCTGTGACGAGTGCGCGTCCCACTACGCCCAGGTCAAGGCCTATCTCGACGAGGCTGGCGTGGCCTACGAGGAGGACCCGACGCTCGTGCGCGGCCTCGACTACTACACCCGCACGGTCTTCGAGGTCGACGTGGCCAGCGCCGGCGTGGGCGCCATCGGCGGCGGTGGTCGCTACGACGGCCTCATGGAGCTCGAGGGAGGCCGTCCCACCCCGGGCATCGGCTTCGCCGTGGGCTTCGAGCGCATCGAGATCGCGCTGCAGGCGTTGGGCCGCACGCTTGCGACTCCCGTTCCTTCCTGCGTGTACGTGGCGGCGACGCCTGCCCAGCGCGCGAAGGTCTTCGCCGTGGCCCAGGCCCTGCGCGAGGCGGGCGTGCGCACCGAGGAAGACTACCAGGCGCGTTCCCTCAAGAGCCAGTTCAAGCAGGCCGACAAGCTCAACGCCCGCGTGTGCGTGGTGCTCGGTGACGACGAGGTCGCCGCCGGCATGGCAACCGTGCGCGACATGGCCACCCACGAGCAGGTGCAGGTGCCGCTCGACGGGCTCGCCGCACATGTCGCGGGCCTCATGGCATAGGGTCGCCATCGCCTCCGCACTGAGGCGGCGAGGGAGCTCCCGCCCGCCGGGAGCGAAGGGAGACGCATGTGTCAGGGCTGACGTGGCGCCCGAAGGAGCTGGTCAAGGGAGAGCGTCCCTTCAACGTCATCGAGGCGGAACCACCGCGCACGGATTCGCGTGGGCACGTGGTGCCCGGCAGCGTCTCCTTCTATGTCGAGGAGGAGCTCGACGTGGCCTCGTTCGTGGCCGCGCTCAACACCTCCAAGCCGGTGCGCTCGCGCATCTTCGCACGCGGGCAGCTCACGCAGGGCGGCAACGTGCTCTTGCGCACGGACCAGCTCGAGGCGGATTCCGTGGTCGACCTTGCGCTCATCCCACCAAAAGATGGGCTGGCCATCTCGCCTACTGAGGTCGAGGTGCTCTACCAGGACCCCTTCCTCCTCGTGGCCGTGAAGCCCGCGGGCGTCCTCGTGCATTCTGACGGTACGGGCAGCGCGGCGGCACACGATACCCTCACTGCCCGCGTGGCAGCCCGCCTGCGCGCGCAGGGCAGCGCTGCCGTCCCGCAGGCCCTCCACCGCCTTGACACGGACACCTCCGGCATCGTGCTCTTCTCGCTCACGAGCGAGTTCCAACCCGTTTTCGACGCGTTAGTTGCGGGCGCTGAGCTGCGCAAACGCTACTACGCCGTCGTGCAGGGGAGGTTCGCGGCTCCCGAGGACTCCTGGCGGCTCGTGGACGCTCCCATCGCGCGGGACCGCCATGACGCCCGACGCATGCGCGTGGGCACGAGCGGCAAGGAGGCACAGACGCGGGTGCGCAGCCTCGTCTCGCACGGCAACCGCACGCTCGTCGAGGCTGAGCTCGTGACGGGCCGCCGCCACCAGATCCGCGTGCATCTCGCGCATCTGGGCCATCCCATCGTGGGCGACGTGCTGTACGGGGGCACCCATAGCGCGAAGGGCCTGATGCTTCATGCGCACGAGGTCTCGTTTGCCCATCCGCTCACGGGCGAGGGGCTGCGCTTCTCCTGCGACCCCGCCTGGATGCAGAGCTGGTAGCGGCGCAAACGGCACCATTCCATATCAATGATTGCAGACGTTCTCGGAGCATTCCCGAGTCAGCCGAATCCCTTCGGGCGGTGAGCGGTCGAAGGCGTGTGCGCTGCTGGTAGCCCCGCTATACTGAAAGGGATAGCCAGCACGCGGCGGGGGCCGTGTACGACGAGAGGATGATCATGGCCGGAACGATGCGTGGCGTGTACACCAATCTGACCGACATCAGGCGCAAGGTCTTTGCCGAGGTGGCGAAGATCGCCTATTCGGTCGGCGAGAATCCCGAGGGCACCGATGACGACTTCGACCGTGCCTTCGACGAGCTGCCGTACAAGATCCTCCCTGGCGACGTGGCCACCTACCGTGAGAGCGTCTTCCTCGAGCGCGCCATCATCACGGAGCGCATCCGCCTCGCCATGGGCCTCCCGCAACAGGACGTCGACCGCCCGAGCCGCGTCTCCGACGGCGTGGCCGAGGCTGCGGGCCCCGAGGCCTACTATCAGCCGCCCCTGATCAACATCATCAAGTTCGCCTGCAACGCCTGCGAGGACAACGTCTACCGCGTCTCGAGCGCCTGCCAGGGCTGCCTGGCCCATCCCTGCATCGAGAGCTGCCCCAAAGACGCCATCTCCTTCAAGAACAAGCGCGCCTTCATCGACCACAGCAAGTGCATCGCGTGCGGTCGCTGCGCCTCGGTCTGCCCCTACCACGCGATCCACCACCACACGCGCCCGTGCGCCGAGGCCTGCGGCATGAACGCGATCGGCTCCGACGAGCACGGCCGCGCCGACATCGACTACGAGAAGTGCGTCTCCTGCGGCCAGTGCCTCGTCAACTGCCCCTTCGGCGCCATCGCTGACAAGAGCCAGCTCGTGCAGGTCATCTGGTCCATCCTGGGTGGCGACGAGGTCATCGCTGCCGTCGCGCCCGCCTTCGTGGGCCAGTTCGGCGGCAAGGGCAACGTGGGCAAGCTGCGCGAGGCCTTCCGCCTGCTCGGCTTCTCGGGCGTCGAGGAGGTCGCCATCGGCGCCGACCTTTGTGCCATCGAGGAGGCCGAGATGTTCCTCGACGAGGTGCCCGAGAAGTTCCCGTTCATGGGCACGTCCTGCTGTCCCGCATGGTCGTCCATGGCCAAGATGGAGTTCCCCAAGTACGCCGACTGCATCTCCATGGCGCTCACGCCCATGGTGCTCACGGCTCGCATGATCCGCCAGAAGCACCCCCACGCCAAGATCGTCTTCGTGGGCCCGTGCGCGGCCAAGAAGCTCGAGGCCCAGCGCAAGAGCGTACGTTCCGAGGTCGACTTCGTGCTCACCTTTGAGGAGATGGCGGGCATGATGGCGGCCAAGGACATCGATTACCTGGCTCTCAAGGACGACAACAAGAGCGACTTCGACACTGCCTCCGCCGACGCGCGCACCTTCGCCATCGCGGGCGGCGTGGCGAACGCCGTGGTCAACGCCATCCATCGCGAGCATCCCGACGTCGAGGTGCACGTGCACAACGCCGAGGGCCTGAACGAGTGCCGCCAGATGATGAAGGACGCCATCAAGGGCAAGTACCCCGGCTACCTTCTCGAGGGCATGGCCTGCCCGGGCGGCTGCGTGGCGGGCGCGGGCACGCTCCAGCCCATCGCGCGGTCCACGGCGGCCGTCAAGCGCTACGCCAAGCGCTCGCCGCATGCCAACGCGGTCGACAACGAGCTGCGTTCGCTCATCCACGCGCTCGAGCGCGAGGAGGACGGTCTGGCTGCCGAGGAGTAGCGCGGTCTGAGGCAGGGTGAAGAGCTGGGAGGCCCCTATGTTCGAATGGATGCGGGTGCACAAGCTCGCCCTCATCGTGTCCTGCGTGATGTTCGCCATCATGGCGGTGGCCATGGTCGAGGTGACGCTTGCCACCGATGACCTCTGGGGCATGCTCTCCGCGCTGGAAGACGGTGCTCCCGCGTGGATATGGCGTGCGGGTGGCCTGCTTACCTGGCCCGTCTTCATGTGGCTGTTGCTCCGCGACCGGCTCAAGGTGCTGCCCGACCTCGCGCCTGACCACATGACCACGATGATCGCATGCTGCGTGGCCGCTGCCGTGTACGGTGGCGGCGGCCTGTGGGTGCTGTCAAACATGCTCTCCTTTTTGTACCGTGGCCTTGGGCATGACTCTTCGCTCTTCCTGATCGTGATGCCTGTCTGCACAGTGCTCCCGTTTGTCTACGTGTGGGTCTTCGTGGCGATTTACGGCTTCGGCCAGACGCGCATGGTCACGCGCACGGTGAGCAAAGACTGGATTGTCAAGTCCGCCATTGCCGCGGTGATTGGTGTCTATGGCATCGGGGCACTGATTGACATGGCGCTTGCGGCCGTGGTAGTTCCCGCCTACCTGTTGGTCTCGCCCGCCATCGCGGTGGGGGCCGATGAGCTCGCGTTTCACCTCATGCTTGACTTGTGCGCCGTCGCCATCAGCACGGGCAACTTCGTCAGCCAGTGGTGGGCGTTCAAGCGCGTTGACGAGTGCCTTGATGTCGAGTTCGGCTTAGCGCAAGGGCAAGCACGAGCATCGGTGCCGGGAGCCGCTGGCCAACAGCCGCCCGCGCAGCCGTTTACGACCGCTCCTGCCGCAAGCGCTTCCGACGGGCAGCCGTCTGCGCAGGTGCCCGGCACGCAGCAGGCGCCTGCGCCGTATCCGCCGACGAGCCAAGGCACGGCAGGCCAAAAGTATGGTGGGGCGGGCCAAGCCGCACAGGTGCCCGTCGCTCCCGTGCCCCTGCAGGACGTATTGCCCCAGAGTGCCCCCTCTACGACGGAGCTCGAAGCATCGTCTCCTCAGGTCTCTGAGGCGCCAGAACCAGCGGCTTCTCAGGACGACCTCCAGGGGCTGCAGATGCCTCGGCTCGTCTGCACGTGCGGAGCCGAGCTGCCCGTTGACGCGCGCTATCTGCCCGAGGTCATCCCCGCCTGCCGGTTCTGCCCCAACTGCGGGGTCCAGCTACTGCCGTAAATTATCCCACTGACGTGCGGAAGAGGCACCAAGGAGCGCGTTGGCAGCGTCCGCGCGCGCCTTGGTGCATTTTGGTGCCCAACACCCCTGCAGCGTGCCTGCATCTCTGCTAACCTAGACGTGTTTGCACGTTAACGAACCTTAAACGCAGTACACGATCGAGGCAGACCATGCGCGAACACGATGCCTATCCCAAGCATGCCACCCCTGAGCAGGCAGAAGCATTCAAGCAGACGGGCGAGATGTCGCTCGACGAGCTGAGCGATGCCCTGCGCGCGAACGCCGATGACAGCGCCGTGCAGGATGCGCCGCAGCCTGGCTCGGAACCCGTGGAGCCCACGGCCGAGCCAGCTGCCGGCCAGTCGGAACGGACCGCCATGGCCCCTGCGCAGGCAACGCCCACGGCACCTGTCGATCTGCCCATCATCACGGACGCGGGCGGGGATGACGCGGAGGCGCTCCTGGCGCTCAAAAACCTCGAGCAACGGCGCAAGAACAAGAAGCGCAAGCAGCGGGCCAAGATGGCGGCTGCCATCGCTGCCGTGGCGCTCGTGGGCGGCTTCTTCGTGCTGCGTGGCATGCTCTCCAAGCCTGAGAGCGAGGAGAGCCATGAGCCGCAGGTCACCTATGTGGAGCGCGCGGACTTCTCGACCACCATCCAGGGGTCGGGCGCGCTCAAGCCCAACGACTCGGTGGTCGTGACCCCCGAGGTGGACGGCATCATCGAGACGGTGCGCGTGGCCAAGGACCAGGAGGTCAAGGAGGGTGACGTGCTGTTCACCATCCGGAGCAAGGACCTCGACAAGGAGATTTCGGCGGCAGCCCAGGTAGTCTCTGACCGGCAGGCGGACGTGTCGAAGGCCTATGAGGCGCTCAACAAGGCCCAGGCCACCTATGACGAGGCGTGGGCAACCTACGAGAAGGACGTCGCCGCCTGGGAGCGCGCGCTCGCGAAGGAGCTGGCGCCGACGGAGTCCGCGGTCAACAAGGCCAACGACAGCCTGGACAAGGCTGCCGCCGCGCTCGCGGAGACCGAGGCTGCCGCGCAGGCCGTGAAGGATTCCTATACCGCCGTGACGGACGCGGCGGGTGCGGCTGGAGACGCTGCCGATGCGGCGCAGAGCGCGGCCAACCGGCTCAGCTCGGCCTCCCTGCCCGAAGACGTGCGGGCCGCCGCGGGAGAGCTCAGCGCCGTGGCTGACGATGTCGAGGACACCCGTGACAGGCTGCTGAGGGCCATCGAGGACAACCGGTGCCCCAAGCGGACCGACGAGTTCGAGCTCCAGCGCTCGGCCGAGGCCGCGGAGCTGTCACTCCGTTCGGCGAAGGACGTCGTGGACGCGACCTCCGAAGAGCTCAACAGCGCCTATGGCCAGCTCTCGGGGCTTGTCCCGCAGTTCCCCGATTCCTATGCGGCGGGCATCGCCGATGCCCAGGCGAACATCGAGACCGCCGAGAGCGAACTTGCCACGGCCCAGAAATCCTATGCCGAGACGACGGAAGAGGTGAGCAAGCTCACCATCACGGCGCCGAAGGCCGGCACGCTCGTCTCGATGGACGCGGTCGTGGGTGCTTCGACGGGGGCCAAGACCGACACGGGCTCGCTCGCGCAGATCGCTGACATCTCCAAGATGCGGGTCTCCATCGAAGTGAGCGAGATCGACATCTCCACCATCAGCGTGGGCCAGCGCGCCACCTGCACGTTCTCGGCGGTGCCTGACCTCACGGCCGAGGCGAAGGTCGTCTCGGTGGCGTCGATCGCGTCGAGCTCGGGCGAGGGGTCGGGAGGCGGTGCCGCCAGCTTCACGGTGGAGCTCGTCATCGACAAACCCGACGGGCGCCTCAAGCCCGGCATGACCACCACGGTCACCATCCTCACGCAGGACGTGCCCAACGCGCTCGTGGTGCCCTCGATGGCGATCGTGGAGGACGGCGGCAAGACCTACGTGAGCTACGTGCTCGACGAGGAGACGCTCCAGACCGAGCTGCGCGCGGTGACGGTGGGGGAGCGCAACGCGTCCGAGGCGGTCATCGAGGAGGGCCTCTCCGAGGGAGACCCCATCCTGCAGGTGGGCGATGCGGGCGCGGGTGCGGCCGAGACGTCCGAGGCGGAGGCCTGAGATGGCGAGGCCCGTCATTGACGTGCGCAACGTGCACCGCATCTACGAATCGGAGGCGGGCTATACCCATGCCCTGCGAGGCGTGTCGCTCAGCGTGGAGCGCGGCGAGTTCCTCTGCATCATGGGCCCTTCGGGCTCGGGCAAGTCGACCCTCATGAACCTGCTCGGCTGCCTCGACACGCCCACCTCGGGCAGCTACCTGCTCGAGGGTGTGGATGTCTCGCTGCTCGATGACGACGAGCTCGCCGAGTTGCGCGCCACGCGCCTCGGCTTCGTGTTCCAGAGCTTCAACCTGCTGCCCCGTGCGACCGTGCTGCGCAACGTGGTGCTGCCGCTCACCTATACGAGCGTTCCCGCCTCGGAGCGCAAGGGCCGTGCGGAGCGGGCACTCGCGGCCGTCGGCCTGCCGGCGGATTACTTCGACCATCGTTCCAACGAGCTCTCGGGTGGCCAGATGCAGCGCGTCGCCATCGCGCGCGCCCTCGTGAACGATCCCGCGGTCATTCTCGCGGACGAGCCGACGGGCAACCTGGACTCGGCCACGGGCGAGATGGTCCTCACCACCTTCAAGCGCCTGAGCGAGCAGGGCAAGACCATCGTGCTCATCACCCACGACGCGGAGGTCGCGGACTGGGCCGACCGCACCATGCACATCCGCGATGGGCGCCTGCTCACCGACGAACAGGAGCGCGCGCTCGTGGCAGCGAGCAGCAACAGGGGAAGGGGGCGCACGTGAGGGTACGCGACCTGGTCTATGAGACGGCCTCGGCACTTGACGCGAACCGTGGCCGCAGCCTCCTCACCATCCTCGGCGTGGTCATCGGCATCTCCGCCGTCATCGCCATGAC
>CACYAX010000064.1 GCA_902772435.1 uncultured Coriobacteriaceae bacterium | reverse complement strand
CAACACTTCCCGCTACGGAGTCCAGGCGGTCGAGGAACACTCCACGAGAGCCCGTAAGACGTTCCATGAGATTTCTAACCGACCTCCTTGTCCCCTCGTAACCGATGAGGAGGAACTTCACGGACTCGATAGCTTCAACGAGGTCGAGCACCTGTAGGGTATCGTCTGTAGTTTTCTGTGCCGTCCGGGCGATCGTGTTGAGAGCTGCCGTTGCCTGGTTGAGGTTTATGCCCACCTTTCGCAGTTGATAGGCAATCTTAGATGCAGAGACGCGGTCGAGGACGATGACGGTGTCGCCAGTGATGTCCAGCTCGTCCGCGACGGAAGCGTGCGTTATGAGCGTACGTATGACATCCGTCTTCGTGAGACCGGTATCATGCGCGAGTCCATCGAGCATATCCATTTGCTCTCCTGTTAGCCGAGCTTCCAGCCTCCTGAGCTCTCCCATGTATGTGCCTCCTAGGGGCGCGGGGCATCCCCCGCAAACGTCCGCCCGCCCGAGCAAGAGCGAGCCCAAGCCGTACAGACGAAGTCTGGCAGGCCAAGGGTAATGCCTTGGCGCCGTTGGCGGGGATGGCGGACGTTTGCTATTGCGGCGGCGAAGCCGTACGGAATAGGCAGCTTGCTTTACAAGCTGCCATGACGGACGTACGCAATAGGCAGCTTGCTTTACAAGCTGCCATGACGGACGTACGCAATAGGCTACTTGCTCAACACTTCGGTGGTGGTCAAGTAGCCGTACGAGACACTAAGCTTGGGCGGTCTTCTCTGCATAGAGCTTGAACAAGTGCGCGACGATCTTCTCCTCGTCACCGTTGAAATTAACGCAATAAGCCGCTTCGACGGCGACATCCAGCTTTCGGTGAGCATCATAGAGAGCTGGGTAGAACATCTCGTAGTCAGGGTCGTAGAGCTGCGCTAGAGACTTGCCGATAAACATCGCCCGAGCGTCAAGGATTTCCTGTGCGGCACGTTCAACAGCTACTCGCTGCTCTTCTGTTGCGTCAGGAAAGACGAAGCTGTTGTATACAGCTGGGGCATAACGATAGTCTGACTTCAACCTTCCTGCAGTCACACGCATCCAAGCAGCATGCATCTGAGATGACAACAAGCCGAGCACATAGATGCTGTCTGTCGTGATAAATCTAAGCTGATCGCTTGCTATGACTTGCTGAGACATGTAGCCAACTGACAGGTACTTGCGTCTACCGCTTGAGACGACAGGGAGAGCAAGGTAATCCGACTTGGGCTGTCTAATTTGGGTGAACAAGTGTGGCGTTGCGGCATCCCTCTTTACTGAAGCAGTTGGGCTCTTGAGACGTGTCTGCCTGACTGCCTGAAGCCGCTCGGCAATCTCAGGGAAAGCATAACGAGAGAGGTCAGCCCCGTCGAACCAGAGACACCATCTGTCGCCACCGTTCAGGAACTCTCTACCGCCCACAAATGGCCTGATGACCTCGTCGAGTTCAGGATGCTTGGCAATAAGCTCTGCCCTCTCTTCTCCCGACGCCTGCCGTCAGGCCGTCAAGGCGCTAGGCGGGCATGTCGCCGTCATCACGACCAAGGACGACAAGACGTACTACTACGGCGAAGCCGTCAACAAGTACCTGATGGAGGACCACCTGAGTGTGCTCTCGTTTGTGAACGCCGTAAGCAACCTCAAAGAGGAGCAGGTAGCAGGTATTGCTGTGGAGATGACCAACAGCTTGGGCTCCGACAGGTTCAACATCTGGGGCATGACGCCTGAGAGCGTCTATCCCAAGATCAAGGAATGCTGGGACGGCATCTACAACAACATGACCGCGAACTACTGCAAGGATCCGTCCGAGTGGCCGATGCTGTTTGGCATCACCACGCAGATGATCATCCTGAAGGCGATCGAGGCGGGCGCTGGGGCGGAGGAGGCGGGGCTCATGGCCATGCAGTGCGCCTACGTCATCTCGAAGATGGACGACGACTCGCTGTAGTAAGCCGTGCATTTGGATTGGTCCAAGTGTTAAAAAAGGTCACTCTTCAAAACCTCGTTAAGCTTTGATCTGATACAGAGAACTAGTACTCATGAGGCAAAACGCGCACAACGTATTGATTCATGACCTATGAGACAAAGACGGCAGTCAGCCAGCCAGAACTCACATGGGAGCCTCATACTTCTCGATGCGACGAAGGACGAGCCAGCCGTGGAAGGCCTTCGCCGTGAGGGACGCCAAGACCAAGCCGCCGGCGACCATGCCGACTCCGACACCGAGGAGCAGATACTCTTTCTCGAGGTCCCAGATGGCGTAGAACGTGAGAAGGAGTGCGCCCATGCCAAGCAGCGTCAGCGTGAGGATGCTGTAGGCAATCCATTGCTGCAACAGCTCCTTCTTGGTCATTCGCGCGGTTTCGATGGCGTAGGCGGTTGTCTCAGAGTATGTCTCGCACGTGTCGAGCCCCGCTGGGTCAGGGCCGATCTCCTCGAGCGCAGACGCATAGTCTTTGTAGCGGATATGCGCAAGGCTGGCGGAGAACCATGCGCCAGAGGCGAAGCCGACGAGCGGGAGGATGCCATGGAGCTTCCTGGTGATCACACAGGCGATTGCCATGATGACACATGCGACCAGTATGAGCAGGTACACTATCGCCAGTCCCCGGTACAGACCCCTGGCGTCCTTGATTTGCTGGTAGAGCGCCTTGTCGCGCTCGGTTGCTTCGCTCATAAGACCTTCGTCTCCTTGGAGAACGCGTCAAACTCTCCCTACTGAGATCCGATCGCAAAGTGATGGGTCTCTTCCCATTGTCGGCGCTGGACCACGTCAGCAGTACCGTTGACGTGATCATACACCACCGACCATTGCGTGTTGCTCGTAATGTCGTCGGGATTGGGAAGCTGTGAGGCCTCACGCAAGCAATCCCATACCGTCTCGAGGCGGTACTCGCCATCCTCGCGGCACAGGATGTCGAGAATGGTCTCGTAGCGGTCATATCCGTGTCCGAACTCGGAGGCGTTGTCGGTCAAGCTCACGTCCTGCCCGTACATGATGTAGAAGTTCGTTACGACGTTGCTCGGCGTCACGGTCATCGTGCGTTCGGGCGTCTTGCAGTCGTATTCCACCACAACGGCCTTGCCCGTGACATCGCTGATGAAGAAGTGATAGTCACGCCCCATGAGGGCAATCATGTCGTAGCGGGAGAGCAGGTCCACCGCCTCGTCGGTCGTTGCGGCGCGGTCGAGAACGAGGCGCATGACGAGTGATGTGGATAGCTTTGGCTTGCCTGTGTGCTGTGCCGTCGGTTTGCTGTCGAGCGTGAGCACCGATACCGTGACGCCCTGGCTGTTGATGCCGTCCAGGCAGATGAACGGTGTCGTGAGGCATGCCAGGCGCTTGACGAGGCTTGTCGTGGAATCGACCACGCCGATGTTGTCGAGGGCCGCAAACGCGATCGACTCGTATCCGTCCTTGGGCGTGCAATGCACGAGCATCATCGAGGTGTCGCGCTTGAAGTCGTAGTTGCGACCCGTGAGCCACATGCCGACCTTGTCCTGATGGCATGCGCCACGCTGGTTTGCGATTATGTGGCCATGCGTTGGTACGAGCGCCGTCAGTACATGGGCGTACGCACCATCGTGCGAACGCAGATGATCGTCGTGCTCGCTGTCGTCTTCGTTGCCACCCTGGCCGCATGCTTTGTGGCCATCACGCGCGCCGATCGCAAGGACGCGTATCGCAGCATGCAATCGACGCTCGCATACGTGCGCAACAAGTGCCTTGGCCGATGGGCACGTGTCGAGGAGCTGGAGGCGACGGGCGAGCTCGGCAAGCTCTCCAGCGACGCGCAACGTGCGATTGCGGATGACGTTTCCGTACGAAGCGCCGTGGAAGAGTACTCGCAGGACCTGGGTACGCTTGTCATTGTCAGAGACGGTGTGGTGTTCTGCTCGAACAATAATGCATATCCTGCGGGCGAAGTCTTTCGGGACGCCTTTGGGCAGGACGGCACAGAGTTCGTGGCGTCACTCGCCCGCACGGCCTCCATGGAACAGACCCTCATGGTCAACGCCGTTGACAGGACGGAGCTAGCCTACGCTTGTGGCGTTGCCGTAGACGACGACTGCTACGTGCTTATGGAGAGAGGCTTTTCCAGCGTCTTTGACCATCGACGCGAAACCATGGCGGGAGCCACGTTGGTGGCAATCGCCATAATTGCGGTCACGTACTATCTGGGCTCTCGTCTGTTGCAGAAGGTGCTCATCGGGCCGATCGACCGCACAAACGCCTCGCTCGAGCAGATCGTGCATGGAGACCTTGAGGTCATCTTGAGCGAGACGGGAAGCGTCGAGTTTGCCTCACTTTCGGCCGAGATCAACGAGACGGTGGACCGACTCAAGGGATGGATCGGTGAGGCAGAGCGGCGCATGGAGAGCGAGCTTGCCGCTGCGCGTGCCATCCAAGAGAGTGCGTTGCCCACGGTCTTTCCTTCGATTCCCGATGCCTTCGAGCTGTACGCCTCCATGGAGCCCGCACGCGAGGTCGGTGGCGACTTCTACGACTTCTTCATGCTGGACGACCACACGGTCGGGTTTCTTGTTGCTGACGTGAGCGGCAAGGGCGTTCCTGCGGCGCTCTTCATGATGCGAGCAAAGAACGAGCTTGCCAGTCGCATGCAATCGGGCATCGACCTGCTCGAAGCCATGATGCTGACAAACGAGCATCTGTGCGAGGGCAACGATGCGCTTACCTTTGTCACGGTGTGGGCGGCAACGTTCGACTGGAGCACGAACACGCTGACGTTCGTGAATGCCGGGCACAATGAGCCGCTCCTGTTGCGGGACGGACGCTGGGAGTGGTTGCGCGGTAGCGATGGTCCCATCATGGGGTTCTCGGAGTTTGCCGTGTTCGAGAAGCGCACGCTTACGCTTGCCGCCAACGACGAGCTGCTTCTCTTTACCGATGGCGTGACGGAGGCCATGAACGCCGATTCCAAGCAGTACCGCGAGGCGTGCCTCAAGGAGCTGGTGGAACAGAACGTAGAGCTTGCCCCACGCGACCTCGACGCAGCGATCCGTGCCGACCTGGCAACGTGGGCGGCTGGAGCAGAGCAGTCGGATGACATTACTATCCTGGTCTTCCGCGTGTGCTAGCTGCTAGGGAAGAGAAGAGGGTGAAGACAGGCTTGCGGGCTACTACTCGTGTTAGGGCACGATACTCGAGACCATGAGTGGCCCTCGCCGAAGCTCAACTGTGCGGCCTGCACACAATAGACTATCATTGCCACTATGCAGGCACATCAAAGGATGAGCTATTGGCGATGATGGAGGAAGCACATGAGAGGTAGGACGTCTACGAATTCCTCGGCGGCCTTCTTGCTCGATGCCATACGTGCCTCCCGCGTGCGAGCCAGTCACGGGTGACATTATCGCAGACCCTCCGGACACATGAGGAGCCTTGCGGGTGAGCGTGTCCACGCTTCACAGGGTTTCGACGCTGCTACAACATAGAGAAGCCGTAGCATGGTTGTACGGTCATGCGAAGCTCCTCAGCTCCTGTGGGGCGAGCCTCCTGCCCATGACCTCGTCTATCGTCATGGCGGCCGCCCGCTTGGCGTCTGCGTCTGCGCTCGCGTAGATGTTGAGCGTCATTGCCGCGTTGGCGTGTCCCATGATGGAGCTCACGGTCTTGACGTCGATTCCCTCGGCGATTGCGAAGGTGGCGAAGGTGTGCCGGAGGTCGTGGAAGGTCGGCCTCCTGCCTTGTGTTCCCACGAGGCCCATGGAGTCGGCGAGGGCCTTCCAAGGCCTCCAGAGGCCATGCGGCTTCATGAACGAGCCGTCCACCTCACCGAGGACGTAGATCTGGGACATGCGCTCCTCCGAGGGCTCGAGGCCCGCGATGATGAGCTCAGTCTCCTGAGCGTCCTTCCTAGCCTTCAGCTTCTCCGCAAGGGCGATCGTGAGGGGGATGTCTCGCACGCTCGTGCGCGTCTTGGGAGGCTTGACGTAGTACTTTCCGTTGTCGCGCGCCACGGACCTCCTCACCCAGAGGGTGCGGCTCTTGAGGTCCACGTCGGCCCACCTGAGGCCGCAAAGCTCGCCCTCGCGCATTCCTGTGGAGAGCGCCATGAGTACGGCGAGGTTGAAGGGGGTGTCCGCGGCAGCGTCGAGGTACGTGAGGAGCGCGCGCCTCGTGCGCTCGCTGAGGGCGTTGGGCATGGGGTCCTCCGCCTTGGGAGGCCTCACGGCGGAGAGCGGGTTCCTGGGGATGAGGTCGGCCTGGACGGCCTGCTCGCAGGCGCTCTTGAGCAGGACGTGGGCCTTGCGTACCGTGGTGCCCGAGAGGCCGTCCTTGAGAAGCTTTGCCTCCCACGCCCTCACCTGGGCAGCGTTTAGCTCCGAGAGGCGGATCCTGCCGAGGCCGTTGGAGACGTTCTTGGCGTAGCAGCGGTAGCCGTTGATGGTGGAGCGCTCGAGCGAGCGAGACCTGTCGAGATCGGAGATGTATCTCTCGAGGTACTCGTCCACTGTCATGGTGGCCTTAGCCACCTCGATCTCTCGCTCGTGCTCCTCCTCGAGCGCGATCCTCATCTCCGCGAGCTCTCGCTTTGCCTCGGAGATGCCTTGGGCCTTTAGCGTGCGAACTGTCTGACGCCACTCGCCGTCCTTGTCCTTGTACTTGAAGACGCCCCTGAACGGAGGCTTCTTTCCACGAATGAAAGCGTTGGTGAAGTGCATAGAATCCGTCCCCTCGCCTTGCACCAAACGTGCACCAAATCGCTTGGTGCACGTGCACCAAACTCGGGCGTCGAGCCCTTCCGGTCATGGCGAAGGTTACACGGCATTGCGCCTTCTACGTGGCGATATCCGCGAGCGTGTTCACGCCTGGCGAGGAAGTTTACCCAGCGTGTCCCGCTGGGGGTCAAGGGGTCGCTGGTTCGAATCCAGTCCACCCGACCAGACTTTTCGCAGGTCAGAGGCTTATTGCCCTGGC
This sequence comes from uncultured Coriobacteriaceae bacterium, assembly GCA_902772435.1. GTDB lineage: Bacteria > Actinomycetota > Coriobacteriia > Coriobacteriales > Atopobiaceae > UBA1367. Next base: position 3,437 of record CACYAX010000064.1, on the reverse strand, counting down.
CTGTTTTCTTATGATTCGAATGTGCCGCTACCAGGCCGCTAATACCTTGCAGTTCGCACTTCCCATGCGCGTTGCCCAATAACGAAAAGTGCGCGGGCCTGCAACCCACGCGCCCGACGCCAGATTATCGGCCGTTACCGGCACCCCGACGCTAGTGCGTCGCCAGCCAGTTCGCCGCCGATCGCGCGAAGTGGCAGGTGCCTCCCAAGCTGGCCGCCCGTTCGTAGCATGCCCGGGCTTCTGCGAGGTTGCCCTTGAGCTCCTCGAGTTCCGCTTGGTGATAGGTGAGGCTGGCGAACTGCTCAACAAATATTGCGCGCGTGAAGCTCTGCCCCAGCAACGTTTCGGCGAGCAGCACGTTGCCCTGCGCGATGGCGAGCGGCACGCAGGCGTAGAGCGCCTGCAGCTCGGCGCTGTTGCACAGCGCTCCTCGCAGGGTTTGGCTGCGGTTGTTCAGGTCGTCCCGCAGTGCCTGCACGGTCAGCCAGTCCTGCTTGATGACGGCGCAGCCGGTTTCGATCGACGTGATCAGGAGCCGTGACGAGGCGTTGGGCGCCTTCAGCGAGACGGAGCTCCGCATCAGGTGCTCGGCCCGCCCCACGTCTCCCATGAGCATGGCCGCCTGTGCTCCGATGAGAAGGTGCGTGGCCCGTTCGTTCTTCAGTTTGAGATGCCCGTCGAGCAGGGATTCTGCCTGGTACATCTTCACGGGGTCGCAGTCATTCATCATGATGCACTCGAAGTCGAGCAGCCACCGCGAGAGCAGTATCACCTCGACGAGCGCAACAGCACACGCCAGGGCGAGACCGAGCGCGAAGCCCTCAAATCCCACCTTGTCGTTCGACCACGCCCACATGGGCGGGAACATGAGCGCTACGGCTGCCACCGCACAGAGCGCCTTGGTGAACAGGGTGCGGTTGAGGTAGCGCGTCACGCACTCGTTTGGCGTCATGTTGACATAGGAGGAGTGCTGCACGTCCTGCGGTGTTTGCATCTACGGTCCTTTCCTCGCGCGTTCCGAATCACGATGATACGCCTCGGCGCGGTTGCGCGTGGTCGAGGAACTTGTCCGCGTTGCCGTGGTGCTGTTCGTGCTGCCGAGTCGTAGCCTGTATCATAGGGCGCGTCACGGAATAGTTGGTCAGGTACAGATGGGGGAACGCCATGCTCAAGCGACTGCTCGTCCTTCTCGCCGCCTTCGCGCTCGCCGCGTGCGGGGCCACGTCCCAGGTGTCTTCCGATTCTGGCACGACGACCGCGGAAGGCGCCACGTACCAGCAGGTCTCACAGGAAGAGGCTGCCCAGATGATGGCTTCCGAGGAGGATTACGTCATCCTCGACGTCCGCACCGCGAGCGAGTACGCCGAGGGACACATTCCCGGCGCCATAAACGTGCCCAACGAGAGCATCGGCACCGACCCCGTGCCCGATCTGCCCGACCTCGACCAGCTCATCTTGGTCTACTGCCGCAGCGGCAACCGCAGCAAGAAGGCGTCTGAGAAGCTCGCGGCCATCGGGTACACCAACGTGGTGGAATTTGGCGGCATCAACACCTGGACGGGCGAGGTCGTCACCGAGTGACGGAGCTCACGGGCGCGTGACGAGGTAGCAGCAGTGCACCTTGGGGGTGCGCGCGAAGTCGCGCGGAATCGTGCGCGCGCTCACGTCCTCGCGTGCGAGGCCGCGGTCCGAGAGCTCGTCCCGGTCGAGCGGAAGCGCGCGCTGCGTGCTTGCCAGCATGAGGGTGCCGCCTGCCGAGAGCACGGCTGTGAGGGCGTCCAACAAGCCCGCGAAGCGCTGGTCATCCCGCTCCTCCTGCCGCCACGAGCTGCCCACGTATGCTGCGGGAACGTCGCAGAAGATGAGGTCGTACGACCGCGCGGCGCGCTGCTCGCGCACGAGCCAGGCCTCGACGTCCTCCGCAACGAAGCGGTTCCGGTGGCCCGCAAAGCCGTTGGCCGTGACCGTGCGTTCCGCCCAGCCCAAGAACCCCGCTGAGGGATCGACGGTGACGGTGCTCGCGGCGCCACCCGCGGCGGCATAGGTCGTCGCCATGCCCGCGTTCGCGAAGAGGCAGGCGACGCGCTTGCCTGCTGCTCGCGCGCCGAGCAGCTCGTAGACAGGTCGGTAATCAAGCGGGAAGCCGATTCCGTGACGGCTCGTGAGGTCGATTTCCACGCGGTGGGGCCCGCAGGAGACGCACGCCATGGTCGTGACGGCTTTCTCCACGTTGCCGCGCGCATCGTGCTCGGCCCGGCCCGTCACGGTGTGCACCGCGCTGCGATCGACGTCAAGAACGGCCGGCACGAGGGCCGAGACGTCCGCGAGCCTGCGTGCGGCGCGGTGGGGATGACGCCCGCACCGGCGAAGACGTCAACCGACACGGCATAGTCAGGCAGGTCGGCGTCGTACACGCGGTACGACCCCACGCCGGCCTTGCGCGCCCATTTGGCCCGCTGCTTCGCGTTCTTGCGCAGGCGGGCGGCGAACTGCGCGCTGTTGGCCTCGCTGACGAGCACCATGCGTTCGGCTCCTGAGAGCGAGAGCGTGCGCAGCTCGAGACGCTGCTCCTGGGCGAGCGTGTAGAGGTGGATGGAGGCGCGAATTGCGCCGTTGTAGCAGCTCATGACCGCTTCGGGCGTCTGCCCCAAGGCGGTGTCGACTCCTGCGTCGGGCGTGACGATGGCGAGCCTCCAGCCGTCAGGAAGCGCCTTCACGGCCGTGAGCAGGGCTTCGTAGGTCTTGGGCAGCTCGTCGGCAGACTGCAGGCGCCGCCCGTAGGGTGGGTTCACGGCCATGAGGCCGCGGGGGGAGACGCTGCCATATCCGGCGAGCCGCGTGCCGAGGGTGGCGGCATCAGCGCAGGCGAACTCGATCCGCGCGCCGACGCCCGCCCTACGCGCGTTCGCGCGGGCTATGCCCACGGCACTCCCGTCGAGGTCCCCGGCAATGATGCGCGCGTGCGAAGCTCGTCCCGCGTCAGCGCGCGCCGCAGCCTCGTCTACGAGGTCGCGCCAGAGCTGCGCGTCGCGGCCAAGCCACCCTGCGAAGCCCCAGTGGTCGCGGAAGCTCCCCGGAGCGATGTCGTACGCGATGAGCGCGGCCTCGATGGCAAGCGTGCCCGAGCCGCACATCGGGTCGACGAACCAGGCGCCCTGCGCCGCAAGCTCGTCCCAACCCGCTGCCAGGAGCATGCCGGCCGCCAGGGTCTCCTTCATGGGTGCCTCGGTCTGCACGCCGTCCTCGCGGTAGCCGCGGCGGTGCAGGGACGCGCCCGAGAGGTTGAGGTAGATCGTCGCCTTGCGCTCGTGCAGGGAGACGTCGAGGGAGAAGTCCGGGTCCTTGGCATCCACGTCGGGACGTGCGCCGCGCACTTCGCGCAGCCGGTCACAGAGCGCGTCCTTCACGCGGACGGCCGTGAACTGGGTGTTGCGCAG
>CACYAX010000063.1 GCA_902772435.1 uncultured Coriobacteriaceae bacterium | reverse complement strand
CGGTCCTCGGGGGCGACGACCTCGCCCTCACCCCGCGCGAACGTGAGCTTGTCGTCCACCGCGTCCACCAAGATGATGTCGCCGGCACTCCACTTGCCCATGAGCAGCTCCTCTGCGAGCGGGTCCTCGATGAGCGTCTGGATGGCGCGGCGCAACGGGCGGGCGCCGTAGATCGGGTCTGTGCCCTCGCGCGCCACGAGGTCGCGGGCGGCGTCGGTGAGCTCGATGGACATGCCCTGGCCGAACAGGCGACGGCGCAGGTCGACGACCATGAGGTCGACGATGCCACGCAGCTGCTCGTCAGTCAGCGACTTGAAGACCACGATCTCGTCCACGCGGTTGAGGAACTCAGGCCGGAAGAGCTTCTTGAGCTCGGCCTCGGCGCGGCTGCGAATCTCCTTGTCGGAAAGGCCCGCGCGCCCGCTGGAGGTGAAGCCCATGGGCTGGGTGGCCGCAATCTCACGCGCGCCCACGTTGGACGTCATGATGACCACGCAGTTGGAGAAGTCCACGGTGCGGCCCTGGCCGTCGGTCAGGCGACCCTCGTCGAGGATCTGCAGCAAGATGTTGAAGAGGTCCGGGTGGGCCTTCTCGATCTCGTCGAAGAGCACGACGGAGTACGGCTTGCGGCGCACGGCCTTGGTGAGCTCGCCGCCCTCGTCGTAGCCCACGTATCCGGGAGGGGCACCGACGAGCTTGCTCACGGCGTGCTTCTCCATGAACTCCGACATGTCGAAGCTGATGAGCGCCTCTTCGCTGCCGAACAGGAACTCGGCGAGCGACTTGGCGAGCTCGGTCTTGCCCACGCCCGAGGGGCCGAGGAAGATGAACGAGCCGCCCGGGCGGCGCGGGTCCTTGAGCGGGGAACGGCTGCGGCGGATGGCGCGGCTCACGGCGGAGACGGCCTCGTCCTGGCCGATCACGCGCTGGTGCAGGGCATCTTCGCAGCGCAGCAGCTTGGAGGCCTCGGCCTCGGTGAGGTTGGAGACGGGCACGCCCGTGATGTCGCTCACCACGTCGGCGATGTCCTGCTCGTCGACCGTGACCACGTTGGCGTCGAGCTTCTCGTGCCAGGCCTTCTCGAGCTCGGCACGCTTGGCGTCAAGCTCCTTCTCCTGGTCGCGCAGGCGGGCGGCCTCCTCGTACTCCTGGGCCTTGGCGGCAGCGGCCTTGCGCTCGCGCACGCGGGCAAGCTCCTCGTCGGTGGCGGCGAGCTCGGGCGGCAGCGCCAGCTTGTGGATGCGGGTGCGCGCGCCGGCCTCGTCGATGATGTCGATGGCCTTGTCGGGCAGGAAGCGGTCCTGCACGTAGCGGTTGGAGAGCGTCACGGCCGCGGCCAGCGCGTCCTCGGTGTAGCGCACGTGGTGATGCTTCTCGTAGCGGTCGCGCAGGCCATGCAGGATCGCGAGCGTGTCCTCGGAGGAAGGCTCGCCGATGTAGACGGGCTGGAAGCGGCGCTCGAGCGCGGTGTCCTTCTCGATGTGCTTGCGGTACTCGTCGGCCGTGGTGGCGCCGATGACCTGGATCTCGCCGCGCGACAGGGGCGGCTTGAGGATGGCGGCCGCGTCGATGGAGCCCTCCGCCGAGCCCGCACCGATGATGGTGTGGATCTCGTCGATGAACAGGATCACGTCGTCGGACTGCTCGACCTCGTTCACGACCTTCTTCATGCGCTCCTCGAACTCGCCGCGGTACTTGGAGCCCGCCACGAGCGCCGAGAGGTCGAGGGTCCAGATCTGCTTGCCACGCAGGATGTCGGGCACGTTGCCCGTGGCGACGATCTGCGCGAGGCCCTCCACGATGGCCGTCTTGCCCACGCCCGGGTCGCCCAGGATGAGCGGGTTGTTCTTCTGGCGGCGCGCCAGCACCTGCATCACGCGCTCGATCTCGCGGTCGCGCCCGATGACGGGGTCGAGCTTGTCGTCGGTCGCGTACTTGGTGAGGTTCTTGCCAAAGCGCTCCAGCATGGAGCCCTCTTCGTCGCGGGGCTGCTGGCCAAAGCCGCCGAGGTACTGCGCACCGCTCACGTCGCCCACGGCCTGGCGGTTCTCGCGCGAGCCGCCCGCGTCGATGAGCTCGTTCACGGCGTCACGCACGGCGTCGCCCGAGACGCCCATGCGCGTGAGCGTGGTCATGGCGCGGCCGTCGCCCTCCGACACGATGCCGAGGAGCAAGTGCTCGGTGGCGATGTAGGACTGGCCATGGGTCATGGTCTCGCGATAGGCGTCCTCAAGCACGCGCTTGGCACGCGGGGTGAAGGGGATGTGGCCGCCCGAGGCCGGCTCGCCCTCCTCGGAGGAGATGGAACGCACGGTGGCGAGCGTCTCCTCATAGGTGACGTCGAGCTTCGCCAGGGCTTGGGCAGCGATGCCCTCCCCCTCCTTGATCAGCGCGAGGAGCAGGTGCTCGGTACCGACGTACATCTTGCCGAGACTGCGCGCCTCCTCCTGCGCGAGGTTCATGACCTTGCGGGCCTTATCGGTAAACTTCTCAAACATTCGTCTCCCTCGTTCTGGGTTTAACGATTTGTCTTTACCCAGTTGCGCGCTCCGCTATGCACAGGCAGGCATCGTGGAGCCTTGGTCGCTCAATCCTAGCAGTTCGCACCGACACAAATTCGCACAACAGGCATCTGGCGCAAATGCCTGCCGCCAATCCCACACCGCACGCGAGGCCGGGACGCAAAAGGGCGCGCGAGCCTGTGGCCCGCGCGCCCTCGCTCAGACATGTGCGCAGCAGCTACTCGGCGTCCTCCGCGTAGATGTCGCCCACCGGCGCGATGGCCTTGAAGGCCTCGATCACGCTGGCGAAGAGCTCGTCGAGCTCCATGTCCAGAAGCTCGGCACCGCGCGCGATGACCTCGCGGTCGCAGCCGGCGGCGAACTTCTTGGTCTTGTACTTCTTCTTGAGCGACTTCACGTCGAGGTCCCTGACGGAGCGCGACGGGCGCATCTTCACGGCCGCCTGGATGAGGCCGGAGAGCTCGTCGCAGGCGTAGAGCCACTTCTCCATGATGTGCTCGGGCTTGGGCAGCTCGGGGTTGTGGTCGGAGTTGTGGGTCTGGATCGAGTGCGCGAGCGCGGGGTTAGCACCGGCCTCGGCGAGCAGCTCGGCGGTCTTCACCGTGTGCTCGATGGGATCGGGCCACCTCTCCCAGTCGAGGTCGTGCAGCAGGCCCACCTGGCCCCAGAACTCAACGTTGTCGGGGTCGTACTTCTCGGCGTAATAGCGCATGAGGCCCTCGACGGTCTCGCCGTGCTTGATGTGGAACCAGTCGTCGTTGTAGGCCTTGAGCAGGTCGTACGCCTCCTCGCGCGTGAGGCCGCTCTCGAGGCTGCCCCTGGGCGTGGCCTCCTTCTTCTTGCCGAGGCCCTCCGGGCGCATGTGCGGGAAGAGCAGCACGTCACGGATGGACGCCTCGTCGCAGAAGAGCATGATCATGCGGTCGATGCCGAAGCCAATGCCGCCCGCGGGAGGCATGCCATACTCGAGCGCGCGCACGTAGTCGTAGTCGTAGTCCATGGCCTCGTCGTCGCCGGCGGCCTTGGCCTCCACCTGTGCGGCGAAGCGGTTCTCCTGGTCAACGGGGTCGTTGAGCTCGGAGAACGCGTTGGCGTACTCGTGGCCGGCCACGACCAGCTCGAAGCGGTCGGTCAGGCGCGGGTCGTCGTCCTTGCGCTTGGCGAGCGGCGAGACCTCCACGGGGTAGTCGCACACGAAGGTGGGGTTCACGATGGTCTGCTCGCAGAGCTCGTCGTAGAGCGTGAAGATGAGCTTGCCCACGCCCCAGCTCTCGTCCCACTCGAGCGTGAACTTGTCGCAGAGCTCGCGCAGGCGCTCGATGGGGGTCTCCATGTCGACGTGCTCGCCCACGCGCTCGGAGACGAGCTCGCTCATGGGAGCGGAGCGCCACGGGCTCGTGAGGTCGATGTCGACGCCCTGGTAGCTGATGTGGTCGCCCTTGCCCACGGCCGCCGCGCAGGCGTGGAAGAGGCCTTCGGAGAGCTCCTTCATGCCGTCGAGGTCGGAGTAGGCGCGGTAGGCCTCCATGCTCGTGAACTCGGGGTTGTGGGTCTGGTCCATGCCCTCGTTGCGGAACTGGCGGCCAAGCTCGAAGACGCGCTCCATGCCGCCCACGATGCAGCGCTTGAGGTGCAGCTCGGTGGCGATGCGCATGTAGCAGTCCTGGTCGAGCGCGTTGAAGTGCGTGGTGAAGGGGCGCGCGTTGGCGCCGCCGAGCGTCTCCTGCAGGATGGGGGTCTCCACCTCGAGGTAGCCCTCGTCCTCCATGAAGCGGCGGATGGCGGAGATGAGGCGGGAGCGCTTGACGAAGGTCTCCTTGACCTCGGGGTTCATGATGAGGTCGACGTAGCGCTGGCGATAGCGGACCTCGCGGTCGGTGAGGCCGTGGAACTTCTCCGGCAGCGGGCGGCAGGCCTTGGAGAGCAGCGAGAGCTTGGTCGGCGAGACCGAGAGCTGGCCGCGGCGCGTGCGCATGATGGCACCCGTGGCGCCGATGATGTCGCCGAGGTCAAGCTGGCCGAGCAGCGCCCAGTCTCCCTCGCTCAGCTCGTTGACGCGGCAGAAGAGCTGGATCTGGCCCGTGCAGTCCTCGAGGACGATGAAGGCCACCTTGCCCTGGTTGCGCAGCGCGCGCACGCGGCCCGCGACCGAGACGACGTCTTCGGTGGTGACGCCGGGCTCAAGCTCTGCGTGGCGCTTCTCGATGTCGGCAGCGTAGTCGCTGACCTCGGACTTTATGGGGTACGGGTTGATGCCCGCGTCAATGAGTGCCTGCCTGCGCGCACGGCGCACCGCGCGCTCGTCGGTGGTTGTGGTCTCCTGGGCCATAGCTAGCTCCTTGCTCCGTGTTGGCAACATTTCTATATTACTCGCAGTTGAGCGCAGGTGGCGCGGCACACGAAGCGCACACTTCCCGCGTGGACAAAAGGGATACTCCCCTTTGTCCATCCCCCGTGGACAAAAGGGATACTCCCCTTTGTCCATCCCCGAGCTGGCGCAAAAAAGGGCACCCTCCGAAAAGGGTGCCCTTTGCAATCCGCTATGCGCTCGGCTACTCGGCGGCGCGCTCGGTCGGCTCGATGGAGACGATCCTGAAGGTGCGCACGCGGCCGGACGGCGTGGCGTAGGAGATCTCGTCGCCCACCATGCGGCCCAGCAGGGCGCTGCCCAGCGGGGACTCGTTGGAGATCTTGTTGTTGAGCGAGTCGGTCTCGGTGGTACCCACGATGCTGAACGTGGAGGCCTTGCCCTTGGGGTCCTCGAGCACCACGGTGGTGTTGATGGAGACGGAGAAGACGTCGCCCTTGGAGGTGTCGATGATCACCGCGTTGTCGAGCTGGTACTTGATCTCGTTGATGCGGGTCTCGTTCTTGCTCTGCTCGTCCTTGGCGGCATCGAACTCGGCGTTCTCGGACAGGTCGCCAAACCCACGCGCCTCGCGCAGGCTCTCGATGATCTCCTGGCGCTTACGCTCGCGCTCCTCAAGCTCGCGGATGAGGTCTGCACGGCCTTCAGGGGTAAGCTGGTACTTTGCTTCGGCCATCGTGCCTTCCTTTCTTTAGCCGCGCCGCGGGCTCGGCGTGTCCCGCGTACGGCCTTTACGTTCTTACTCGCTCGCGAGCTTGGCGCCGCACTTGGAGCAGAAGGCGCTCTCGGCGCTGTTCTTGGCCCCGCACTTGGAGCAGAAGATGACGTCGGCCTCGGCAACTTCCTCAGCGTCGGCAACGGCCTCGACGACCTCGGCCTCAACAGCTGCGGCCTCGACGGCCTCAGCCTTCTCGGCGACGGCCTTCGCGGGGGCCTTATCCTTGTCCTTGCCCTCGTCCAGGTCGCTGTCCATGCCCTCACGCACGTTCTTGACGGTCTCGCCGAGGCTCTTGCCAAGCTTCGGGAGGTTCTTGGGTCCGAAGATCACCAGAACGACGATGAGGATGACGAGCAGCTCGGGAACGCCCAAACCAAGAATCATGAGTACCCCTCCATTGAATCGGCCTTGCGGGTGTGTATAGGCATAAAATCGCAAGGGTAAGTATAGCCGAGGTTAGAAGCTTTGCATAAGCTTATCCCTCAACATTGCATTCTCTTCGTATTCCCACAATTTGGCGACTCTAAGCCGCGGTTGTGCAACGTTTTACGAGATGTGCCAGTTTGCCCTGCTCCGCGGGCGCATTCTGGTACAAAAGGCCTAAAAGACCGACGGATGTTTGCACCAGTTGGTACAAAGGACCGTCGGATGTTTGTGCCAGTTGGCACGTAGGACCGACGGATGTTTGTACCAGTTGGCACGTAGGACCGTCGGATGTTTGCACCAACCACGCCCGAGGAGGGGCATGAAGACATTTCTTATCATCGCGTGCGTGCTCACCGTGCTCGACGTGGCGCTGTGGATCGCGCTCCCCCGCATCCTCGCGTGGCGCGGCGTGGAGATGCGCCGGCGCGGCTGGCGTGGCGCGACGCTCATCTTCGAGACGCCCGACGCCGACGGCACGCCCGTGCGCCTCGTGAACGTGAACGGCACCTTCCAGTCCGCGAGCTATATATCTGACGAGCTCTGGAGCGAGCTGGTATGCGTGTACCACCGCGAGATGGTGCGCGCCATCAACGCGGCGGGCGATGCGCGCAGCGTGCTCGTGATTGGCGGAGGCGGCTACTCCCTGCCAAAATACCTGGTCACGCACACCAAGCGCATGCGCGTCTGCGTGGTCGAGATCGATCCGCAGATGACCGAGATCGCGCGCGAGAAGTTCTTCCTCGACCGCGCGGAAGAGGTTGCGGGCGACCGCCTCGAGCTGGTCTGCGACGACGGCTGGGCCTGGCTGCGCAGCTGCGGCCGCACGTTCGACGTCATCGTCAACGACGCCTTCAAGGGCAACAAGCCGCTCGGCGAGCTGGCGACCGACGAGGGTGCGGCGCTCATCGCCGCGCACCTGAGCGAGGGCGGGCTGTACCTCGCCAACGTGCGCTGCCCGCTCGAGGGGCGCAAGTCGGCGCCGCTGCAGGAGGTCAAGGCGGCCTTCGGGGCAAAGTTTGCGCAGGTCAACGTGCTGCCCGAGTATCCTGAGGAGCCCACGGCGCCCGGCAACAACGTGGTGGTGGCCACGAACCGTAGCCTCGAGCTGTAGACGCGCGGCAGCCGCGCGCTCCCGAGTTGGTGCAAACATCCGTCGGTTCTTTGTGCCAACTGGTGCAAACATCCGTCGGTTGTATGTGCCAGTTGGTGCAAACATCCGTCGGTTGTATGTGCCAGTTGGTGCAAACATCCGACGGTCCTTTGTGCCAACTGGTGCAAACATTCGACGGTCCTTTGCACCAAAAAGGGCCGAGGCGATGTGCCCCGGCCCTCGGCCATCCCTATGTCAGCGAGAGTTACATCAGCTCGCACACGTTGCGCGCAAACGCCACGGGGTCGTCCACCGGCAGGCCCTCCATGAGCAGCGCCTGGTCGTAGAGCAGGCTCGCGTAGAGCTCGATGCGCGCAGTGTCGCCCGCCTCCTGTGCGGCCGTGAGCTTGGCAAACACCGGGTGGCCGGCGTTCAGCTCGAGCACGCGGCGCGCGCCGGGGGCCATCATGCCCTCGGGACCGTCGGCCATGATGCGCTCCATCTCGAGCGACACGGGGCCCTCGGTGGAGATGCAGGCAGGCGCCTCGCCGGCACGCGCGGACGCGCGCACGTCGACGACCTTCTCGCCCAGCGCCTCCTTCACGGCCTCGAACACGCTCGCGTGCTCCTCGCCCGCCTTCTCGGCGGCAGCCTTCTCCTCCTCGGTCGCGAAGTCGAGGTCGGCCGTCGAGACGTTCACGAGGTTGAGGTCGCGCTCGTCGGTGCCCTTGTGCTCCGAGTCGCCCGCCACGGCCTGCGCGTGGTAGCTGCGCATGCCCTGGAACATGAACTCGTCCACGTCAGCGGTGGCCAGCAGCACGTCGAAGCCATGGTCGACGGCGCTCTTCACTACGGGCGTCTTCTCCAGGCGCTCGCGCGAGTCGCCGGCGGCGTAGTAGATCTTGTCCTGGTCGGCGCCCATCGCGGCCGCGTACTCGGCAAAGCTCACCATCTTGCCCTCGCGTGCCGACCAGAAAAGCAGCAGGTCAGCGAGGTCGCCGGCGGAGGCGCCGAAGCTGTTGTAGATGCCGAACTTGATGCCGCGGCCAAAGTTCTCGAAGAACTTCTCGTACGCCTCGCGGTCGTCGCGCATCATGGCGAGCAGCTCGTCCTTCACCTTGCGCTCCACGCGGCGCTCGATGGCGCGCAGCTGCGAGTTGTGTTGCAGCGTCTCGCGCGAGATGTTGAGCGTCACGTCGGGCGAGTCCACCACGCCGCGCACGAAGTTGTAGTAGTCGGGCAGCAGCTCGCCGCACTTCTCCTGGATCAGCACGTTGGACGAGTAGAGCGCGAGGCCCTTCTCGTAGTCCTTGGTGTAGAGGTCGAACGGCGCGCGCGACGGGATGAACAGCAGCGCGTCGTAGCTGATGGCGCCCTCGGCGTGGAAGCTGATGGTGCGCGCCGGCTTCTCCCAGTCGTGGAAGGTGGAGGTGTAGAACTCGTCGTAGTCGGCCTGCTCCACCTCTGAGCTGCGCTTCTTCCAGATCGGGGTCATGGAGTTGAGGGTCTCGAGCTCCTGGTAGCTCTCGTACTGCGGCGTGTAGTCGTCGCCCGCGTCCTCGGGCTTGGGCAGCTCGCGGCTGCGCGTGACCATCATCTGGACGGGATGGCGCACGTAGTTTGAGTAGCGGCGCACGAGGTCGCGCAGGCCCCACTCGGAGAGGAACTTGTCGGGGCTGTCCTCGCCCTCGACCTCGGATTCGCGCAGGTAGAGGGTCACGACCGTGCCGTGCTCGCCCGCGCCGTCCAGCTCGCCGGGCTCCGCCGGGGCGACCGTGTAGCCCGAGACGCCGTCGGACTCCCAGGCGAAGGCCTGGTCGGAGCCAAAGGCGCGGCTCACCACGCGCACGCGGCTTGCCACCATGAACGAGGAGTAGAAGCCCACGCCGAACTGGCCGATGATGTCGATGTCGTCGCCCTGGTGCTCGGCGTTCTCCTCCTTGAAGGCCTCGCTGCCGGAGTGGGCGATGGTGCCGAGGTTCTCGTCGAGCTCCTGCTCGGTCATGCCGATGCCGTTGTCGCGCACGGTGATGGTGCGGGCGTCCTTGTCGAAGGCAAGGCGGATGGCGAGCTCGTCCGCGCCGAGCTCAATCGAGGGGTCGGTCAGCGCCTTGAAGCTCAGCTTGTCGATGGCGTCGGAGCCGTTGGAGATGAGCTCGCGCAGGAAGATCTCGCGGTTGGTGTAGATCGAGTTAATCATGAGGTCGAGGAGCTTTTTGCTCTCAGTCTTGAATTGCTTCATCGTGGTCCTTTCGCCGGCGGTTCGTGCGGTGCACGCGGGTCCATCGCATGTTTGACGTCAGTCGTTGTACCCAAGTTTCCCCGCGATGATTCCGACGATTGTGACAGGGTTGATGTCGTGTCCAAGTCGTTTGGGGTGTGGGCGCTGGCTGGTGGCATGCCGTTTGTCGCTGGTTTCGGGCCCAACTGGCGACATCTCGCCCTCAGGTGGCGACATCCCGCCCGGGGGCCTGCCGTTTGTCGCTGGTTCGCCGTCCAACTGGCGACATCCCGCCCGGGGGCCTGCCGTTTGTCGCTGGTTCGGGGCCGAAACGGTCACGTCCCGCCTGCATAGCCGCCAATCGTGACTGTTTATGAACGAAATTCGTCACATTCGGCAGGTAACCTTTCCAGACGCGCGCCTATTTCCCACCCAAACGGTCACAAACAACCAAACTAAACAGGTACCTGTGTACTCTCTATGGTGGAGCCCGGACCATGCTCAAGCGGGCCGCACGCGGGAATAAGAAGGATGCACTGCGTCTTTTGGAGGGAGGCACCATGCCCCACACGACGCCTGAAACCACGCCCCTTCACCCCGCCGACCCTGACATGAATCCTATCAATCCCGAAGCGCCGGAGCCCGCAGTCGCTTTGGCTGATGACGCCACGCCGGAGCCCACAGACGCTTTGGCTGACGAGGCCGCGCCAGAGCCCGCAACCGCCTTGGCTGACGAGGCCGCGCCGGAGCCCAGCGCGAGTCCCGACGCAACCTATGCCAAGACGACCGTCCTCGCCCGCGACACCGCGGAACCCGTCCCAGAGCCAGTCAACGAAGTGCCCGCAGCAGACGCCGCGCCTTCCGACGACCAACCACAGCCTGCGGAAACACCCGCAACGCCGCCACGGGAGCTCCTTACCGAGAGCCAGTTCTCGCGCAAGCGTGACCACGACGACCGGGAGGCCGCCTTCGCGAGCCTGGACGAAACCATCCTCAGGCCTCCCCTCGAAGCCATCAGCTTCGAGGAGCCCCGCCAGCCCAAGGAAAACCAGCTCACGCAGGCCGCGGGCAAGCCGCGTCGCACCGCGCGCATCATCGGCGGCGCTGCCGCCTGCCTCGCCATCGTGGGAATCGCCACGGCGGTGCGCTGGGTCCAGAGCCCGCGCAAACCCCAGCTCGTGGTTGAGCAGGCCGCGGCTGACCTGCCCGCCGACGACCAAACAACCGAGCTGCAAGCCGATGCCCCCGAGATCACGGTCACGCAGGACCAAGACGTTGTGACGCAGGACGACACCCAAAAGACCGAGAGCCAGACCACGCAGGAAGAGCCTGACTCCCAAGACCAGTACTACTGGCAGGACACTAGCGACGACAGCTCCCACGGCAGGCGCAAGCGCCGCGACTCCTCGCGCAACAGTTACGGCGAGGAAGACGAGCGCGACGACAGCTCGTCCAGCGACAGCAGCAGCTACTCGGACTCCTGGTGGTGGCTCTCCTACCCCGATGACTCGAGTTCGTCCGACAACGGCAGCGGCGACTCCTCAAGCTCCGACAGCTACGGCTACGAGCAGGAAGAAGACTCGTACGGCCGCACCTACTCGGATGATTCCGGCAGCTCCTACAACCCCTGGACGACCGAAGACGGAGACAGCACCAGCTACGACCACTTCTATGTCTACCTCTCTCCCACGGGCGAGAGCAACGACGAGTCCGGGTACAGCTATGACCTCGGCAATGGCTATAGCATCGGCTATGGCTACGGTCAGGGAAGCGGCGACTACTACACCATAGACATACCCTCGCCGCGAAGCGACGGCAGCTGGCGCTGGTGGTAACACCTGCCGGGCCGCGTCGACTGGGGCCATCCGCACGCCGGGTGGCCCTTTTTTGCCCTCAGGACGCGCCGGAAAGTCAGCCTTTGGACGCAAGTGCTTCTTATGCGACATTTATTCGGGGAAAGCCGAGTAGTGGGGTGCAATTCCGCAGGATTCGGAGGCCGGATACTTCGCATGTCCCAAATAAATGTCGCATAAGAAGCACTTGCGTCCATGTCCCCTCTCCTCAGGCCAATTATCGCCCCAAAATCGGCCCGATCCACCCATGCGCAACGTTCAACTCGCGACAACACCCTGCCCAGAAACGATTCTGCGGACGCGCCCGCCCTTCCGTCGATGCGCACGCATATCGCAAGCGCAAAGCTGGTAGGCTGTACGATAGGTATCTGCCACGCAACGAACAGGGGAGGCGCGCATGGCTGACAACACACTCGCAGGCTCGGCGCTCGATAGCTGGCTGATGGAACCCGACTGCCCGCAATGCGGTAGCGAGGACGTAAGGCTGCTCGAGACGCGCAGCGACGGCATGGGCGGCACCATCAAGGTGTGGTACTGCAACAAGTGCGGCCACACGTGGGTCGAGAAGGACTAGGGGCTCAGACGGCCTCAATCCTCACATTTCCGCACGTAAACGAGCGGCAGACCTCAGGCCTGCCGCTCGTTGCTTTCGTGCCCCAGGCGCATCGCGCAGCTACAGCGCGCAGGACCAGAGGCTCTCCTCCACGTCGTCGGTGAACGCCGGCTCCACGAGGCGCAGGCCCGCGTTGTTGCTGCGCACGATGCGCGCCGGCACACCCACCACGGTGGCCCCCTCGGGCACGGCCTTCACGACCACGGCACCGGCACCCACGCGCACGTCGCTGCCAATCGTAATGTCCCCGAGCACCACCGCGTTGGCTCCCACCAGCACGTTGTTGCCCAGCGTGGGATGGCGCTTGCCCTCGAGCTGCTTGCCCGTCATGCCCAGCGTCGCGCCCTGGTAGAGCATGCAGTCGTCGCCGATGACGGCCGTGCCACCGATGACCACGCCGATCCCGTGGTCAATCGTGAAGCGCCTCCCGATGGTCGCGGCGGGATGGATGTCCGCCCCGAGCTTGCGGCGCGCTCGTTTGGCGAGCCAAAGGGCGAGGCCATGGAACCCCCGCTCCCAGAGCCAATGGTTGCGGCGATACGACCACACGATGTGCGTGCCCGTGGAGAAGAGCACGATGTCAGACATGCCGCGCGCCGCGGGATCGCGTCGCAGCGCCGCACGGGCGTCCTCGCGCATCTGCGCGATGAGGCCGAGCTGCCGGCCACTCGTCTCGCGCTGCATAAGGGCGGTCGCGCTCGTGGTTGCCAGCGCCTTGCTCATGTCTGATCTCCTTGCCTGTTGCGTGCTTCGGTTCCCATATCTGCTGGTAGATGGCCTGCCGGGCGGCTATGCGTCCATCGAGAGGTAGCGCTCGCCCGTGTCGGGCAGCACTGCCACGATGGTCTTGCCCGCATAGGCGCCCGACGCGTCGAGGTCGAGCGCTGCGGCAACGGCCGCGCCCGCGGAGATGCCCACGAGCATGCCCGTCTCCGCGGCGAGGCGGCGTTTGGTGGCGATGGCCGCATCGGACGCGACGGGATGCACCTCGTCCACGACGGACGCGTCATACGTCTTGGGCACGAAGCCCGCGCCGATCCCCTGGATGCGATGGGCCCCCGGTTTGCCGCCCGAGAGCACGGGCGACTCCGCAGGCTCCACAGCCACGGCCTCTACGCTGGGCTTATGCTCCTTGAGGTAGCGCGCGGCACCCGAGATGGTGCCGCCCGTGCCCACACCGGCCACGAGCACGTCCACACTGCCCTCGGTAGCAGCCCAGATCTCGGGGCCCGTGGTCTCGTAGTGGGCCTGCGGGTTAGCCGGGTTCACGAACTGTCCCGCGACGATAGAACCCTCAGTCTGGGCAGCCAGCTCGTCAGCCTTGGCCACGGCTCCGGCCATGCCCTGCGCGCCAGGCGTGAGCACGATCTCCGCGCCGTAGGCCGCAGCGAGCTTGCGGCGCTCGATGCTCATGGTGTCGGGCATCACGAGAACCATGCGGTAGCCGCGGGCAGCCGCGAGCATAGCAAGGCCGACGCCCGTGTTGCCCGAAGTCGGCTCGATGACCGTACCGCCGGCGGCGAGAAGGCCGTCGCGCTCGGCCGCGTCGAGCATGGCGCGGGCAACGCGGTCCTTAACGGAGCCGCCGGGGTTGGTTGCCTCGTATTTGCCGAGGATGCGGGCGCTGCCCGTGCCGAGCGCCGTGAGGTCGATGAGCGGGGTGTTGCCGATGAGGCCCTCTACCTGGCTTGCGTAGTTCATGGTCTTCTCCTTTGTGTGCGCTGGTTGGTATTTGGCTGTTGGTGCGTGCCGTTCGGTGCTGAGTTTGGGTTTCTGCAGGTAGTGCGTTGCGTGCATTGCCGTGGGCTGCGCACAAAAAAGTGGCCCAGCATGTGGGCCACGGCCGGCAGCCCACCGCAGGGCTGCCACATTCTGAGATTGCGAGATTACGCGCGACAGGTATGCGACAGCCAAGCGTTGCTACAACACGCCACGCAACAACAGTTGTTCGCGAAGATGGTCACTGTCGCTCCTTAATTCCTAGTGAAATGATAGGTAATAGGATAGAAGGGTGGACGAGGTCTGTCAACCGTGATTGCAGGTTGAAACAAATTCGTAGCATTGTGGTGGGAATTTAGCGCTGAGCGGCGTTGGTTGCTCTCGCCAGACGTGCCAGCGCGGGCCCCGTTCATGCCAGCAAAAGGGCGGGCACCCGAAGGCACCCGCCCACCCAGAAGGTCCGCAACGAGCGCTTAGCGCAGGTTGTAGAACGCGGCGAGGCCACCGTAGACGGCGTCCTTGCCCAGGCGATCCTCGATGCGGAGGAGCTGGTTGTACTTGGCAACGCGGTCGGTGCGGCAGGGGGCGCCGGTCTTGATCTGGCCGGTGTTGAGGCCGACGGCGATGTCAGCGATGGTGGAGTCCTCGGTCTCGCCGGAGCGGTGGGAGACGACGGCGGTGTAGCCAGCGCGCTTGGCCATCTCGATGGCGTCGAGGGTCTCGGTCAGGGAGCCGATCTGGTTCACCTTGATGAGGATGGCGTTGGCGGAGTGCTCCTCGATGCCGCGGGAGAGGCGCTTGGTGTTGGTGACGAAGAAGTCGTCGCCCACGAGCTGGATCTTCTTGCCGAGGCGGTCGGTGAGCTCCTTCCAGCCAGCCCAGTCGTCCTGGTCCAGGGCGTCCTCGATAGAGATGATGGGGAACTCGTCGGTCAGGGCGTCCCAGTAGTCGATGAGCTCGGAAGCGGAGAGGGTCAGGCCCTCGCCCTTGAGCTCATAGAGACCGGTCTCCTTGTTGTAGAGCTCGGAGACGGCCGGGTCCATGGCGAAGCGGAAGTCACGGCCCAGCTCGAAGCCGGCGTCGACGACGGCCTGGCTCATGTACTTCAGGGGATCCTTGTTGGTCTTGAGGTCGGGAGCGAAGCCGCCCTCGTCGCCGACGCCCGTGGAGAGGCCGGCCTTGGCCAGCTCGGCCTTGAGGACCGCGTAGACCTCGCAGCACCAACGAAGGGCCTCGGAGAAGGTGGGGGCGCCGACCGGCATGATCATGAACTCCTGGAAGTCCACGGTGTTGGTGGCGTGCACGCCGCCGTTCATGATGTTCATCATGGGGACGGGCAGGGTGTGGCCGCCCGCGCCGCCGATGTAGGCGTACAGCGGGAGGTTGGCGGAAGCGGCAGCCGCGCGAGCGGTGGCGAGGGAGGCGCCGAGGATGGCGTTGGCGCCGAAGTTGCCCTTGTTCTCGGTGCCGTCAGCGGCGATCATGGTCTCGTCGACGAGGCGCTGGTCGCGGGCGTCGAGGCCGACGATGGCCTCCTTGATCTCCTTGTTCACGTGGCCAACGGCCGTGAGGGTGCCCTTGCCGCCGTAGCGACCCTTGTCGCCATCGCGGAGCTCGACAGCCTCGAAGTCGCCGGTGGAAGCGCCAGACGGGACGAGGGCGGAGGCAAAGGTGCCGTCCTCGAGGGTGATCTCAACCTCAACGGTGGGGTTGCCACGGGAGTCAAGAACCTCGCGGCCGTAGACATTGGTAATCTTGCTCATGCGTATTCCTCTCTGTAGCTGGTGGTTGTATGAGTTAGCGTAGGCAAACTCTCTTGTGAGTATACCTTGTCTAACTTATGGCAGCGGGGGCAATCGGAGAACGGGTGTGATATTTGCCTGTGAGGTATGCGATTTGCCGCCCGAGCGGAGGCGGTGCGGGCGGCGGCTGTGCCGAATGTCGCCAGTCCGGGGCGAAACCAGCGACATCTCGCCACGCGGCCTGCCAAATGTCGCCAGTCCGGGGCGAAACCAGCGACATGTCGCCACGCGGCCTG
>CACYAX010000062.1 GCA_902772435.1 uncultured Coriobacteriaceae bacterium | reverse complement strand
AGTGGAAGCACACCTGGGTGTTCCACTTCTCGGGGGCGGAGGCCTCCTCGGCGCAGACGATCAGGCGGTGGGTGAGGTCCCAGTCGTAGGGGCCCTTGGCATCGGAGGTGATGACGGCCGTGCTGTGCTCGTCGGAGCTGTAGTCGGGGCCGATGAGCGAGATGTCCACGGCCACGTACTCGCTCACGCCCTCGGGCACGAAGGTGCCGCCGTGGCCGATCTCCTCGAACATCGGGAACGCGAAGATCGTGTCATAGGCGGGCTTCTCGCCCACGCGCGACATCCAGCGCAGCTCGCCGAGCAGGGCGGCGACGCAGCCCTTGTCGTCGATGTGGCGCGTCATGATGAAGCCGTTGCCCATGTCCTCGTAATGCGGGTCGATGCCCACGATGGCACCCTGGGTGATGCCGAGGGCCTTCACGTCGTCAGGGCTCGTGCAGTCGGGGATGGAGATGGACATGGTGTTCTCGTCGCGCGGGTCGCTGCGGCAGTCCTCCCACACGTGCACGGAGTGCTTGTTGTGGATGACCTGGCCCTTGATGGTCTTGCCGGAGCGCGTGTGGACGCGACAGGTCTCGCCCTCGATGCTCTGGTAGTTGATGCCGCCGAGCATGCGCACGCGTAGGGTGCCGTCGTCGTTGATGCCGCGCACGATCAGGCCGATCGTGTCGAGGTGGGCACAGATGCACACGGTCTTGCTCGCGTCCTTGCCCGGCACGCGCACGTAGGCCGTGGCCTTGCGGTCGGTGTAGAGCTCATAGCCCCACTGCGCCACGAGGCGCTTCATGAGGGCGTGGATGTTGGGATAGAAGCCCACCGGGCTGTCGCACTCGACGAGGGTCTTCAGGGTATCAGCGAGGAAGACGCTATCAACTTCGTAGTTCATGGCCGTTCCTTTCTTTGTCGTCTCTGAGGCACGGGCGTGGGCGCCCCACCTCTGGGTTTGGGGTATTCCCCGTTTGGCGCCGGCGCATTCATGCCCCGGCGCAGGGTACGCAATTACTCCTCAACCACCTGCGGGACCGCATAGAGGGCCACGAGCTCCACGAGGAAGTCCACCATGGCCTCAAGCTCGGGCACGGGCACGAATTCGCGCACGCCGTGGGCATTGTAGTAGCAGGCGGAGATGTTGGCGCAGGGGAAGCCACGGAAGGAGAGCTGCGAGCCGTCGGTGCCGCCGCGCATGGGGATGCAGAACATATCCACGCCGATGGCGGCGAAGGCCTTGCGGGCGTTCTCCACGAGGTGGGCGTTCTCGGGCAGGGTGACCACGTCAGCCAGGTTGTGGTACTGGTCGTGGATGTCGATGGAGAGCACCTCCGAGCCGAGCTGCTGGTTGACCAGCGCGACCGCGGAGCGCATGAGGTCCTTCCGCGCCTCGACCTTTGCCTGGTCATGGTCGCGGATGATGTAGTCGGCCATGGCCTGCTCGCAGTCGCCCTGCATGCGCTCGAGGTAGTAGAAGCCGTCGTAGCCCTCGGTGAACTCGGGGCGCTCAGCGGGCGGGATGAGCTGGTGGAAGCGCATGATGGCCTCGGAGGCGTTGATCATGACGCCCTTGGCGGTGCCGGTGTGCACCGAGACGCCGTGGGCGCGCACACAGGCCTCTGCCGCGTTGAAGGTCTCGTAGCAGCACTCGCCGAGCGGCCCGCCGTCGATGGTGTAGCCATAGGTCGCCCCGAACTCGTCGAGGTCGAGCAGGGCGGCACCGTGGCCGATCTCCTCGTCAGGCACGAAGGAGAAAGCCAGGCGCGGATGCGGCAGCGTGGGATCGTCCTTCAGGCGCTTCATGAGCGCGAGGCACATGGCGTCGCCCGCCTTGTCGTCACCGCCCAGAAGCGAGGTGCCGTCGGTGGTGATGAGGTCCCAGCCCACCATGTGCTCCAGATGGCGGTTGGTCTCGGGGCTCACCCACACCTCGCGGCCGTCGCGGCCCGTGCCGCTGGTGAGCTTGCCGCCCTCGTAATGCTTGATCTCGGGGTGCACGGGGTCGCCATACGACTGCCAGGCGGTGTCGATGTGGCAGCAGAAGCCGAGCGTGGGCAGGTCCTCGCAGCCGGCGCTCGCGGGCCAGTGGGCCGTCACGTACGCATGCTCGCTCACCTTCACGTCAAGGGCGCCGAGCTCGCGCAGGTCGGCCGCGATGACCTCGGCGATCTCGAACTGGCACTCCGTCGAGGGCACCTTGTCGGCCGTCAGCGGGTTGGACTGCGAAGCCACTTTGCAGTACTTGATGAAACGATCGACCACATCACTCATGTGTGCGCCTCCTTGGGCATCGGCCCATCTCTACCAAACTCCTCCATTCTACGCGCCCCGCCCCTGTTCAGCCCCAAGGGCGCGAAATGCGACAAAAGAACCGCTGTGATGAAAGACAGCTGTAGGGCGCGGCAACCGTCCGGACCTCGCCGTCCGCATCCTTTTGGACAAACGCGGCCCCATGACGTCATCAGCCCTCTTCCCACCATAACTTGCACACCAAAACAAACCATTTCATTTCATAGTGCCGCGATGGACTTATAGTCTGTTTCGCCTTGTTTTACTATGGGAGCACTGGCAAAACTCTAGAAGAGGAGTCCGCATGAGCATCTCCGATCGCACCGTTCTTGCTCACCCCATTTCCGCCAACCTCTCCCGCCGCTCGCTCCTCCGCGGCGCTATCGGCGCTGCCGTCATGGCTGCCGGTACCGCGGGTCTTGCCGCTTGTGGTGGCGGCAGCGGCGATTCCGGCTCGGGCGACGCTGCCGAGGCTGCCGTCATCCGTCTGGGCGTCGCCAACCCGGGTGCCAACGCCGACACGCAGCTCACCTCCAACTCCATCGGCCTCTCCGAGAACGTCTGGCTCAAGGAGGGCGTCAAGTTCCACGACGGCACCGTCCTCACCGCCAACGACGTCAAGTACACCTTCGAGCGCCTCTTCGCCAAGCAGTCGCAGTTCGACTCCTTCACCTACATCAAGGGTGGCCAGGAGATCGTCGACGGCAAGGCCACCGAGCTTGAGGGCTTCACCGTGGTGGACGACACCCACTTCACCATCGAGCTCACGGGTGTCTACTCCTCCTTCGTACGCATGCTCTGCCAGTTCTACGCCTCCATCTATCCCGCCGCTGCCTGCGAGGCCGCCGGCGACGACTGGGGCAACGGCACCAACTTCATCGGCACCGGCCCCTTCAAGATCGAGAGCAACGACGACTCCACCGAGTGCGTGCTCGCGGCCTTCGACGACTACCATGAGGGCCGTCCCGCCATCGACCGCGTCGAGATCACCTACATCGACGACGCCGCCACGCGCGTGAACTACTACCTCTCCGACGACATCGACCTCTGCTTCGTCGACACGTCGCTGCTCGAGGACTACAAGGCCAACGAGGAGATCGCCGCCAACCTGGTCTACTACACCCCCGCTGCCACGCAGTTCGTCAACATCAACCTCAACAACGACGTCTTCAAGGACGTCCGCGTGCGTGAGGCCCTCTCGCTCGCCATCAACCGCCAGGAGATCTGCGACACCATCCTGTCCGGCGCCGCCCTGCCGTGCACGGGCTTCATTCCGCCTTCGGAGTCCGGCTCCGACCCCAACGGCACCGTCCTCGAGTACAACGTCGACCGCGCCAAGGAGCTCCTCGCCGAGGCTGGCAACCCCTCGATCTCCTTCACCGCCAAGGTCCGCGACCAGGACAAGAACGTCATGATCGCCATCCAGGCCGCCTGGCAGGCCATCGGCGTCAACTGCGAGGTCGAGGTCATCGACTCCCAGGTGTGGCGTGAGGACCGCGCGGCAGGCAACCTCGTCTGCACGCTCGTGACCTGGTCCACCCTCTCCTTCGTGGGCGTCGAGCACATGGGCTCCTTCTTCACGAGCGACAAGGCGTCGCTGCGCAGCTCCTTCTACAACAGCGCCGAGTTCGACCAGTTCGTCAGCACCGCTCGCTCCTCCCTCGATGAGGCCGAGGTCACCGAGAACACCATCAAGGCCGACAACCAGCTCGTCCGCACCGACTTCGGCACCATCCCCGTGGACTGGCCGCAGAACCCCTACGTTCTGCGCAGCGGTTTCGAGGGCCTCGAGGTGCTCGTCGACTTCCACTTCAAGCACGTCACCAAGACCGCCTAAGCGCGCTCACAGAACGCTCATCAGGGCTGGTACCGCAGGGTGCCAGCCCTTTTTTGTGCCGCGCCGCGCGAAAAAGGGGAGCCCCGCTCGAGGGGCTCCCCTACACGTCGTCCTAGCGGTCTGCCGTTAGCCGACCTTGGTAACCACAGGCGGCTCGGGCGTGCGCTCGTCCTCCGTGAGCGTGTCGTCGTAGAGGTGGCAGGCGCAGATGTGGCCGGGCGACACCTCGCGCTCCTGGGGCGCGCGCTGCGCGCAGACGCGCATGCAGTTGGCGCAGCGCGTGTGGAAGCAGCAGCCCGAGGGCGGGTTGGCCGGGCTCGGCACGTCACCCGTGAGGATCTTCTTGTCCTGGATGCGCTCGCGTGCGATGCGCGGCACGACGCCCAGCAGCGCCTCCGTGTACGGGTGGCACGGGTTGGCGAAGAGCTCCTCGGAGGTGGCGAGCTCCATCATGTGGCCCAGGTACATCACCATGATGCGGTCGGAGATGTGCTTGACGACCGAGAGGTCGTGGCTGATGAAGATGTAGGCCAGGCCGAGGTCGTCCTGGAGCTGCTCGAGCAGGTTGATGACCTTTGCCTGCACCGACACGTCGAGGGCCGAGACGGGCTCGTCGCAGATCACGATCTCGGGCTCGAGCACGATGGCGCGAGCGATGCCGATGCGCTGGCGCTGGCCGCCGGAGAACTCGTGCGGGTAGCGGTACTTGTAGGCGAGGTCGAGGCCGACCTTGCTCATGATCTCCTCGACGCGCGCGTCACGCTCTGCGCGGGTCTTGTAGGTCTTGGCGATGTCAAGCGGCTCGGCGATGATGTCGGCCACGGTCATGCGGGGGTTGAGCGACGAGTACGGGTCCTGGAAGATGAGGGTCATCTTCTTGCGGGCCTCGGTGAGCTCGGCGCCCTTGAGAGCGGTGAAGTCGACGCCGTCAAGCGTGACGGTACCGCTCGTGGGCTCGGTCAGGCGCAGCACGCACTTGCCCGTGGTGGATTTGCCGCAGCCAGACTCGCCGACGATGGCGAAGGTCTCGCCGCGACGCACCTCGAAGCTCACGTCCTCGAGCGCATGCACGTAGTTCTCGGCACGACCAAAGAGGCCCTTCTTGATGGGGTAATGCTTCGTGAGGTGCTCCGCCTTCAGGATCACCTCTCCCATGTTCTTGTCGGCCATTACTCCTCCCCCCATTGGTCAGTGAACTTCCAGCAGGCGACCTTGTGGTTCTCGTTGCCGTTGACGGGCGTCATGGGCGGGAACGTGCGGTCGCAGAGGCCCTTGCGGGCGTAGGGGCACCTCGGGTTGAAGAGGCAGCCCGTCGGCAGCTCATCGAGCATGGGCACGTTGCCCGGAATGGCGTAGAGCTCATCCACCGAGTGGTCAAGCGACGGGATCGAGGAGATGAGGCCCACGGAATAGGGGTGCTCGGGGTTGGTGAAGAGCTCGAAGGCGTTGGTGTATTCCACGAGGCGGCCAGCGTACATGACGAGCACCCAGTCGGCCATCTCGGAGACGACGCCCATGTCGTGGGTGATGAGCATGACCGCCGTGCCCAGCTCCTCGCGCATCTTGTCGATGAGCTGCAGGATCTGCGCCTGGATGGTCACGTCGAGCGCCGTGGTCGGCTCGTCGCAGATGAGCAGGGCCGGCTGGCACGCGAGCGCCATGGCGATCATGACGCGCTGGCGCATGCCGCCCGAAAGCTCGTGCGGATAGCTCTTGAAGACCTTCTCGGGCGCGGGGATGCCCACGAGCTTGATCATCTCGAGGGCGCGGGCGTCGGCGTCCTTCTTCGACATGCCCTTGTTGTGCACGAGGATGCCCTCGCGGATCTGGCGGCCGGCCGTCATGACGGGATTGAGCGAGGTCATCGGCTCCTGGAAGATCATGCCGATGCGGTTGCCGCGGTACTCGCGCATCTGCTGGCGCGAGAGCTGGGCGAGGTCCTTGCCCTCGAACTCGATGGAGCCGCCGACGATCTTGGCGGGCGGCTGGGGCAAGAGGCCCATGATGGAGAGCGCGGTCATCGACTTGCCGCAGCCCGACTCGCCCACCACGGCAAGGGTCTCGCCCTTGCGCATGTGGAAGGAGAGCTCCTGGATGGCGGGCAACGCGCCGTCTTCCGTGAAGAGCGTGACGGAGAGGTTCTTGACCTCGAGGAGCGGCTGGGTATGGCCCGTGCCGTCCGCCACGTGGCTCGTGACCTTGGTCTCGTATGCGTTGCCAGTGCTGTTGATGTCTGTCATCTTGAGCCTCCTAGCTGCGCATCTTGGGATCGAGGGCATCGCGCAGCGCATCGCCGAGCAGGTTGAACGCCATGACGGTGATGATGATCGCGACGCCGGGGATGACCGAGTAGTAGGTGTTGGACGTGATGACCGAGCGGGCGGCGCTGATCATCTGGCCCCAGGACGCCATGGGCGGCTGGACGCCCAGGCCGAGGAACGAAAGCGAGGCCTCGGAGAGGATGGCGTTGGGGATGCCCAGCGTGGAGGTGACGATGAGGGTGGAGACGCAGTTGGGCAGGAGGTGCTTGATGATGATGCGCCAGCTGCTGCCGCCCGAAAGGATGCAGCTCTGGATGTACTCGGAGCTCTTGAGGCGCATGACGTCACCACGCACGAGGCGCGCCGTCCTCGTCCACATGAGCAAGCCGAGCGCCACGTAGAGGTTGATGAGGCCCGGCCCCATGACGAACATGACGACGATGGCGAAGAGCAGGAACGGGAAGCTCGAGAAGACCTGGATGACGAACGAGATGGCCATGTCGACCTTGCCGCCGAAGTAGCCCGCGGTGACACCCGCCAAGAAGCCGATCACGATGGCGATGGCCTGCGAGACCACGCCGACCGACAGGGAGATGCGGCAGCCGTAGATGGTGCGGGAGAGCAGGTCGCGGCCGAACTCGTCAGTGCCGAAGGGATGCGCGGCACACGGTGCCTGGTAGCGGTTGGCGAGCTCCTGCGCGTACGGGTCGTAGGGAGCCAGGAGCGGGGCGAAGATCGCGATGAGCACGAGCAGGACCACGACGATGAGGCAGACCATGCCGAGCTTGTTCTTCTTGAAGATGTTCCACGACACGGCCCAGTAGCTCTGTGCGCGACGCTTCTTGGGCTCCGCGGCGGCGGACTCGCGCTCAGCCCGGATCTCACGAGCGGCAGCCTCGGCCACGGCCTCGGCCTCTTGCCCGCGCTTGTCGTTCTTGTCACTAGTAAGCATTGCCATTATTCTGACGCCTCCCCTCCGAGTCGGATGCGCGGGTCGACCACCGCGTAGAGGATATCGACCAGCAGGTATACGACGACGCAGATGACGGCGATGTACATGACGCCGCCCTCGATGAGCGGAAGGTCACGCTGGTTGATGGCCGTGACCAGCATGGAGCCGATGCCCGGGATGTTGAAGATGGTCTCGATGAGGATCGAGCCGGTGAAGATGTCGCCGAGCTGCGTGCCCGCGATGGTGATGATGGGGATGAGCGCGTTGCGGAAGCCGTGGCCCAGGATGACCGTCCAGCGCGCGAGGCCCTTGGCCTCGGCGGTGCGCATGTAGTCCTGGTTGAGCACCTCGAGCATGGAGGTGCGCGTCACGCGGGCGATGGAGGCCGCGTAGCGCACGCCGAGCGCGATGGTGGGCAGGAAGAACGCCATCGGCTTCTTGACGCCCGCAAGCGGGAACCACTTGAGGTTGAGCGCGAAGATGATCTGCAGGATGACGGCGACCCAGAACGCCGGCGCCGAGATGCCCGCCACGGAGATGGCCATGAGCGTACGGTCGATCCAGGTGTTGTGGTGGACAGCCGCCAGCACGCCGATGACCAGGCCGAGCACGAGCGCGAACAGGTACGCCCAGCCCGCCAAGCGCGCCGTGTACTGCAGGGAGTTGAGCAGCAGGTCCATGACCGGCTTGCGCTGCGTGTACGACGTGCCGAAGTCGCCGTGGAGCATGTTCATCAGCCAGGTGCCGAACTGCTCGATGACCGGTTTGTCGAGGCCCATGGAGTGACGCACCTGCTGCACGGTGGCCTCGTCGGCCATCTCGCCCAGCATGACGCGCACCGGGTCACCGGGCACGATGTTGAGGACGAAGAACGTAATCGCCGCGATGGCAAAGATGACTGCCAGCGCCTCGAGCGTTCTCTTTATCAAGAAGTCCCTCATTCACCCTCTCCTTTCCCCAAAGGTGGCTACTACGGACGCGGGAACCAGGTTCCCACTAGGAGCTTCGCCCATGTCTAATGGCTCATCATGCTCGCAACAAGCCCTCAGATGTGGGCGACGCCCCGGCCCGCACGGGCTGACCGAGGCGTCGCTTCTCTTACAAAACTACCGAGGCACAGATCTTAGCGATCGGTGGGATAGTCAGGGTGCGTAGGATCGACGTCGACATCGATCATGTGGTAGATCAGGTTACCGCACTTGGCGTTGACCACGTAGGGCTGGGCCACGAAGGAGCGCTTCGGCCAGTACAGGGGGATGCAGGCCATGTCACGGCGGATGATGATGTCGTCAGCCTGCTTGTAGAGGTCGGCACGCTTGGCGGCGTCGAGCTCTGCACGGGCAGAGTTGAGCAGCTCGTTGGCCTCGTCGTTGTGGTAGAAGACCGACTTGGTGTCGGAGGAAGTGTTGGCGAAGTAGGTGTACATGTGGTTGTCGGCATCGGCGTACAGCGGGAACCAACCGAGGCAGTCGACCTCGATGTTGCCAGCGGTACGGTCCTCAGACCAGATGCCCGCGTCGACGCCCTGGACGTCGAGGGTAACGCCGATCTCCTTCCACATGCCCTGGACAGCCGTCATGATGTCGACGTAGGAGCCGGAAGAGCGGGTCTCGCACTTGAGGCTGAGGTTGGTGACGCCCGCCTCCTCGAGGAGCTTCTTGGCGCCGGCGACGTCGTAGGGCAGGTCGGGAGCGGACTCGTCCCAGCCCGGGGTCATCGGGCAGAGCCAGCCCGAGGCGACCTTGCCCGCGCCACCCATGATGTTGGTGAGGATGGACTCGCGGTCGATGGCCATGGAGAGCGCCTGGCGGACCTTGGCGTCCTTGAGGTTCTCGGAGGCGTTGTTGAGGGCGATGAACATGACGCCGAGGGTGTCGTAGAGCACGACCTTGTCGGCGGTGTCGGGGTTGTTGGAGTACTCCTCGAGCAGGGAGGCGTCAAGGTCGCACCAGTCGATCTCGCCCGCGATGAAGGCGTTCATCTTGGTGGAGGGATCGTCATAGAAGACGTAGTGGAGCTCGTCGAGGGCAGGCTCGCCGTCGTAGTAGTCGGCGTTCTTGACCATGACGACCTCGGTCGTGTCGTCGTTGGACTGGATCTTGTACTTGCCGGTGCCGATGAAGTTGGCGCCGAGGCCCCACTGGTCGCCGGCCTTCTCGCAGGCGTCCTTCGGGAAGATGTGGGCGTAGGAGATGCCCAGGTTGTTCACGAAGGTGACCATCGGCGTGGCGAGGTGGAACGTGAAGTGACGGTCGTCCTCGATGGTGATGCCGTCGTCGAGGTTGTCCTTCTCGCCCGCGAGCATCTCGGCGGCGCCGGCCAGCACGTCATACATGTAGGTGGACTTGGCAGCGGTGGCGGGGGTGAACATGCGCTCGAAGGAGTACTTCACGTCAGCGGAGGTCAGCGGGGTGCCGTCATGGAACATGACGCCTTCCTTGATCTCGCAGGGGAGGGTGAGACCGTCGGCCTCGAAGGTGGGGATCTCGCTCAGGAAGGTGGTGACGAGAACGTTGTCCTCGGTCCAGCGGAGCGGAGACTCGACCACGGAGTCGGCGATTGCGGACTCGCCAGAGTTCGTGGACTTCTGCATGTCCAGACCCTCTTTGGGGTTGTTCTGGCCGAAGTAGAGGACCTTCTTGGCCGCGGTCTCCTCGGTAGAGGCTGCATCGCCCGAGCCAGCGTTGTCGCTCTTGCCACCGCAGGCAGCGAGCATGGCAGCGGCACC
The DNA here is from genome assembly GCA_902772435.1 of uncultured Coriobacteriaceae bacterium. Taxonomy (GTDB): domain Bacteria; phylum Actinomycetota; class Coriobacteriia; order Coriobacteriales; family Atopobiaceae; genus UBA1367. The sequence continues at coordinate 14,279 of CACYAX010000062.1, read as the reverse complement.
AACAGTGCCGGCAGCCTTCACGAACCCACGACGGCTGATGTTCTCGATCATCTTGTGTGCCTTTCTCTTCTCCCTAATGACGCCCTGGCTGCCCGCCTCCGATGACAGGACAGAATCCGCCCAAAGTATGAATGAAGTATGCAATACTTTTGCGCCTGTAACGACAATCCTGATGGGACTCTAACGCGTCTTTAACAAAGCGGGGCGCTTCTGGCGAGACAGCTTGGAATGCTTAGGCATTTGATGCGAGCTGTCGGGATAGCGTTTCTTGGCAAATGGCCTCGATTCCCCGGGCTGAAACCTCAGCGGGACAGAACGGCACGCCCGGGCGCTCGAGCACCTGCTGCGGGAGATAGGGCACGTGCACGAAGCCCGCTGGCAGGGAGTGATGGCCTTGCAGCGCGTAGAGGACACGATACATCAGCTGGTTGCACACATACAGACCCGCCGACGCGGAGCGCTCCGCCGGGACCCCCGCCGCCCGCGCCGCATCCACGCAGGCATCGATTGCCAACGTCGCGAAACAGCCGTCCGGACCACCGGCAATGATGGCCTCGTCCTGCGGCGCAGCGCCCGCGTTGTCGGGGATGCGGGCGCGCATGAGGTTGAGCGCCACGGTCTCCACCGTGAGATGGGCCCGGCCGCCGGCCTCCCCCACCATGACCACCGCCGCAGGTGCCAGCCGCTCGACCGCAGCACAGAGCAGGTCTCCCGAATGGCCGAACTCGACGGGCAGCAGCATCCGCTCGACGGGACGGCCCGCGATGCGGTCGGGCAGGAGGCGCACAGCCTCCCACGACGCGTTGAGGCTCTCCCCGCCGAACGGTTCGAAGCCCGTCACGAGAATGGGTGCGCTGCTCATGGCTGTCCTCCCTTTCGATGCCCGACGTCACGGCGTGCTGCAAGGACCGTGTCAGTCAGTATAGGCCAGATCGGTTGCACGACGGCTGGTGCAGACATCCGTCGGTTCTGCGTGCCAACTGGTGCATACATCCGTCGGTCCTGCGTGCCAGCTGGTGCATACATCCGTCGGTTCTGCGTGCCAGTTGGTGCATACATCCGTCGGTTCTTTGTGCCAGTTGGTGCATACATCCGTCGGTTCTTTGTGCCAACCTCTTGGCAGAACAAAAGCGGGGCCACCCGAAGGTGACCCCGCTTCACAGCCGGTTGGTGTGGCGTGCCTTACTCGGCGGTCTCCTCAGCCGGAGCCTCCTCGACAGGAGCCTCGACCTCAGCCTCAGCCTCGGTCTCAGCCTCGTCGGACTCCATCGGCTTGACCTCGACCTCGACGCCCAGCGTCTCGGCAGCGGCCTTCATGGAGAGGGAGATGCGACGACGGTCAAGGTCGATCTCCATGACCTTCACCTGGACGGTGTCGCCCACAGCGCAGACCTGCGCGGGAGCGTCAACGTGCTGGCGGGCCATCTCGGAGATGTGCACGAGGCCCTCAACGCCATCGCCGAGGTCGACGAAGGCACCGAAGGTGACGAGCTTGGTGACGGTGCCCTCAACGATGGCGCCGACGGGGTACTTCTTGACGAGCGAACGCCAAGGATCCTCGGTGGTCTGCTTGAGGCCGAGGGAGATGCGCTCGCGGTTGAGGTCGACGTCGAGAACGAGAGCTCGGAGATGTGGATGAGGCCGTCGATGCCACCGAGGTCCACGAACGCGCCGAAGTCGACGATCGAGGAGACGGTGCCCTTGAGGCGCATGCCACTCTGGAGCTTGGAGAGGATCTCGGAGCGCTCGGCGCGGCGAGCCTCCTCGAGCACGACGCGACGGGAGAGGACGACGTTGTTGCGGTTGCGGTCCATCTCGATGACGCGGGCCTCGATGCGGGTGCCGGTGTAGGCGGTGAGGTCCTTCACGCGGCGCAGGTCGACGAGGGAGGCAGGCAGGAAGCCACGGAGGCCGATGTCGAGGATAAGGCCGCCCTTGACGACCTCGATGACCTCGCCTTCGACGTTCTCGCCAGCGTTGAACTTCTCCTCGACGCGGTTCCACGCACGCTCGTACTCAGCACGCTTCTTGGAGAGGATGAGACGACCCTCCTTGTCCTCCTTCTGGAGAACAAGGGCCTCGATCTGATCGCCAACGGCGACGATCTCGTCGGGGCTGACGTCCTTGCGGATGGACAGCTCGCGGGCAGGAATGACGCCTTCAGACTTGAAGCCAATGTCGAGCAGGACCTCATCATGCTCAATCTTGACAACGGTGCCGGTGACAAGGTCGCCCTCGTCAAAGGCGGTGATCGTTCCGTCGATGAGTTGGCTCATCTCCTCGTCGGAGACGTCATCGAGGGAAAAGATCGACGAGTTCTGAATCTCACTCAAAGGTGGACCCCTTTCGGAAACGGGGCCCCGATTGTCATGGCGGCTGCCTCAGGCGTTCGGCGGGATGCCTATCGCGGTTGGAAACGTACATGCTCTCGGGGGCCGATAGATACCTTGTATGAGCCCCATGCTCATACGCGCAGTACAATACCGCAATTTGCGCTCAATTTCTAGTGTTTTTGCAGATGACATGAGCTCTTTGCAAAGAGACGGGGGCGCTTTTTGCACATGGAGCCCAAACTTACTCGCTCCTTGCCGGTCTCACTATGGTTTTGAGGCCACGATTCGTGAGCGTCCCTAGATAATGCAATCGAGGGAGACATGACGCTCATTGCCATCGTCATCACACTGCATTATCGTGCGGACCACGAATGAAAGACGCCTGCATACGAGACGCCCATGCCGAATCGTACTCCTTGCATCCACGTGCTGCCCAATAATTGCGAAGTTGCTGGTACATCAACAAATCACCCACGCTCTCGCGCTACTATGCTGCTAATGCCGCATGAGAGGAACCCCATGGACGCCACCGCCTACGCCAACCACATCGCCGTTCTCAAAGACGAGCTCGTCTGCGCCCTTGGCTGCACCGAGCCCATCGCCGTGGCCTACGCCTCCGCGCTCGCCCGCGCGGCGCTCGGTCGCCTGCCCGAGCACGTGAACGTCGCCTGCAGCGGCAACATCATCAAGAACGTGAAGAGCGTCACGGTGCCCAACTCGGGCGGCATGCGCGGCATCGAGGCGGCGGCGCTGCTCGGCATCGTAGGTGGCGAGGAGACGCGCGCGCTCGAGGTGCTCGAGTCCGTGACCGAGCAGGACCGCGTGAAGACCCGCACCCTCCTCGAGCAGGGCATCTGCTCGGTGGGCCTCGTCGAGGACGTGCCCAACCTCTACGTGCGCACCGTGGTCGTAGGCGGCGGGCACACCGCCGTGGCCTGCATCGAGGAGCGCCACACCAACGTGACCGAACTCACCCTCGACGGCGCGCCCATCTCGCTCGGCGACGTCTACCACCCAGCGGCACAGCGCATGACCTCCGAGGACGACCCGCGCGCCTCGCTCTCGCTCGCCTCGGTCTGGGAGTTCGCGCACACGGTCAAGCTGGAAGACATCGACGAGCTCATCACGTTCCAGATCGACACCAACAAAGCCATCTCCGACGAGGGTCTCCATGGCAACTGGGGCGCCAACATCGGCCGCACGCTGCTCTCCAGCCGCTCCAACGACATCACCTGCAAGGCCCGCGCGAGCGCGGCCGCAGGCTCCGACGCGCGCATGAGCGGCTGCGCGATGCCCGTGGTCATCTGCTGCGGCAGCGGCAACCAGGGCATCACCTGCTCGATGCCCGTGCTCGAGTACGCCCACGAGCTCTGGGCCTCCCACGAGCAGCTGGTACGCGCCGTGGCGCTCTCCGACCTCGTGGCCGTGCACGTGAAGCGCTATATCGGCGAGCTCTCGGCATTCTGCGGCGCGGTGAGTGCGAGCTGCGGCGCCGGCGCGGCAATCTGCATGCTGCGCGGCGGCAACTTCGAGCAGTACGAGGCCACGGTGGTAAACACGCTGGTCAACGTGGGCGGCATCGTGTGCGACGGCGCCAAGCCGAGTTGCGCCGCCAAGATCAGCGCTGCCGTGGACGCGGCCATCCTCGGCTGCGACCAGGCGCTCGCCGGCTGCAACTTCCTGCCAGGCGACGGCCTCGTGGGCGAGACGCCCGAGGAAACCATCCATGCGATGGGCTACGTGGGCCGCGTGGGTATGCAACCTACCGACGTGGAGATCTTGAACATCATGATCGGCAAGACCGACGTCAACGAGGAGTAGCTGCCTGGCGTTGGCTGCCGGCCCAGATACATTTCGGGCCATCTTGCCAGCCAGAGGACAAAGCGATATGATGGCGCGCCGCTCACATCGGCGCGCCCTTTTGTCCTAGACTATCAACGCACCAACACGCATACACAGGGGGCTTTCATGGTCATCTATCGCGACATGTATTACCCGCCTGCGGACTCAACCCGCAAGCTGCACATCTACCTGCCGGACGGCTACGATAACTCTGAGGAGCGCTATCCCGTCATGTACTTCTTCGACGGCCATAACCTCTTCTTCGACGAGATGGCCACCTACGGCAAGAGCTGGGGGCTCAAGAGCTTCCTCGATGGCTGGGAGAAGCCCGTCATCATCGTGGGCATGGAGTGCTGCCACGAGGGCCAAGGCCGCCTGGACGAGTACTGCCCCTACCCGCGCACCATGTTCGGCCATCGCATCAAGCCGCTCGGCGAGGCCACGTTCCAGTGGATCATCAACGACATCAAACCCATGATCGACGGCTGGCTGCGCACCTGGCCGCACCGCGAGGCGACGGGTATTGCGGGCTCGAGCATGGGCGGCATCATGAGCCTCTACGGCGCCATCGCCCACAACGACGTCTTCGGGAAGGCCGCGCCGCTCTCCACGGGCCTGCGCTGGAGCGGCAAGCGTTTGCGCGAGGAGCTGGACCGCTCCCCCATCAACGCTGACACGCGCATCTTCCTCTCCTGGGGCGAGCTTGAGGGGGGCCGCATGCGGGCCGGCGGCAACCCCGAGACCGACTCTGCCGAGGCGCGGGCCACGTGGAAGATGGTCGACGCGCTCCAGGAGCGCGGGATCAACACCCGCGTGCACTGCAACCTCGGTGCCGGGCACAACGAGGCGGCCTGGGAGCGGGAAGTGCCGAGCTTCATGAACTTCCTCTGGCTCGACCGCTAGGTCCGCGGGGGGGTGCGACTTGTCGCCAGTTCGCGGCAGTTCTGGCGACATTCCGCCCGACGGGGTGCCGTTTGTCGCTGGTTCGCGGCCGATTTGGCGACATCCCGCCCGAAGGGCTGCGACTTGTCGCCAGTTCGCGGCCGTTCTGGCGACATCTCGCCCGCGTGCCCGTAACCTGCTTGAACCATTAATGCCCTACAATGGCCTCCGCAGATACCGACCGAAAGGCACGCACGCATGGAAGAGTTCATCGACATCTACGACGCCGACCGCAACCGCACCGGCCTCACCATCCCCCGCGAGGGCGCGTTCCTCAAGGAGGGCCAGTACATGCTCTACGTGCTGGCGCTCATCGAGAACCAGGACGGCAAGGTGCTCATCACGCAGCGCGCGCTCGACAAGCGCTGGGCGGCGGGCTGGTGGGAGGTCACGGGCGGCGGCGTGCTCTCCGGCGAAACCCCGCATGACGCGGTCACGCGCGAGGTAGCCGAGGAGACGGGCCTCGACGTTTCGGACCAGCTCATCGAGCCCGTTTGGTGCTATGAGAACGTGGACCTCGCCCGCGGCGACAACTACATGGTGGACATCTACCACTTCCACCTGCAGTTCGCTGCCGAGGACGTCACCCTGCAGCAGTCCGAGGCCATCAACTTCCGCCTCGCCACCTGGGACGAGATCGCCCAACTCGCCGAGCAGGGCATCTTCCTGCACTACTCCCGCGTGCAGCAGGCGCTTGCCGCCGAAGCGGCCGCGCAGGCATAGCCGACACACAGCGAAAGGATCCGTCATGGCAATCGAGCGCGCCCGTGCCCACGTCGCACAGTTTGGCCTGGAAGACCGCATCATGGAGTTCGCGCAGTCGAGCGCCACGGTCGAGCTCGCCGCCGAAGCCGTGGGCTGCGAGCCCGCGCGCATCGCCAAGACCCTCTCGTTCCATGTGGGCGACCGCGTCGCGCTCATCCTCTTCGCTGGCGACGCACGCGTCAACAACCAGAAGTACAAGGCCCGTTTCCACACCAAGGCGAAGATGCTCTCCGCCGCGGAGGCTGAGGGGCTCATCGGCCACGGCGTGGGCGGCGTCTGCCCCTTCGGCGTCAACGAGTGCTGCGACATCTACCTTGACGAATCGCTCCGCCGCTTTGACGTGGTCTACCCTGCCGCGGGCACGCCCGCGAGCGCCGTGCGCCTCACGCCCGAGGAGCTCGAGCGCGTCTGCGCACCCTGCGCGTGGATCGACGTCGCGCGCCTGCCCGAAGAATAACCAGCTATTGGCACAAAAATCCGACGGTCCTCTGTACCAATCTGGTGCAAAGGACCGTCGGTCTTTTGTGCCAATTTCCGTCGCAGGGCTACTGCGCGCTACTCCAGGCCTTCGAGCACCTCGCGCATGATGGCCTGCACCGCATGCTCGGCGTTGGTGCCCGCGATGCGCGCGCCGGCGGTCTGGCGCACGGCATAGCGCGCGTTGGCCATGACCACGGGATGACCCACATGGCGCAGGATCTGGTAGTCGTTCATCGAATCGCCGAAGCACATGACGTCTGCCGCATCGATGCCGCGGTAGCGCAGCACCTGGTCGAGGCCCGTGGCCTTGTTCACGTAGCTCGGCGTGACGTCGATCCACTTCTCGCCCGAGGGCATGAAGGTGAAGAGGTCGCCCAGCTCGCGCTCGAGCACATAGGCCATGTCCATGATGTCCTTGGGGCGCTCGCAGCAGATGGACGCCTTGATGATGCAGGTGTCCGCCGAAGGAGGGTCGTCCACGCGCTCGGCGTTGGGCAGGTCCTTGTCGTTCTCGCGCACATACTCAGAGAGGTCGTCGAGCAGGAAGGTGCGCTGCTCGTCGTGGAGAGCGAGGTGCAGGCAGTCGAAGGGTGCGCAGGTCTCGAACAGGCGCAGGATCGAACCGTACGAGAAGACCTCGCGATCGAGGAGTTTGCCGTCGGCGTAGACCTCGGTACCGAGCGAGGCCACGTAGTCCATCTCGTCAGCCACAGGCTCAAAGAACCAGCGCAGGGTGTTGTACCTGCGGCCCGAGCTCGCCACGAAGGTGACGCCCTTCTCGTGGAGCTGGTGGATGAGGTCAAAGGTCTCCTCGGGCACCTTGCCGTTCTCGTCGAGGAGCGTGCCGTCCATGTCGGATGCGATGAGTCGAATCATGTGATCTTCTTTCTTTGGTCTGATATGCGCAGCCCATGGTAGCGCCATCTAGGGCGGCCCGCGCTCTCGGGGCTCCGATTCCGTACCATTTTCGCGAGAAAAGGCCGTTACAGGTCAATCCTTGGACGCAAGTGCTTCTTATGCGTCCTTTTTCGAAGAACACTCGAGTAGCAAGGGGCATTTCCGCAGGAAACGACTTGCCACTACTCCGCATGTCAAGAAAAAATGACGCATAAGAAGCACTTGCGTCCATGCGGCATCGCAAAACGCTTATGATCCGCGCCTATCCCCTGGTTTTCAGGCACTGATTGGCGGCTGGACGCCCAAGTTGTCTACGCCATGTACACGCTAAACCCAATAGGGCCAACGGCAGACGGGCGCTGGCTGGTGGCCAACCCCCTTAGCCGTCTCACGCCACACAGATCAAGCTTAATTGAGCCGCAGGTAGATGATGTTGGTCCGCTTGTCGTCGTCTGAGACCTTCATCGAGACGCGGCTCACGACGCCGAGCCTGCGCCGCAGCTGGGCACGCGCATCGGCAAAGAACACACGCTGCTCGACCAGCGCAGTCCCCGTCTTGCGCGCGAATGCCTGGGCATCGTTCACGGAAAAGTACATGAGCGCGTCCGCGTTGCCCGTGCGCTTGATGAACCAGTTGGTGAACTTGAGGCCCTTCTCGTTGGTCGCATCGAACAGCAGCTCTCCCTGCGGAAACGCCTCCTTGAGCGCGGCGACGAAGGCCACCACCTCGTCCTCGCGGAAATACTGGAACACGCCCGACACCACAAACAGCGTGGGCAGGGTAGCGTCGAGCCCACCAGTCCAATCGAGGGAGAACATGTCGGCCGCAATGAGCCTCTCCCCCTCCGCCTCACCCAAAACCTGGCGACGCACCTCGATCACCTCGGGTAGGTCAAGCTCGTAAAAGCGCGTCTGACCCACGCCGCCTTCGCTCGTGAGGCGCCAATATGAGGTGTCGAGCCCCGCCCCGAGGTTCACGACGTTGCAGGCCTCGTGGGCAGCGCGGAAGCGGCTCACCATCTCGTCGAAGTTGTGGTAGCGCGCCACTGAGGCCATGTTGGTGTATTCGGACGAGCCCTTGCGCATGCCCTCGGGCAGATAGGGCTCAAGCTCCAGTGCCTTGGCATCATAGAAGTACTCGGGGAAGCGTTTGGAGACGTAGATGCGCGCCACCAGAGGGATGTAAGTAGTGTTGGCCACGCCCTCGAACACGTCCATAGAAACGAAAGTCCTTCCAACGGTTTTGCCCGTTTACCAGCGCCTTGTTGCGCGAGAGTTATCCATCACTTACCATGCTTAACCGCATTGATTATAACGAAGGGCTGCATGGCCACCAGCCATATCGGAGGGCGTATCCAGCCACCGAGCCATGCGGAAAGACGAGCGCAGGGACACCAGAACAAGAGCGCTGCACGTAAGGACCCCAAGTGAGCGCCCCGTCCGCGCCTGCGAACGGGGACGCCAACACGTGCGCCAGGCCCTCGAAGCAGCAAGCTTAAAAAAAGCCCTCCGCAGCTTGGCGGAGGGCAGCCCGTGACTTTGGGTACCGAGGCCGATACGACTAGCGGCAGGCGGCGATGAACGCGTCCCAGAGCATACGGTCGGTCTGCACATACGACCAGGTATACTCGGGGTGCCACTGCACGCCGAGCACGAACGGCTCGCCCGGCATCTCTACTGCCTCGGGCATGCCGTCAGTCGCCTCGCCCACCAGCTCGAGGCCCGTGCCGAGACGCTCCACGCAGCAGTGGTGGCTCGAATTGACCTGGATGGTGCGCGCACCGCCCACGCAGCGCGACAGCAGCGTGTCCTCGCGCACCTCCACTTCATGCGCGACGCCGTTGAGGATGCCCGTGTGACGCCAGTTGGCCATGCCCGCGCGCGGCGTGCGGCGCGTGACCTCCATGCAAAGCGTGCCGCCGCAGACCACGTTCAGCATCTGCGTGCCGCGGCAGATGGTGAAAAGGGGCTTGTGAGCTGCGAGGACTTCTTCGAGGAAGGGATAGTCAAAGGCGTCGCGCTCAGCACACAGGAGACTGGGATCGACCTCCTCGTCGCTCCCCCACAGGCGCGGGTTCACGTCCTGCCCACCTGGCATGCTGAAGCCATCGCACATCGCGACGTACTCGCGCATGAGGCCCCGGTCGGTGGTGAGCGGCATCATGAGGGGCAGGCCGCCCGCAGCGATGATGGCATCCATCTGCACGTTGGCCGCTGCCTCGTGCGGCGCGATCTGGTCGGGCATCATCGGGAAGCGCGGGATCTCAAGCCAGCGAGGGGTGACGCAGATGAGAGGCTTTCTCTGACCGTCTGCCGTGCATGCGCTGCCGCCAGTGTTGTCTGCCATCATGCCTCCGCGCGTCGGGGTTTGCCAACAACCGCCTCATGCGGCTGCAGGCCGATTGTATCCCAACGCAAACAAGGGACGGTTAGCATTAAAAATTTAGTTAAAATCCCACGCTAAACGGCAACCGTTCTCCTCTTTCTCAACTGACAATGATTCTAAGATGCAATTGAGATCGAGTAGACAAAGAGGGACACGCAGTAGAACTCACGCCATCAGTTGCACCTCCGGCAACCGTGAACCGCGCAATCCAGCCAACACCGAGCATGAAACACGCTCTGGCAGTCAACCTTTGGACGCAAGAGCTTCTTATGCGTCATTCTTTTCTGAAAGCCAGGGTATCAGCACGTGTTTCCGCAGGATTCCGCAAGCCGATACTAGGGAGTGCTCGAAAAAAAAGACGCATAAGAAGCTCTTGCGTCCATGCGGCGTCCCCTCCTGCAAGATTGAGGGGCATTTTGCCCCCCGGAGCGCCGGGTTTACCCAAGCAAAAACCGGAGGGATCCGAAGCATCCTGCGGCGGCAAGCTTCCACTCGCGCAAAAGAAGCGGGCGCGCCCGAAAGCACGCCCGCCAAGGCAGTTTATGTTGGGTGGCTGCAACAAACAGAGCGGTTCGTTGCGGAAGGAGAGCGCGCAGCCTCGCTACCCTCTCATCCTCATGATGGTCGTAACGAAACCATAGATGCCGATGACGCCGAAAATCCCGGGAAAGAGCACCGACCCCAGCGAAAGGCCACCGTATATATTGACGTTCATGACCATCCAAAGCACGGCACCAACAATGACGACACCCCAAAGGAGCAGGTCGTTCTTGAGCTTTTTCTTCGTCTTCTCATCCATGGCGGTTCCTCCTTGCGGCGCCGCTCACCGCAGCGCCACGACCCCTTCATTGTTACCGTTCTAACCCTACCCCACTTTGCCGTCAAGCAAACATACCGGCCGCGGCAATTGCCCGCCCTGTAACACTGCAGTGTCCAGATTATCCTTTCATGCAGACAGTCAGAACCTATTGTCATACGCAAAGAGGCACGCGCGAAATAGCTATACTGATAGTCGTTATGACGAATACCACGGCCAGGAGGCACCATGATCGAGAAGGTCACCGCAGTCATCGCCGACGTTGACGGCACGCTCAACGTCAAGGGCACCACACCCATGCCTCGCACCCTCGACGCCCTCGAGCGCCTGCACGAGCGCGGCGTCCTCTTCGGCACCGCCTCCGGCCGTCCGCTCGACCACCGCGCGCTCGACAAGGCCCACGACTGGGGCCTCTCCTTCGAGTTCGACCTCGCCATCGGCATGAACGGCGGCGACCTCTGGGACCGCTTCCACGAAGGCATCGAGCACATCATGCTGCTCAAGAAGGAGTACATCGCCGAGATCTGCGAGTTCATGTGGCCGCTTGACTGCAACGTCATCGTCTACGAGAACGCCTACGACCACGTTCTGGTCAAGCGTTTCGACGAGATGCAGCTGGCGAGCATGGAGCGCAACTCCTCCCATCCCGAGAAGGCAACCATCGCGCAGATGGCGCTCAAGGACACCGGCAAGATCGAGTGCCAGTACCGGCCCGAGCTCGACGACGAGATCATGGCCGTCGTCAACGCCCACCCCTCCCCCTACTGGGACTCCGTGCGCACCTTCGCGGCTGCGTGGAGTTCGTCGCGCCAGGCCTCAACAAGGGCGTCGCCGTGCGCCGCTTCTCCGAGCGCAACAACATCCCCCTCAACGAGATCATGGCCTTCGGTGACATGGACAACGACATCGCCATGCTCGAGACCGCGGGCTGGGGCGTCTGCCTGGCCAACGGCTGCGACAAGGCGAAGGCCATCGCCGACGCCATCACCGAGTACCCCGTGCTCGAGGACGGCGTGGGCCGCTACCTGGAGACCTACGTCCTGTAACGAGGGCACCACACGCGCATGACACGCGGGCCAAGGAGCACCAGACTCCTTGGCCCGCATTCGTTTAGGCACAAGACGAGCGCGGCTGCCCGTGCGCCCTATATGAAGTAGAGCTGGCAGAGGAAGGCGTACACGGGCAGGAAGGCGGCCGCCATCAGGTTGGTCGCGTCGTCAGGCATGACGCGCAGCCACTTCTGGCGCGCGGGATAGGCAACCCAGGCCACGAGCGTGGCTGCCGCCGTATACACGAGCGAGTTCTGCAGGCAGACCTGCCCCTGGAAGTTGAAGGGCATCTCGCGGTAGTCCCAGAGCTCGTAGTTGCGGTTGGCCACCATGCCCGTCAGGTAGTCGATGGACGTGCACGCCACCTGGTTGACGAGGAAGCTCGCCGCGAGCGCCGGCACCGTGCGGCCGCCCGTCAGCTTGAGCAGGTGCTCGCGCAGCGGCGAGAGCAGAAGCGCGATGAGCACGCCCGCGATACCCTCTGCCGGGAACGGGTGCAACCACCAGTCCCAGAGCATCGTGTTGGAGCGGTCGTAGTCGCCGTCCACGATGCCCAGGCGAATGAGCTCGCAAAACGCCATCTCGAGCCAGTGGCCCACCATGGTGTAGACGCCGTAGAGCATCACCAGGTTGCGGGCCTCGTCCATACGGCTGAAGGGCTTGAGCGGGTCGCGGCGGGCAAAGTCAAGCGGGGCCGTGAGCGCGTTGCGCGCTGATGGTGCGAGCGCGAAGGTCGCGGCTCCGGCGATGTTGGGAAGGCTGTCCACGGCAGCCCGTATGACCTTGCGCCGTGCGTCGGCTTCCTGTGTGCCCGCGGGCTGCGGGTCGCGGAACTCCGACAGGGCCGAGAGGCCCGCCACGGCCGCTGCCGTCGCGATGGAAACCGGGATTGCGGCACGCTTGCCCTTCCACGCCAGCCAGACCGCCGCGCCCGAGCCCGCTACCTGCGCGAGGTCGCGCACCGTATGCCATCCATAGGGGTATTCGGACGCATGCACCCTGGCGGCACGGCCAAAGCGGGTCGCGATAGCGTGCACCTCGGCTCCGATGCCCGCCTGCGCGGCGAGCGGCAGCGCCTTTGAGGCGATGGACGCCTCCGTCGCCTGGCCTGCGGCCCGCACGCCCGTCCCCAGCTTCGACAAGGCTCCCGCGCCAGCCTGCACGGCCATCATGCCGGCGCCTATCGTCGCCTTGCCGATGTCTTTGAATCGTATGCTCACTACCATCTCCGATCGTATGCGGAGAGCTTGGCGCTCCCCTCCTGAGGAGATATACGAGCATGGGCGCGCGCTGTCCCCGCAGCCCACGGTGTTTCCATCGTCGTACGCGGAGGCGCTTCCCTACTTGACGAGCTCCACCGTCTGTCCCGGCTCCACGAGCACGGCATTGCCCGCGACGCGCGCAAATCGTTGGGCCTTGCGCTTGTCATAGGCCTTGCCAGGCGCAAGGTGGATGGGCACCGTGTGGCACTGTGGGCCGAAGCTCCGCGCCAGCTCGGCGGCCTCGGTCTCCGTCATCGTATACGTGCCGTCACCGGGCAGGAAGACCCAGTCGATGCCACGGGCGCAGAGGTCGCGGCGCATCTGCTCGGTCACGCCCGTGTCGCCGGAGAAGTAGGCCGACACGCCGTCCACCTGCACCACATAGCCCACGCACTCGTCCTTCTTGTGGTGGTGGTTGTAGGCCTCGACGGCCTCCACGGTCAGCTCGCCATCCAGGAACGTGCTGGTCAGATAGGTCACAGGCGATGGATGGGAGTCCATGTTCTGCCAGATGGCACAGCCCGGCGCATGGGGCATCTTGTCTATCTGGTTGTGGTCATAGTGTTGATGGGTCACGAGGATGAGGTCGGCGGGCTCGGCGTAGAGCTCGTCTCCCCCCATAAAGGGATCGATATAGACCACCTTGCCCGAGGCGGTCGTGAGCCTCAGCGAACCATGTCCCTGATAGAGCAGCGTTGCCATGGGAGCCCCCTCTCCACGCGGAATATGCCTCCATTATGCATGCGTTGCCACGAATGCGCCCACGGCACGCACCTGCCTTTCGGCCTACGCGCCCACGACATGCGCAAGACCAGAGCTAGTGCTTGGAGACGGCACGCAGGCGCAGCGCCAAATCGACGAAACCCACCAGCGCGATCGCTCCACCTACGGCCAGGGCAAAGGGCCTCATGATGGTCTGGCAGGGCATGGCGGGATCCGCGCACAGGTCGATGACCACCCCGGGCGTGAGGGCGATGAGCACGCCCAGACACCCGCAGGCAAACGAGAGCCCGCGCCGCTCGCCCTCGTCGAGCTCGAAGATGCGCACCGCGCCGATGACGGTCGTGACCACGCCCACGGCCACAAGCATGCGGTTAGCCCACACGCAGGGACCCAACACGCCGTCATGGGCCGCGCAGGGCCCGGCAAACGTGAGCGCACCCGCAACGAGCAGGACGGAACATGCCGTGAGGATGATGCCCGCCAGGGGCTGTGGCCTATCCTGCGTCTTCATGGAGCCTCCTCAGCTCATACACGTTCCCGCTTGGCGGAAACCCGCCACGTAGGACGAAGCGGGGTGAGAACTCGTCTCACCCCGCTTCCTCAGGCTTCGTCTAGCTGTGGCACATCGCCTACCGCTAGTCCACGAACTCGATCTTGGACGCCTTGAAGACGTTGTCCTCGAGCTTGGCGCCCTTCATGTCAGCGGTGACCTTGACCTGTGCGCCCTCGACGAGCTTCTCCTCGTCGACCTCGACACCCTCGAAGTTGAAGGTGCTGTTGACG
>CACYAX010000061.1 GCA_902772435.1 uncultured Coriobacteriaceae bacterium | reverse complement strand
AGGAGCACGACCTGTTCGCCGACATGCTCCGCGCCGAGGGGGTCGAGGTGCTCTACCTCGAGAAGCTCCTCGCGGAGGCGCTTGACAGCGAGCCGGGGGCGCGCGAGGAGTATACGGAGCAGTGGGTGCAGGAATCGGGCCTGCAGGGGGCGCCGGCACAGCGTGCCGTGAAGGAGTTCCTCTACGCCATCCAGGACACCCAGCGCTTCGTGGAGAAGACCATCACGGGCATCCGCAAGAACGAGATCGCGCTGCCCACCAGGGCCTCCCAGCTGCTCGTGGACCGCGTGAGTGCCGCGCAGGACTCCGAGAACGGCCTCCTGATCGACCCTATGCCCAACGCCTACTTCACGCGCGACCCGTTCGCCATCGTGGGCTGCGGGGCCAACCTCAACCACATGTTTACGGTCACGCGGCGCCGCGAGACCCTGCTCGGCGAGTTTATCTTCAAGTATCACCCTGCATATCGTCGCGTGCCGCTTTGGTATCATCGCGATGCCGCGTTCGACATCGAGGGCGGCGACGTGCTCAACCTCAACGAGCACACGGTCGCCATCGGTATCTCGCAGCGCACGCAGGCATCGGCCATCGACCTGCTCGCGCAGAACTACTTCTGGGACGTGCCGGGCTGCGAGGTCGACACCATCTACGCGTTCAACATCCCCGCATCGCGTGCCTTCATGCACCTCGACACGGTCTTCACGCAGATCGACGTGGACAAGTTCACCATCCATCCCGCCATCTTGGGCGCCCTGCAGGTATTCAAGCTCACCAAGGGTTCCGAACGGGGAGAGGTCAACATCGTCGAGCTGGTCGACACCCTCGAGCACGTGCTCGCCAAGGCGCTCGGCCTCGACGGGGTCAGGCTCATCCTCTGCGGCGGCGGTGACCCCACGGCAGCTGCCCGCGAGCAATGGAACGATGGTTCCAACACCCTCGCCGTGGCACCGGGCAAGATCTGCGTCTATCAGCGCAACAACGTCACCAACGAGGTACTCTACAAAGCGGGGCTCGAGCTTCTCGAGATCCCGTCCGCCGAGCTCTCGCGTGGCCGTGGCGGCCCGCGCTGCATGAGCATGGCGTTCTGGCGCGAGGACCTCTAGGTGTGGCCACGTGCCTTCCACAAGAAGGCATGAGTAACCCAACAGCAACCGATACTTGCTATCATCTATGCGCTTACCCTGTCCCGCTCTGAGCGGGCCGTCAATACGAAAGGAACCTCCATGGGCGTCAACATCGCAGGCCGCAGCTTCCTCAAGCTCCTCGACTACTCGTCTGACGAGATCCGGTACCTCCTCAAGCTCTCAGCCGACTTCAAGAGCATGAAGCGCGCCGGCGTGCCGCACCGCTACCTCGAGGGCAAGAACGTCGTCCTCATCTTCCAGAAGACCTCCACGCGCACGCGCTGCTCCTTCGAGGTCGGCGCCTACGACCTGGGCATGGGCGTCACCTACCTCGACCCCAACAGCTCCCAGATGGGTCACAAGGAGTCCATCGAGGACACCGCCCGCGTGCTCGGCCGCATGTATGACGGCATCGAGTTCCGTGGCTTCAAGCAGTCCGACGTCCAGGAGCTCGCCGACAAGAGCGGCGTGCCCGTGTGGAACGGCCTCACCGACGATTTCCATCCCACGCAGATGCTCGCCGACATCCTGACCCTGCAGGAGGAGGTCGGCGACGTGCGCGGCAAGAAGCTCACGTTCTTCGGCGACTGCTGCAACAACGTGGCGAACTCCCTCATGGTGGTCTGCGCCAAGCTCGGCATCAACTTCTGCGCCTGCGGTCCCAAGGAGCGCATGCCCAAGGCCGAGCTCGTGGAGACCTGCCGTGCCATCGCCGCCGAGAACGGCTGCGAGATCGTGCTCACCGAGGATCCGCACGAGGGCGCCAAGGACTGCGACTGCCTCTACACCGACATCTGGGTCTCCATGGGCGAGTCCTACGACCTCTTCGGCGAGCGCATCAAGATGCTCTCCCCGTACCGCGTGACCGCCGAGCTCATGGCCGAGGCCAAGCCGACCGCCATCTTCGAGCACTGCCTGCCCAGCTTCCACGACACCAACACCACCCATGGCAAGGAGGTCGCGGAGGAGTTCGGCATCACCGAGATGGAGGTCACCGACGAGGTCTTCGAGGGCCCGCAGTCGCGCGTCTTCGACGAGGCCGAGAACCGCATGCACACCATCAAGGCCGTGATGTACGCTACTCTCAAGTAAGGTTTCAAAAAAGCTGTATACGGGGAGCCCGCCATGATCACGAGGCGCACCTTTACGTCGCTTGGGTTGGGAACAGGTCTCATGCTTGCCATGGGGCTGTCTGGCTGCAAGGGAGGGAAGGGAAGCGCTTCGGATCCCTTGGCGGGTTCCCGCATTCGCGCGGTGCGCCTGACGAGTGGCGGCGGCATGACCGGCGGGGGCGACTCCACGGAGCTCCGGCGTGGTGATGACGGCCGCGTCACGCTGAGCACGCGCAGTCGCGAGTGGCACAACTCGCGCGAGACGGGCATGGACTACGTGGTGGACGAAAGCGCGTTTGACCAGCTTGCCCAGATAGCGAACGACTACGACCTTCGGGCGGCATCCACCCGCAAGGATAGCGATCTTCTGGTTTTGGATGCCCCCACGAGCCACCTTGTCTTTGACCTCATGGCCGAAGACGGTGGCTGGGACCCGGACGCGTCCTTCACCATCAGCAGCGAACAGGAGCTGACCGACCGTGATCGCGAGGGTTGGCGGGCGGTGACAACGGCGTTGGCAGAGCTCGCTGCCGGAAGCGAGGGCGTGCCGTATCTCGAGCCCATCAGGCTGACCATAACAGCTCAGGGCTACCAGTTCCCGTTCTACCTGAACGACAGCTCCGCCGCAAACGACCTGTCAGGCCGGTGCCCGCTGAACGTGACCATCGAGGACTACGCGGACAACGAGAAGATCTTCTATCTGGACGAACCGCTCGACGTGAGCGATACGCCGCTTGCGACCGGAGAGGCGGGAACGCTCTGCTACTTCGAGCCCTGGGGTGACGTGGTGGTGTTCTACGCCGACGGCGAGCCGTATGACGGGCTCTATGAGTTGGGGTGCGTCGAGTACGAACACGATGCGGAGTACCTTGCGGACATGCTGCCAGGCGCCGGATACGTCTGGAGCAGCGCGACGGAGGAATGAGGGAGACGGCGCGGCCACGTCTATCGCAAAGCATCCAGAAAGGGCGCGTACTCGTGTGCGAGTACGCGCCCTATGGCAATCTCTGGTGAGGATATAGTGGGGGACGACCCCACATTCGCTCGTCTAGTACTTCATGCCCATGGCAGTGCGGACCTCGTCAAGGGTCTGCTCAGCGATGGCGTTGGCGCGCGCGTTGCCGTCGTGCAGCACGTCCTTGATGTAGTCCATGTCCTTCGCAAGCTCCTGCCTGCGCTCACGGATGGGGGCGAAGTAGCCATTGACGGCCTCGGTGACGTAACGCTTCAGCTGGCCGGCACCACCCATGCCGATCTCGGCGGCGATCTCCTCGGGGTCACGGCCGGTGCAGATGCCGGCGGTCATGAGCAGGCCGGAGACCTCGGGACGGTTCTCGGGGTCGAAGGTGATGTTGCGCTCGGAGTCGCTCTTCGACTTCTTGATGAGCTTGGCGGTCTCTGCGTCCGTCATGGAGATGGCGATGGCGTTGCCGTAGCTCTTGGACATCTTGCGGCCGTCGAGGCCGGGGAGCAGCGGCGTGGAGGTGAGCAGGCCGTCGACGGTGGGGAAGACCTTGCCATAGCGCTCGTTGAAGCGGCGGGCGATCTGGCGGGTCTGCTCGATGTGCGGCAGCTGGTCGCGGCCCACGGGAACGATGTTGCCCTTGCAGAAGAGGATGTCGCAGGCTTGGTGCACCGGGTAGGTGAGGAGCAGGCCGGTGAGCGCGTGGCCCGAGGCCTCCTGCTCGGCCTTGACGGTGCGGTTGCGCTGCAGCTCGGCCTCGCTCACGAGCGAGAGGAAGGGGAGCATGAGCTGGTTGAGCGCGGGCACTGCGGAGTGCGTGAAGATCATCGTCTTGGCGGGGTCGATGCCGCAGGCGAGGTAGTCGATGACCATGTTGTACACGTTGTCGGCGATGTGCTCGGTGGTGTCGCGGTCGGTGATGACCTGGTAGTCGGCGACGATGATGTTGGTCTTGATGCCCTTTTCCTGCAGGCGGACGCGCTCGACGAGCGTGCCGAAGTAGTGGCCGAGGTGGAGCCTGCCCGTGGGGCGGTCGCCCGTGAGCATGGTGTAGGCCTCGGGATGGACCTCGAGGTCGGCCTGGATCTGCTGGCTGCGCCTGAGCGCGACTTCGTAGCTGCCTTCGTTGGGCATGAGTGACCCTCCTGGTATCGTTGCGCGCACGTTAGGGGCATGCGCGTCTTGGTGGCATTGACACAGCGTCCTATGTTAGCGCATGACGGCGCAGCGGGCGCACCTTAAGTTGGGCGCGCGCTTCGGGCCACGAGGGAAAATAGCGGTCCATCAGCGCGTAGAAGCGCGGCCCGTGGTTTGCCTCGAAGAGGTGGCAGAGCTCGTGCACGATCACGCCCTCGAGGCAGGCGGGCTCGTATTCCACGAGCGCGAGGTTTATGGTGATGGCGCCGGTGCGCGTGTTGCACGAGCCCCAGCGGCTCGTCATGCGCCTGATGCGCACCGTGCGGGGGGTGCGGCCCATGCGCGCGCCGTAGTGCGCGACCAGGCCGGGAAGCACCTGCTCGAGCTCAGCGCGCTGCCACGTCGAGAGCAGCTTCTCGCGGTGGGCCCGTGCCACCTCGTCATCGCCGGTATGGGCAGGCCGCACGCTCATGACCAGCGCCTCTCCTACGACCGTGACGCGCTCCTTCTCGCGCGGGCCCGCCTCAACCACGGCGAGCGTGTAAGGCTTGCCCCAGTGGAAGACGGTGGAGCCGGCGGAGCCGACGGCGGCTTCCGCCTGCTGGCGCGTGGCGACCCGCGCGAGATGGGCGCGTATCCAGGGCTCCCGCGAGGCGACGAAGCGCTCGATCTCGGAGAGGGGCACGCGGGCGGGCGCGCTCGCGCGCACGTGGCCATCGGCGCCCACCCGCAGGTTGACGTTCTTGACGCGTTTCCGCGTGACCTCCACGGTGATGTCGCCCACCGAAATGTGCTGGACAGGCGACGCGGAATGGATGAATTTTGTGCTTTGTTTGGTTTTCAAGGAAGTCTCCACAGAATGTGCGCAATCGTGCGCAAATTCTTTATCTTTAAGTGAAGCATAGCGGTTTGTAGGGTTTATGGGGAAGGGGAGCCATGGCGAGTTTTTATGGCGAAGATGCCAGCAAAAGTGCCCTTGTGAATGCGTACGACACCCTACTTCCCACAATCGCGCCCAAGCACAAGGCCCGTCTGGACCGTGAGGTTGGGCGCAACATCTCCGCATTGGCAGCCTACCGCGATGCCGAGCTCATCCTCGCCTACAAGTTCTCGCGCGAGGAGTTTGACGCGACGGCCATCATCGAGCAGGCAAAGGCCGAGGGCAAGCTGATCGCCTATCCCAAGATGGCCCGCAACGGCGCCATCACCTACGTCCTCGAGGACGGTTCCGAGCCTACGGAGGAGCAGCTTGCCGCGTCGCTCTGCTTCGTGCCGGGCCTCTGCTTCGACGCCGAGGGCTACCGCGTCGCGTATGGCGCGGGCTACATGGACAACTTCCTGCGCAGCTACGAGGGCGTCAAGGTGGGCCTGGTGCGCAGCCTGAACATCAGCTCCAACCCGCTGCCGCACGGCGACCACGACGAGCGCGTCGACGTGCTGGTGAGCGACTCGGCCGTGTGGATGTGCCGCAGGTAGCACGCCCTAAACGAGCGAACGAACCACTAAGAAGCGCCCCGACTTTTCGCGGGGCGCTTTGCGTCTGCCTGTGTGGCCGGGGCTTCTCCTAGTGTGCCGTGCGTTTCTTGTCGCGCAGATAGGCCGCCATGTGCTGGATGGCAAGGTGGTAACCCTCCACGCCCATGCCGATGATGGTCTCCATGCAGCCAAGCGAGACGTAGGAGTCGCGCCTGAAGTCCTCGCGGGCATCGGTGTCCGAGATGTGCACCTCGATGGCGGGGATGCTGACGGCCTTGAGCGCGTCGAGCAGGGCGACGGAGCTGTGGGCGTACCCTCCCGGGTTGATGATGATGCCGTCGAAGACGCCGTAGGCGTCCTCAATCGTATCGATGAGGTCGCCCTCGTGATTGGACTGGTAGCAGCGGCACTCCTTGAAGCCCTCGCTCTCGGCGGCCTGCTTGCACAGCGCGAGGAGGGTGGGGTAGTCGACGCTGCCGTAGATGCTCGTCTCGAGGACGCCGAGCATGTTGAGCGTGGGGCCGTTGATGATCAGCAGGCGCGGGCGTTCGTCCTGCTCGAAGAAGGGGTTGGCGGCTTCGTCGTCATCAAGGAACTCCGCGAGACGACCCAGCAGGTCATCGCTGTCGTCGGGCAGCGTCTTGGGGGCGGGAGCCTCGGAATCGTCCGCGCTGCCGTCCTGCCTGTCCGCAAGACGCTTGCGTCCGGTCGTCACGTGCACGCTGAAGTTGGACTCGGGCCTGCGGGAACCGATGATGGGCTCCACGATGGAGTCGAGGCCCGTGAGCGACGAGAACTCCTTGTAGACGCCGCGCACCGTGGTGGGGCCGAAGACGACCTCGATGCCGTTGGCGCCTCGGCCCGCCGTGCCGAGCACGGCGTCGATCTCGTCGATGGCGTCACGTTTGATGAGGACGGGGTTCGCGACCGTGTTGCGCAGACGCGTCATGCAGAGCGCGTTGGCAACGATGTTGCCGACACCTCCCACACAGCCGATAACGGCGCTCGCGATCTCTCGATACGTCATTGCGTCCCCCTCTTACACAATCAACTAATTGTATAAATGAGGAATGTATTGGGGTAACTGCAATGACGTATCCGCTGATGAACGGTCGTTAGACGGACAGTTTCGGGCGGCGTGCTAGAGCCCCAACGTGGCCTTGATGCCGCGGGCGTCGCCGGCGGCACTTCCCGTGCAGCAGATGGCCAGGTCGGCCCACTGGCGGTAGAGCCCCATGCGCTCCTCCGCGAGCTTCTGGACGCCCTTCGCCTGCGAGAGCGGCCGGTCCTCAGAGGAGAGCTCCTCGATGCTGCGGTCAAGAAAGACGATGGTCGCGTTCTGGTGCAGCAGCTCGTAGTTGCGCGGCTGGGTGACCACGCCGCCGCCACAGGCGATGATGATGCCGGAGCTCGCGCCGTAGGAGGCGAGCACCTCCGTCTCGCGCGCGCGGAACTCTGGCTCGCCGAGCTCCCTGATGCAGGTTGCCGCGCTCATGCCGAAGCGGAGCGTGAACGCGTCGTCGAGGTCGATGAACGGCCTTCCCGTGAGGCGTGCGAGGCTGCGGCCTGTGGTGGTCTTGCCCGCCCCGGGCATGCCGATGAGCGCCACGTTGCGCGTCTCCCTGCGGAGTTGGCCGATGATCTTCTCCACGAGTCCCTCGTCGAGCGTCTTGTGCTGGAAGAGGGCGCTCGCGTAGTACGCCTGCGCGACGAGCATCTCGAGGCCGCTCGCAGCGGGGATGCCCAGGCGCTCCGCCTCCATCACGATGCCCGTGCGCTCGGGGTTGTAGACCACGTCCACGACGCCTTTGAGCTGGGGAAGCCGTGCGAGGGTGCCGGGTTCGAGCGGGGAGGCGGGGCAGTGGGGGTACATGCCCACGGGCGTGGTGTTCACGACGAGGATCGCGTCGGCATGGCGCTCGACGAGGGTGGCGTAGGTCTCGTCGCCCGTGCGCGAGATGAGGACGGTCTGGGCCCCGCGCTCGGCGAGCGACGCATGCACGGCCTGGGCGGCACCGCCCGTGCCCAGCACGAGCGCCTTCCTGCCGGCGAGCAGCTCGCAGGCCTTCTGGCCGTGGCACTCGAGGAAGAAGCGGTCGAGCAGGTACCCGAAGCCCAGGACGTCGGTGTTCTCGGCGAAGACGCGGCCCTGCTCGTCATGCACCAGCGTGTTGGCCACGCCGAGGGCCTCGACGCGCGGGGAGCGCAGGTCTGCCGCCTCGGCGGCCACGCGCTTGTAGGGGATGGTCACGTTCAGGCCGCGCCACGAGCCCTCGCGGATGAACGGCACGACCTCGTCGGGCTCCAGCTCTATGAGCTCGTAGGGACTGCTGCCGAGGCCCGCGTGGATCTTGGGGCTCCAACTGTGGCCGAGCGTGCGCCCGAGCAGGCCGAAGGTCGCCTTCGTGGGCGCCGCCATCAGATCACCTCCGCGTAGCTGCCGAGATAACGGTAGTCCTCGCAGACATCCCCAAGCGAATCGAGCAGGGTCTGCATCTCGGGCGCCGCGGCTGGGCACTCGATGTCGAAGTAGAACATCCACTCGAAGTCGCGCCCGGGGATGGGGCGGCTCTCGAGCTTGACGAGGTTGACGTCGAGGCTGTAGAAGAGGCCGAGCACCTTGTAGAGCGAGCCGGGCTCATGCGGCGTGATGGCCATGAGGGAGGCGCGGTCGGCGCCGGGGAAGATGGTCAGGTTGCGCGCGATGCAGGCGAAGCGCGTGTAGTTGTTGGCGAGGTCCTGCACGGCGGAGTCGGCGATCTCGAGCCCGTAGAGCTCGGCACAGGAGCGCGAGGCGAGCGCGGCGATGTCGCGGCGGTCGGACTGCGCCACGATCTGCGACGCGATGGCCGTGTTCTCGCATACCTGTACCTGGCAGCCGGGGATGTGGGCGATGTAGTCGGCACATTGGCTGATGGCCTGCTGGTGGCTGTAGACGATCTTCACGTCCTCGCGCTTCACGCCGGGCTTCACGAGCAGGTTGTGGTCGATCTTGAGGCGGCAGGTGCGCACGATGGAGAAGCGGTGGCTCATCATGAGGTCGAAGACGTGGTTGACCGAGCCCGCCGTGGAGTTCTCGATGGGGAGCACGCCGTAGTCGCACTGGCCCTCCTCGACGGCGACGAAGACCTCCTCGAAGCTCTTGAAGTACTTGACCTGCGCGTGCTTGAACATGCGGTCGCAGGCGATCTGCTGGTAGGCGCCCTCGACGCCCTGGCAGGCCACGACGGCCTTCTGGGGGAAGTACGCGGGGCTCGCCGCCATGGCGTTTTTCATGTTGATGGACGTCTCGCTCGAGAGGCCCAGGTAGTGGTACTGCTCGTCACGCGACGCCTGCATGAGGACGCTCTGTATGGTGGCCGCATAGTTGGAGAGGCGGGGGTCGACCTTGCCCATGGCGGCGGCGATGTTCTCGCGCTCGCGGTGCGCATCATAGATGGGCGTGCCCATCGCGCGCTTGTAGTCGGCGACGTCATGGGACAGCGCGATGCGCTCGTTGAAGAGCGCGTAGAGCTTGTCGTCTATCTCGTTTATGCGAAGGCGGGTCTCTTTCAGGTCTCTCATGCTATCTCCGCAGGTAGGACGGGTGGGATCAGGCCATGGGGAAGGCGAGCCAGGAGTCGAGCAGGGCGAGGGCAAGGGCTGCCTCGGCCACGGGCACGGCGCGCGGGGCGATGCAGGGGTCGTGGCGTCCGCGCACGCTGAGCGTCGCGGGGCCGCCGTTGACCACGTCCACGCTCTGCTGCGCGCGGCCGATGGAGGGCGTGGGCTTGATGGCCATGCGGAAGACCACGGGCGCACCCGTGGTGATGCCGCCGAGGTTGCCGCCCGCGTTGTTGGTGAGCGGGTGGGGCGCGCCGGCGGCGTCCGTGACGAAGGGATCGTTGTTCTGGCTGCCGCGCAGGCGTGCGGCGCCGAAGCCCGCCCCGAACTCGAGGCCCTTCACGGCCGGGATGCCGAAGGCGATGCGGGCGAGGGCCGACTCGATGCCGTCGTAG
>CACYAX010000060.1 GCA_902772435.1 uncultured Coriobacteriaceae bacterium | reverse complement strand
GCCCCTTTCGGGGCCGTCCGCTTCGAACCTGCTTGTTTTCTACACGTGAGCTGGGGGCAAAGGAGCGGTTAGCCGCCCACACAAACTACCGAAGAGCCACAAATCATCCCGTTAGGAGTGCTCTCTTTTCTGTGAAATAGTGGTGCGCCGAAAAAATCGACGCACCACTATTTACCTGCGGAAACGATGTGTTTTGGTGAAGAGTGTGGAAGAGTGATTCCTTGCGAATTATACTCCCACTCAATCAGAGAAGCGTGGCTGTGGTGGCGCATAGTGGTTTAGCATGTGCTCCCGTGCTCGTGGTATCCGTCGTGACTCTGGCTATCCTCCCCGCAGACATCAAAGCGACGTCACGGGCGCCGTTTCCACGCCCATGACGACGCTTCACTTCGAGTCGGGCGACGTCATGACGTCACCCGACCGCGTTTGCACTGGTAGACTGTTCGCCTCTCAACTCTTGGAGGAGTAGTTCGCTTGCACCTCGAGGTGTCGTATGATCCTCGCAGGAGACCCCGCGACGACCACGTGCGCAGGAACATCGCGCGTAACCACGCTGCCAGCGCCAATGACGGCTTCGTCGCCGATCGTCACACCCGCCAGGATGATGGCCCCAGCTCCCACCCACACGTCGTTGCCGATGTGCACGGGCAGGTTGTACTGCAACCCTCGGGCGCGCTGGTCCGCATCAAGCGGATGCTCGGCTGTGCAGATGGTCACATTGGGGCCAAACTGACAGCGGTCACCAATAACGATGTCCGCATCGTCCACGAAGCAAGCCCCAAAATTGAAATACACGTCGCTTCCCACGTACACATGCGCGAGGCCCCAGTTGGCCTGCACTGGCGGCGTCAGGCAGACGTTCTCGCCACAGCTGCCCAGAAGCGCAGGGAGCATCTCCCTGCGCAGCGCCAGCCCCTCGGGGGTCTCGGGCGTGGCGTTGTACTGACGCAGGCGTTCGACGCACTCGTGCTGGAACGACATCAGCTACTCGAGCCCGCTGTCGTAGAGCTCGCCCGAGTTGAGCAGCTCGTGATAGCGCTCGTCAGATCCCTCGCGGTAGCACGCCTCGTTCACGTCAGCCTCCTCAGAGCTCGATCTCCTGCCAACCGTATGCGTTGATCAGCCTCGTGCCACTGGGATGGGTGCGCTCCCGATCAATAATCCCGTAGTTGAGATGCACGTGCCCGTGCAGCATGAGCGCAGGATGCACCCAGGTAAGAAGCCAGTTGAAGGCCTCAAACCCCTCGTGCGGCCCATCCGGCAGGTCGCCGTAACCCCGCACGGGCGCGTGGGTCACCAGCACGTCGATACCGCCGGTCAGCGCCGCCCGCAGTCCCAGCGCCACCACCTTCCGACTCATCTCGGCCTGGCTGTAGCCCACGATGCCGTCGCGATAGTCAAGCGAGCCCTCGAGCCCGGCCACCCGCAGGTCGCCGAAGCGCTCAATGCGACCGTCGAGGTTGACGCCGCCCATATGCCAGTCGTCCTCGTAGCTCGTGTCATGGTTGCCGCGCACATAGGCGAGCGGGGTATTGGCCAGCGTAGCCACCGCATCCAGATAGGACGGCCCCAGGTCACCGCATGAAATTACCAGGTCGTACCGCGCGCTCTCAGGCCGCGCAAGCCGCGAAAGCAGCAGGTCGTCTTCCACGTCCGCAACGGCCAGAATGCGCATGGCTCCCCCTACTCGTCCTCGGCGTCGGTCTCGGCAGAGATGACACCCGAGGTCGCCACGTCACCCGCCGCCGCCTCGGAAAGCTCCCAGCTCTTGGGCAGGCGCCCCACGACGTTCTCGTTGAGCCACCGCATGGAGGCGATCTCCTCGTTGGCAAGGCGCTGCGAACCCTCGTTGCGCACGACCTCGCCCCGCTGGGCCATCAGCAGCCCCTCGAAGGGATGGACGCGCCCCTCTGTGACCTCGCGCTCCAGCAGCTGGACAAGGCGCCGCTGCCCTGTGGCAATGCCCTCCCCCAGCTCGAGGCGCACGACATCGGCCGACATGCCCCACCAGTAGTTGAGCGCGCGGTCGCGATGCGCGGCGCCTTCCCTGCGCCAGCGGTCATCCTGCAGGGAGCGCACGATGAGCTCGTAGTAGCAGCCCCAGTCCCACACCGGCGTGGCCACGCGCTCCGGCGCGGCGTTGCGGTGCAGGCAGCAGAGGCCCCAGGGCTCACTGGGGTCGGCCGGGTTGGGATAGTCGCGGCCCGCAAGCACGTGCACGTCATCTTCCTCCAGCTCGCGCCGCCAGTCGAAGCCCTCCGCCGACGACCACTTGAGGTGCACCGTGCAGTAGGGGTCCACCATCGCGGCGCCGATGGCAAAGGCGTTGACCTCGGCCACGCTGCCAAAGATGGGAGAGATGGCAAGGTATCCCACGCGGTGATTCTCGGCCATGCCGGCCGCCAGAGCCCCCATCAGGAACTTGACCTCGTACATGCGGGCGTAGAAGGTGCGCACCGCGCTGGACGAGAGGTTCACCGAGCAGTTGATGAACGTGCAGGCAGGATAGGTCATGGCCGCGCGGCGGGTCTGCTCCATCTGGCGCGGCGAGGCAGTGACTACCACGTCGGCACCCTCGGCAACGGCCGATGCGACCGCGCGGTCGAAGTCATCGTCTGTCGCCTTCCCAAAGGCAGCGGAAGTCGCCACTGCCTTTCCCAGGCGCTCCTGCAGACTGAGGCGTCCGCGCTCGTGCTGGGCCGTCCAGCCCGAGGTGCTGGGCTCGCGGTCATACACGAAGGCCATATGCAGCGGTCTTGGCGCGCGCAGGGTCCTCGAGACGCTCTTGACCTTAGAGATAATCCTTCCCTTTTGCTCCGAGGGCTGCTCGAGGTAAGCAATCGCCTCGTCCTGGGCAGCCACCACCAGCTCGCCCCAGAGGCGCGCCACACGGCGGTCCATCTCGCGAGCCGACACGCCCAGCGGCCCCGTGGTGGCATACGCCTTGACGTACAGCAGAAACGCGTCTGCCACCGTCTGCGAAAGCAAGGCGCCGCCGCGCGCACGGTACGACCGCGTGAACTGGTACAACGTCGACGTGAGCCTGCGCACCATGTCCTCGGGCCATGGCTCGTCCAGCGTCTGCCCCAAGAGCTTGGCCAGCTGCTCGCACGACCCCTCCCGGGAGAAGTGCAGCCCATAGACGGGAACAACCTGGTAGAGCCGCACGAACTCGTGGTAGCAGCGGATGGCCGGGTCGTCGGATGGCGCCGGCATGACGCGCGTGATGCTTGCGGTGATGGTGGGCACGTCCAGCGAGCGCAGCACGCTCACGCGCTTGTTGCCCTCCTGCACATAGAAGCGCTGCAGGTACTCGTAGACCACCACCGGATCGCGGATGCCCTCGGAGACCTGCGCGTCAAAGAGCCGGCTCCACTTGGCGGCAAACTCGCTGTCCTCGTCGGCGATGGGCATAAACCCGCACGAGAAGGTGTTGGCGCGGGCGCGGGTCTTGGTACCCACCACCAGCTCCATGGGAATCTCGCGCACGCCCACCGGCACCTCACCGGACCCGCGCGTATCGCCCAGGATGTCATCCAACACGGGCAGGTATGGGTAGCGCCCGTGCGACACCGCATCGCTCACCTCGTGCCGCCCACGCTTGCATGCCTTGCGATAGTCCTCGATCATGGGCTTCTGCCTTCCCCTCGTCGCGTTGCCGGCAACCCGGGACATCCCGCGTTACCGGTGCGTCAGTCTGGCCGACCTCGAGTGGTCTTGGGGCGCTCTCTCGACGATACCCATCATATTATCACACGGGACTCCGGGCGTCCCGTGTGACGGCTACCGACCCAGGCACGCGGCCCCGGTCGCACGTATGTTGGTGAGGTACACGTTGCCAGCCCCAAAGTGCTTGGACATCAGCTCGACATAGCCAGCCGTCGCATTCTTGGGCACCGCGCACATGATGACGCCAGCAAAGCCGCCGCCATGCAGACGGCAGGCTCCGCCGCCCACGCGCTTGAGATAGAGCTCGGTGAGAGCAAGAGCGAGCGGAATGGACTGCTCTGCCGCGTCACCCGTCACATAGGCATTCTGCAGCCAGCGCCAGGAAGAGCTGCCCGATGCCTCGATGAGCGCCAGCACGCGGGCCTTGTCATCTGCAGCCAGCGCTGCCACGGCCTCGTCCACACGGCCGCACTCCTCGAAGTAGTGCAGGGCGCGCATGAGGGCCCGGTCGCAGCTCACGGCAGACCGCACCTCGTCGAGGTGCGCCAACAGGGCCTCCTCCGAGGTGTCGCACAGGCGCTCGGCACCCAAGGCCGCTGCCACGGCACGCATCTCCCCCGGCACGGACGAGTACTCGGCCGAAAGGTCCGCATGACCCTTGCCGGTGTTGACGATCACGAGGTCGCAGTCCAGCTGGTCATAGGAGAAGTCGACGCGCTCGTAGCGCACGCCATCAGAGAAGTCGAGCACGATGGTGCCACCCACGGCGCACGCCATCTGGTCCATAAGCCCAGAGGCCTTCTCCCACCACACGTTCTCGGCATACTGGCCCACAAGCGCGTAGGTTGCCACATCGATGGCGTCGTCGTTGAAGAGGTGATTGACCACGGCACAGAGCAACATCTCGAACGAAGCCGACGAGCTGACGCCTGCCGAGGAAATGACCTGTGTCGACACGACCGCATTGAAGCCGCCGACCTTGTAGCCACGCTGCCCGAACGACTCGAGCATGCCCGCGACAAGCGAGAGCGTGCCTGCGCAATGCGGCAGCTCGTCGATGGCGTCAAGATTGATGACCACGGGGTCGGGATACCCCTCGCTCACGATGGTCACCACGTTGTTACCGCTCGGCGCCGCAGCACAGATGGTGTCCATGGTGATGCTCGCAGCGAGGATCTTCCCACCGTTGTGATCGGTGTGGTTGCCGATGATCTCGGTGCGGCCAGGGGCCGAGAAGAACTCGGGCTCACCCTCGCCAAAGAGCTCGTGGTAGTGAGTCTCCAGCTCGTTCAACCGCATAGCCGCCTCTTCCGAGGCATCGCCGTAGACGCGCTGCAGGATGTTCGCGTCAGGAATGCTCATTGTTCCTCCTCATATCCGTTGGGGTTGTGGCTCTGCCAGTTCCAGCTGTCGCGGCACATCTCGGCGATGCCGTACCTGGCCTCCCAGCCGAGCAGCTCCTTCGCCTTCGTGCAGTCCGCCCAGTTGGCGGTCACGTCGCCGGCGCGGCGCGGCTCGATCACGTAGGGCAGCTCCTTGCCGCAGGCGGCCGAGAAGGCCTTGATGATCTCCAGCACGGAGGTGCCGTTGCCGGTGCCCAGGTTGAAGACCTCGCAGCCCGTGCGGCCCTCCATCCAGGCGAGCGCCGCCACGTGCCCCGCGGCCAGGTCCATCACGTGGATGTAGTCGCGCACGCCGGTGCCGTCGGGGGTGTCGTAGTCGTCGCCGAAGACGTGCACGGCGTCGCGGCGTCCGACCGCCACCTGCGCCACGTAGGGCAGCAGGTTGTTGGGGATGCCCTTGGGGTCCTCGCCCATGAGCCCCGACGGGTGCGCGCCGATGGGGTTGAAGTAGCGCAGCAGCACGACGTTCCACTCGGGGTCGGCGATGGTGAGCGAGCGCAGGATCTCCTCGATCATCCACTTGGTCCAGCCGTAGGGGTTGGTGGCCGGCTTCTTGGGGCTCTCCTCGGTGAGCGGCAGCGCGTCCGGGTCGCCGTAGACGGTGGCCGAGCTGGAGAAGATGATGGACTTCACGCCGTGGTCGCGCATGGCGTCGACGAGCGTGAGGGTGTTCCCGATGTTGTTGGAGTAGTACTCGATGGGCTTCTGCACGCTCTCTCCCACGGCCTTGTATCCGGCGAAGTGGATGACGCAGTCCACGGGCTCCTCGTCGAAGATGCACTCCAGGGCCTCGCGGTCGTTGACGTCGGCGCGGTAGAAGGAGAGTCGCTCGGCGGCCTCGGGCCCAACGATCTGATCGATGCGGTCGAGCACCTTCTCGCTCGCGTTGGAGAGGTCGTCGACGATCACGACCTGGTAGCCCTGCTTCAGCAGGCAGACGACGGTGTGGCTGCCGATGAACCCGCAGCCGCCCGTGACGAGCACGCAGGTGTCGGCAGGGGACTTCTTATGCGTCATGACCATCACTCCCCACCGACTCGATGAACTTGTCGAAGGCAGCCTTGCCAACCTCGTCTGCGGCGAATACCGCGCAATGTTCGAGAACCCGCGCGAAGACGGCACCGATCTCCTGCTCGATCATCTCGTCGAGCGCGGCAGGGTCGGCCGTCGCCACCGCGCTCGGCGCGAACTCCGGGTGGCGCGCCAGTACCTCGGCCGCCCACGGCGCGTGGGGCTCGAGACCGGACACCGAGGCCGGGTCCTCCCCCGCCAGGACCGCGCGTTTCAGCAGCTCCATCTCGCCGAGCAGGCGCGCCGGCAGGACCGCAAGTCCCATGACCTCGATGAGGCCGATGTTTTCCTTCTTGATGTGATGGAGCTCGGCGTGCGGATGGAAGATGCCCAGCGGATGCTCGTCGGAGGTGCGGTTGTTGCGAAGCACCAGATCGAGCTCAAACGCCTCGCCGCGCCGGCGCGCGATGGGCGTGATCGTGTTGTGCGGAGTGCCGTCAGTCTCGGCGAGCACGCCTACCGTCTCGTCACTGTAGCCGCGCCATGCGGAGAGGATGCGGTCGGCGAGCTCAACGAGGCGCACGGGGTCGTCGCAGTCCAAGCGTATCACCGACATCGGCCATTCCACGATGCCCGCACGCACGTCCTCGAAGCCGGGGAAGGTAACCTCCTCGCGGATTCCCGCGCGCGCCATGGCGAACTCGTATCGGCCGCCCTGGTAGTGCTCGTGCGTGAGGATGGATCCGCCCACGATGGGCAGGTCTGCGTTGGACCCCACGGTATAGTGCGGGAACGTCGTCACAAGCTCAAGCAGTCGCACGAAGGTCGTGCGGTCAATGCGCATGGGCCGGTGCTCTTCGGAGAGCACGATGCAGTGCTCGTTGTAGTACACGTAGGGGCTGTACTGCAGGTACCACGGCTCGCCGGCGAGCGTGAGCGGGATGAGCCGGATGGTCTGGCGCGCCGGGTGGTCGAGCCTGCCCGCATAGCCCGTGTTCTGCGGGCAGAGCAGGCAGCGCGGGTAGGCGTCCTGGCGCTTGGTGAGGGCGGCCGCGATGGCTTTGGGGTCCTTCTCGGGCTTGGAGAGGTTGATGGTGATGTCCAGCTCGCCGTAGGGCGTGGTGGCCTTCCACTTGCGGTCGCGCGCGACGCGGTACGAGCGGATGTAGTCGCTGTCGAGCGCCAGGCGGTAGAACCAGTCGGTCGCCTCTTTAGGGGCCTCCTCGTAGCGCTCCCAGAACCCGCGCACCACCTCGCTCGGCCGCGGCGTCACGCAGCCCATCAGGCGCGTGTCGAGCAGGTCGCGGCTCGCGATGCCGCCGTCGATCACCCCGCGCGTGACCGCGTCGTCGAGCAGCGCGGCGAGAACGCCCTCAAGAGGCGGGACCTCGCCCTCCGCAAAGGCCCTTTCGAGCGGGTCGAAGCTGTCGTCCGCCTCAAGCTGCAAGGCGTCAAGCAACTGGTTTGCCGCGTAGGCGCGGTCCTCGCCCCCTATCAGCCCGCGGTCCTCCGCGTAGTCAACAAGAGCGACGAGCGCCTGGTAGACATGGTCAAATGTCTGTGCCGTCATGTCGGTCACTGCCTTTCTCACACACGTTCGAGAAGATAGGTGTAGGAGCGGTACTCCCCCGCCTTCTTGGCAAGGGGTAGGGGGATTCCCATTTCCATGAGCGCATCTGCCTCAAAGACGTCCCCACGCACCACGTCTTGGTAGCGCGCACCAGGCGTGAGGCCGCGAGGCACCACAAAACGCGGGATGCCGTAGCCATGCGTCTCGAGCGCCACCGCGCTCACCAACGCCTGGCTTCCGTCACGGGCCACATGCTCCCAGGCGCATACGGGCTCGGCCAGCGGATTGGTCAGGCGATGGTAGGCACCCTGCTGTACGAGCGGGGCGATGCGGTGATGCCACGTCACCTGCTCGCGGATCTTCGCCCGCGCCTCGTCGGAGAGCTCCTTGAGGTCAAGCTCGTAGCCAAAGGTCCCGGCGTCTGCCACGGTCGCCCTCGTCCCAAGGCTCGTCATGCGCCCCGACATCTCGTTGGGGCAGGCGGAGACGTGGGCGCCGACGGCAGAGCACGGGTAGCCGAACGACGTCCCGTACTGGATGGCGAGGCGGTCGACGGCATCGGTGTTGTCGGAGCACCAGATTTGCGGCGTGTAGTACAGCATGCCCGCGTCAAAGCGGCCACCCCCACCGGCGCAGCCCTCGATGAGCAGCTGGGGGTAGCGCTCGTTCACCCGCTCGAGTACCGAATAGAGCCCCAGGATGTAGTCGTAGAGCACCTTGCCCTGGTCGCTCGCCACGTGCGAGTAGACGTCCGTGATGAGACGGTTGTAGTCCCACTTGAGGTAGGTGACGGGGCCTTGGTCGAGCACGCCGCAGATCTGTGCGAAGGCGTTGTCGCACACCTCGGGGCGAGACAGGTCGAGCACGAGCTGATTGCGGCCGAGCACGGGCGACTTGCCGGGGATGGCGAGCGCCCAGTCGGGATGGGCGCGGTAGAGATCCGAGTCCTCGCTCACCATCTCGGGCTCCATCCAGATGCCGAACTGCAGGCCCGCGTCATTGACTGCCGCGATGAGCTGTGTCAGGGTTCCCCCAAGCTTCTCCTCGTTGACCCTCCAGTCACCGAGGCTTCGCTTGTCGTCGTAGCGGTTGGCAAACCAGCCGTCGTCCACCACCAGCAGCTCGATACCCACCTCCTTCGCCAGCCGGGCGAACTCCACCAGCCGGTCTCCGTCGAAGTTGAAGTAGAAGGCCTCCCAGCTGTTGATGAGCACGGGACGCACGCGGTCGCGCCAGTAGCCGCGGCACACGTGCTCGCGCACGCAACGATGCAGGTTCTGCGACAGCCGCCCGAACCCCTCAGTCGAGTAGCTCATGATTACCTCGGGTGCCACCAGCTGCTCGCCCGGCTCGAGCGGATAGGAGAACAGCTCGTCGGAGAGCCCCAGCTGCAGGCGCGTCTGGCCGTACTGGTAGCGCGCCACCTCACCTTTGAAGCTTCCGCTGTAGGCGAGCTCCATCGCCCAGCAGCGGCCCGCGACCTCTGTCGTATCGCGGTCCGCCAGCAGCAGGAAGGGATTCTGCTGGTGCGAAGACGATCCCTTTGCGCTGTCGACCACATACGAGAGCTGGCTCACGGGCGTGCGCACGGGAACGCGCTCCATGCCGTGGCGGCCCGCTAGAGAGATGAGGTCGAAGTCGCCGTGGACGAAGTCGAGGCAGGCGCTCTGCACCTTCTCCACCGTCAGGCGCCCCTCGCCTGTGTTGCGCACAACGGCGGCGCGACAGATCACGTCCAGGTGCGGGAGCACGCCATACAGCAGCTCTACCTCAAGGCCCAGGCGATCGTCCGTCAGCACGACCGAGAGGGTCTGGGCGTCGTCTGCATCGGAATCCGCATAAACGGCAGGCAGGCCCTGTAGGCAGTACTTGCCCGAGCGAATCTCGTGGCGCGCATAGCGGAGGTCGCAGCCAAAGGCGCCCCGCGCGTCACGCACCACGAGAAGGGGGCTGCGCATGTCGCCGGCACCCTGCGAGGGAAACTCCTGCGGTAGGAAGTCGAGCGAGTAGCTGCGGTCGTCGGCCTTCTCGTAGGGCGAGGCGGACGTGGCGCGGTCGAAACGGGAAGGCAGGTACGCGAGATTCCCCTCGGTGCGTCTCCCGTAGTAGAGGTGAAGCAGGTTCCCAATCTCGTCGACCTGCATCTGATAGGTGGTGTTGTCGGTGTGGATGGTGAGCGTCTTGGCGCGCTCGTCAAAGATGATGAACTCCTTGTCGGCGATCTCGAGGTTGAAGTCCTT
>CACYAX010000059.1 GCA_902772435.1 uncultured Coriobacteriaceae bacterium | reverse complement strand
ATAGCGCACGTCGTTGGCGCCGATGGCCACCACGTAGAGGTTGCTCTTGGTCTCCGCCATGCGCGAGGCGAGGCCCAGCAGGGTGCGCGACGTGGCACCGCTCTCGGAGACGTTGGTGAGCTCGCCCGTGACGAGCGACTCGATGGGCTCATACCAGCCGTAGCCGCCGTTGCCCGAGCCAGCGGTGACGTTGTCACCCGCGAAGCAGACGTTGGGCATGCTGGCGAGCAGCGTGGCGAGGGTCCCCTTGGAGGCCGTTGCGCTGAGCTCGAGCGGCGTGACGCTCGCGCGCCTGAAGCCGGCGGTCGTCATGTAGAGACGCTCGCGCGCCTGGCCCAGGCCGAGCGAGGTACCCATCATCGTGGAGGTCACGAGCTTGTGGACCTCCTCGACGCGCACCATGTCGTTGCTCGAGATCTCGGACGCGAGCTCCGCGTCGGTCAGGATGCTGTAGATGGGCAGGCCGCGGTAGTTGTCGGTGACGGTGCCGGTGCACCACTGCGGCACGATGGAGCAGCCGATCACCTGCTTGCTCTCCTTGCTCACGCGCACCTCGACGAGGGCGGAGGCGTCCACGTCCTGGTCGAGGTAGACGTCGCAGTAGTTGCCCGGGCTGTACACGGTGATGGTCTGCCTGCCGCCCACCTCTTCGAAGACGATGGGCTGCGTGGCGTGGCTGTGGGCGCCGAGGATGATGTCGGCACCGGCCTTGAGGAAGATCTCGCGCCAGGTCTCCTGGAACTCGTCGGTCTCGTGGGAGAACTGCGTGCCCCAGTGCGGCAGCACCACGACGAGGTCGCAGCCGAGCGTGCGCGCGTACTCGATGTCGTCGTAGACGGACTCACGCACCTGCGCGAAGTACGACGATTTGGGATCGACGATCACGGAGGTGAGCGCGGCGTACTCCCCGTCCACGAGGTCGCCGTCAGAGAACGAGCCCTCACCGTCGTTGGCGCCGTAGGTGTAGGCGAGCACGGCGAGCTTGAGGCCGCCCGCCTCGACCACGCGCACGCGGTTCGCCTCCTTGTCTTCAGCCGAGCGGTACGTGCCCACCGGGGTGATGCCCACGCCCTCGAGCACGTCGAGGGTGCGATACGCCCCCTCCACTCCCCTGTCGAGGAAATGGTTGTCAGCGGTCGTGACCATGTCGAAGCCGGCGTCGGCGACTGCCTTGGCAAACTCGTCGGGGAAGTTCATCCACAGCGGCTTGGCATCGTCGAAGTTGCCGGAGGAGTAGCCCGCCTCCTCGCCGGCGCAGACGCCCTCGAACACGCCGATGGCGAGGTCTGCCTGCTCGATGTAGGGCTTGGTGTACTCGAACACCGAGCTGAAGTCGTATCCGCTGCCCGTGTAGCCGAGGCGCACCTGGTCCTCGAGCAGCACGAGGTCGCCCGCGAAGAGGATGGTGTAGGAATCGTTGAGCGCCGCCTCCTCCTCAACGGTGAGGCGCGCGTAGTCGGGCGCGTAGTCGGTCGACGAGGACGAGCCGCCCGAGCTCTTGCGCATGGCATAGGGAAGGGCGAGGGCCGTCGCCGCGGTCACGAGCACGAGCGCCGCCTTCGAGGCGAACGCGAGCAGGCCGCGCTCGCAGCTGCGCGTGATGAGGGAGCTCGCCTTGTCGAGGAAGCCGTTGAGCAGGTTCGCCACCAAATCGTTGCCCAAGAGGGCCAGGACCACCAGCGTCGCCACGGCAGACGTCGCGAAGAGCATCGTCGCGTTCGCGCTGGGCGCATAGGCGCGCTCATAGACGAGCACGATGTAGCGATGCAGCAGGTAGACGGCAAGGGAGTTCTTGCCGATTGTGGTGATGAGCGGGATCTTGGCGCTGGGCGTCGCCACGAGCACCGTGAGGATCGCGAGGCAGGCGATGCCCAGGATGACCGCGCGCGTGCGCAGGTCGAGCATGCGCTCATAGGGCCCCATGAGCACGTCGTCGTAGTCGAAGTGCAGCCAGCGATAGGAGAACCAGATCGCGGCCGCCGTGGCGGCGATCAGGATGAGGCCGCCGAGCACCCGCGTGATGGGCGAGATCTTGGAGAGGCGCTCTCCCCAGTTGCGCGGCATGAGGTAGCCCGCCAGGAAGAAGGGGTAGAAGGCGACCATGCGCCCGAAGGCGAAAGCGTTGTCAGCGTCGCTTGCAAAGCCGATGAGCAGGGCGAACACGATGCTGAGCGGGAGCGCGACCTTGAACTCGGCGAACCTCCCCACCGTGAAGCGCCATGCGATGATGCAGATGAGGTACCAGAACGAGTAGTACGGTATGGTCACGAACACGTCCGAGCCGCGGTACGCCGCCCAGAGCAGGAAGATGCCGTTGAAGACCACGTACGCGACCGCGAGGCGCACGAGCTGCGGGAACGAGCGCGAACGCTCGCTCTTGGAGAAGTAGCCCGAGACGAAGGCGAACGCCGGCATATGGAACGTGTAGATGGCCAGCGTCGCAAACGTGACGGGTCGCAGGTCTTCCCTGCTGTAGAAGAAGTGGCCCAAGACCACCAGCAGGATGAGGAAATACTTGACGTTGTCCCAATATGCGCTGCGCTGCTTGGGGGCCTGCTGGGCCATGACGGTCGCCTGCTGTGGGGCGGCCGGTTCTTTGAAATGCTTCACCTAAGCTCCCTCCTCGCTCGTAACTTTCAAGATTACTACGAACTCACGGGGAACGCGTTCGGTGAGCGGCACATGCGCCTGAATACCACGAGCCTAGGGCACTCCAGATGGTGCAGGCTGTCGGGTAGGGCGCTCACCGCGCCTCCCCCACAGCCTGCACAGGGTGTATGACGCTTGAGCGACAGCCCAAGAACGCCTACGCGCGCTTCTCCATGCGCGCGCGGTCACGCGCGAGGACGCGGCCGAGATAGGCGCCCGTGTAGCTACCCTCGACCTCGGCGACCTTCTCGGGGGTGCCGTAGGCGACGATGCTGCCGCCGCCCTCGCCGCCTTCGGGACCCAGGTCGATCACGCGGTCGGCCATCTTGATGACGTCGAGGTTGTGCTCGATGACCAGCACGGTGTTACCCGCGTCGACGAGCTTCTCGAGCACCTCCACCAGCTGGCGGACGTCCTCGAAGTGCAGGCCCGTCGTGGGCTCGTCCAGGATATAGAAGGTCTTGCCGGTCTGCTGGCGGTGCAGCTCCTTGGCGAGCTTGACGCGCTGCGCCTCGCCGCCGGAGAGCGTGGTGGCGGGCTGGCCCAGGTGGATGTAGCCCAGGCCCACGTCGTAGAGCGTCTGGAGCTTGTTCTTGATGCGCGGGATGGCCGAGAAGAACGCGAGCGCCTCTGTGACTGTCATGTCGAGCACGTCGGCGATGGTCTTGTCGTGGTAGGTGACCTCCAGCGTCTCGCGGTTGTAGCGCTTGCCGCCACAGACCTCGCAGGGAACGTACACGTCGGGCAGGAAGTTCATCTCGATCTTGATCTGGCCATCGCCCTTGCAGGCCTCGCAGCGGCCGCCCGGCACGTTGAACGAGAAGCGCCCGGGCGAGTAGCCGCGTGCGCGGCTCTCGGGCACGCTCGAGAAGAGCGCGCGCAGGTCGTCCCAGAGGCCGATGTAGGTGGCGGGGTTGGAGCGCGGCGTGCGCCCGATGGGCGACTGGTCGATGTCGATGACCTTGTCTATCTGCTCGATGCCCTCAATCTTGCGATAGGGCCCCACCATGCGCTTGGAGCGATGGACGGCGTTGGTGAGCGCCGGGGCGAGGGTGTCGGTGACCAGCGACGATTTGCCCGACCCCGACACACCCGTGACCACGGTGAAGGTGCCGAACTCGACCTTTGCCGTCACGTTCTTGAGGTTGTTGGTGGTGGCGCCCACGATCTTGAGGGCCCCGCGCCGCGGGTTGCGGCGCTTCTCGGGCAGGTCGATCATGCGCCGGCCCGTGAGGTAGGCGCCCGTGAGCGAATCGGGCGAATGCATGATGTCCTGCGGCGTGCCCACGGCGACCACGTCTCCGCCCATCTCGCCCGCACCCGGACCCATGTCGAGCACGTAGTCAGCCGCGCGGATGGTGTCCTCGTCGTGCTCTACCACGATGACGGTGTTGCCCTGGTCACGCAGGCGCCGCAGGGTGTCGATGAGGCGGTCGTTGTCACGCTGGTGCAGGCCGATGGAGGGCTCGTCGAGGATGTAGAGCACGCCCATGAGGCCCGCGCCGATCTGGGTGGCCAGGCGGATGCGCTGGGCCTCGCCGCCGGAAAGCGTTGCGGCGGCGCGCGAGAGCGTGAGGTAGTCGAGGCCCACGTTGACCATGAAGCGCAGGCGGGCCACGATCTCCTTCACGATGGCGGCACCGATGAGGTGCTGGCGCTCGGTGAGCTGCAGCTTCTCGAAGAAGGTGAGGCACTCCCTGCACGAGAGGTCGCAGACCTCCTGGATGTTCTTGTCGCCCACCGTGACGGCCAGGTACTCAGGCTTGAGGCGCGCGCCATGGCAGGTGGGGCACGGCACCTCGCGGATGTACCGCTCGAGATGGGTCCTCATGGTGTCGGAGGTGGTCTCCTGGTACTTCTCGAAGAGCACCGAGCGCACGCCCGAGAACTTGGTGAACCAGTGGGTGTCGCGCCCGTCGCGCGTGTGGTAGTCGACCCTGATCTTGGTGGAGCCGAGGCCGTCAAGCAGGGCCGTCTGCACCTCCTTGGGCAGCTCGCTCCACGGCGTCTCGTCTGACACGTCGAAGTGCTTGCAGACGGCCGACAGGATCTGCGGGTAGTAGTTGGAGTGCCCGAAGATGGAGCCGAAGACGCCTCCCGCGACCGAGAGGCTGGGGTCTTCGATCAGGGCCTGCGCGTCCACGATGCGGCGCGTGCCGATGCCGTCGCAGTCAGGGCAGGCGCCATAGGGCGCGTTGAAGGAGAAGTCGCGCGGCTGGAGGTCGTCGATGGAGTGGCCGTGCTCGGGGCAGGCAAGCGCCAGCGAGTACTGCAACAGCTCCTCGGGATGGCCCTCGGGGTCGTCGCGATCAGCCAACAGGAAGAAGCCCACGCGCCCCGACGCCAGCTTGGTGGCCTGCTCCACGGCCTCGGCGATGCGGCCCAGGCTCGTCTTGCGCACCACGATGCGGTCGACCACGACCTCGATGGAGTGCTTGAAGGTCTTGGGGAGCTTTATCTCCTCTTCGCCCAGCTCGCGGACCTCGCCGTCGATGCGCACGCGCGAGAAGCCCTCGCGGCGCAGGTCTTCGAAGAGCTTGGTGTACTCGCCCTTGCGGCCCAGGACCACGGGCGCGAGCACGTAGGCACGTCTGCCCTCCGCGAGGGCGAGCACCTTGTCGGCGATCTGGTCGGTGGTCTGGCGCTCGATGGGACGCCCGCACTCAGGGCAGTGCGGCGTGCCGATGCGCGCGTAGAGGAGGCGCAGGTAGTCGTATATCTCGGTGACCGTGCCCACGGTGGAGCGCGGGTTGCGGCTCGTGGTCTTCTGGTCGATGGAGACGGCGGGGCTCAGGCCGTCGATGCTGTCGAGGTCAGGCTTGTCCATCTGGCCCAAGAACATGCGCGCGTACGACGAGAGCGACTCGACGTAACGGCGCTGGCCCTCCGCATAAATGGTGTCGAAGGCGAGGCTCGACTTGCCGGAGCCCGAGAGGCCCGTGATGACCACCAGCTTGTCGCGCGGTATGCGCACGTCGATATCACGCAGGTTGTGCTCGCGCGCACCGCGAATGACGATGCTTTCAGACGCCATGGCCACACTCCTCCAGAGCCTCGTATCGTGGGAGCGGACATTCCAGCCACGATTTTCTAGGGTTATTCAGTGTAGCAAATAAAACAAATGTTCGCAAGTGAAATACGTGTTCGTCATACATGCCACGCTCGTGGTAGCCTACCCACGCGCATCAGGCACGGGGCGCGGCGCATCGATATACTGATGAGACCACCCCTGAAAGGAGCAACCATGCCCGTCATCCACACCTATTCCTCAACCCCCATCCCCGAGGCAAAGCGCGAGATCCTCAAGGCCTCGTGGGGCGAGCTCATCGGCACCGTCCCCGGCAAGAGCGAGGACTGGCTCATGTGCCTCTTCGACGAGAACGTGCCCATCTACCACGCCGGCACCAACGACGAGCCCGCCGCCTACGTGACCGTCGACGTCTTCTCGCGCGGCGCCATCGACGCGGGCGTCTGGCGCTCCATGACGCCGGTCATCTGCGCGGGCCTCAGCGACGTGCTCGGCATCGACCCCGCGCGCGTGTACGTGAAGTACGGGGAATGCGCCAACTTCGGCTGGAACGGCATGAACTTCTAGGCACGGAAGCGAGCCCTTCCCGCGGGCGCGATTTCCCAGGCATCCCACAGAAGCGACGGCACGCGAACGCATCTCGGCTCGCATGCCGTCGCTTCCGTGTCACGATGTGGTTGCTGCGCCGTGGCGCGGGCGCGTGCCTATCCCACGAGCACCTTCACGCAGGCCTTGCGCAGCGGTGCGGGATCGCCCACGCAGCAGGCGGGCTTATGGGCATCGGCGGGCGGGGTCATGCAGAGCTCGCCGGCACGCAGCAGCGTCCAGGTCACGCGTGCGGGGTCCGCAGGGTCGCCGTACAGGCAGAAGTCATCCGCCTCGTTGAACTCCTGCAGGGCAGGGCACTCCCCCACAGGTGCCGTTCCCAGCAGCTCCTCGCCCTCGATCACGTAGTGGATGTCGATGTAGCTGTGGTGCGCCTCGAAGTTCTTCTCGGATGCCGGGCACGAGGTGATGGCCATCACGTTGGCGAAGATCTCGTCGCCCGCGACGTCGTGGCGGCCCGGTTCGAGCGCGGCCATGTCCGTCTCGGCAAGCCATGTGAGTGCCGTGGCGATGCGCGCCGCGGTCTTGTCGTCGAACTGAGCGTTACTGAGCGTTGAGACGAGCATGATTGCCTTCTTCCATCGCGGGAACGTGTCGCTTCAGCATAGCACCCACACACACTCCTGATGCGAGGAATCACCGGGTTGCGCACCCACCAAACTGGATAGAATAGAATGGTTGTGCAAACCATACGGAGAGGAGCGCGCATGACGCCAGAGGAAGAAGAGGCCATTCGCCGCGAGTTCGAAGAGGCGCGCAGTGCAGGCCATGAGGAGGCCGCCCAGCAGGACCAGGGCCCCTCGCAGTTCGTTTTGAACAACAACTCCGAGATCGGGCAGGTCATCGGGGTCATTTCGGGCAAGGGCGGTGTCGGCAAGTCGCTCGTGACGGGCATTCTCGCCACCGAGCTCGTCCGCGCGGGCAAGACCGTCGGCATCCTCGACGCCGACATCACCGGCCCCTCCATCCCCAAGATGCTCGGCCTTTCGGGCGAGCACATCATGGCCGTCGGCGAGCTCATCCTGCCCGCCACCACCAAGGGCGGCATCAAGGTCGTCTCGACCAACCTCGCTCTCGAGCACGAGACCGACCCCGTCATCTGGCGCGGCCCCATCCTGATGGGCGCCATCCAGCAGTTCTATGAGCAGAGCATCTGGGGCAAGCTCGACTACCTGCTCGTCGACATGCCTCCGGGAACGGGCGACGTCGCGCTCACCGTCTTCCAGTCGCTGCCGGTCGACGGCGTGGTCATCGTCTCCAGCCCCCAGGACCTCGTGCAGATGGTCGTCGGCAAGGCCGTCAACATGGCCGCCATGATGAACGTCCCCGTCGTGGGCCTCGTGGAGAACATGAGCTACTACGTCTGCCCCGACTGCGGCAAGCAGCACGAGATCTTCGGCCCCAGCCGCGCCCAGGAGACCGCCGACCTCTACGGCATCAGCCTGCTCGGCCAGCTGCCCATCGACCCGAGCTTCTCGGAGATGTGCGACAAGGGCACCATGGAGCAGGACCTGCCGGCAGGCCTGCTTGACAACGTGGTCGACCTCATCGGCGGCAAGGACGCCTAAGCAATGGCCAAACGCCCCACACGTGCACAGGAGCGCGAGCGCCTCGTCAAGGCTGCCTGCGCGGTGGACATGCCCCTGTACAGCGACGTCATCGTCATAGGCGGTGGCGCCGCTGGCCTCGTTGCCGCCATCACGGCGGCTGAGGCCGGGGCGTCGGTGGTCGTGCTCGAGCGCGACCTCACGTGTGGGCGCCCCATCCTGGCGACGGGCAACGGCCGCTGCAACTTCGCCAACATCAAGCTCGACCCCAAGCGCTACAACTGCCCGGACTTCGTTTCCGCGGTGTGCGGGCCCCACTGGCTCGATGACGTGCTGGGATTCTTCCGCGAGAGCGGCCTGCGCTGGAGCCTCGAGGACGACCGCCTCTATCCGCTCAGCCGCCAGGCTTCCAGCGTGCGCAACGTGCTGCTCGCGCGGGCGGAGAGGGCAGGCGTCGTACTCGCGCCCGCGCGCGAGGTCGCAGACGTCTCGTTCATCGATGAGGCGGCCAACGATCCCGCGCACGCATGGATGGGAGACCCGGGCAACCGCGCGCACTACGACCCCCGCACGAGCACGGTCAAACCCGCTGGGCTCGCGGAGGTCGCCCACGCTGACCCCACGGGCAGCGGTGCCCTGCTCATGCCGGGATCGCGCGCCGTCATCATCGCTTCGGGCGGAGAGCCCTTCCCCTCCCTCGGGGAGCTGGGGCTCATCACCGCGCCCCGCACGCCCGTCCTCTGTCCGCTTGCCTGCGAGGACTCCCCGCTTGCCGCCCTAGACGGCAGGCGCAGCATCGCCTGCGCCAACCTCACCAAGGCGGGGGCGTTCTTCCCCAGCTGGCACGAGCGCGGGGAGATGCTGTTCCGCAGTTACGGCATCTCGGGCATCCTGACCTTCGACCTCTCGCGCCGCGCCGAGGCGGGCGACCTCGTCGAGCTCGACCTCGCGCCCGACGTCACCCCCTCAGAACTGCGCCAGCTCGTCGATCCCTTCGCACACGGGAGCTTCGAGCCCGGCTGCCTCGACGGCGTGCTCGACCCCGAGATCGCGCGCCTGCTCGAGCGGCTTGCCCGCGAGCGCTGGCATATCGACTGGCCAGAGCGCGCGGTTCCCGCCAGCGATTCTGAGGCCCTGCTCTCCCTCGTCAAGGCCCTGCCGCTCATCGTCGTGGGACCCACCGAGACCGCGCATGCGCAGGTCACGTGCGGTGGGCTTCTCACCAGCCAATTCTCGACGCAGACCCTTGCCGCGGAAGGCCATCCCTGGCTCTTCGCCTGCGGCGAGGCACTCGACGTGGACGCCGACTGCGGCGGCTTCAACCTCGCCTGGGCATGGAAGAGCGGCATGGTCGCGGGGGCTGCGGCAGCAAGGATGGCCTGGGCATGATCGAAATCTCTGGCATCAACATCGCACCCGACCGCCTCGACGGCACTGACGAGACCGACGAGCGCGTGGTGCGCGACGCCGCCCTGCGCATGCTCCGCCTCAACCGCAGCGATATCGCCGCCCTGGAGCTCCGCCATCGCTCCATCGACGCCCGCAAACGCAACGACGTGCGCATCATGTTCACCGCGCGCATCCGTCTGCGTGGGGGCGCCAACGCTGAGCGGGCCCTGCTCTCCAAGGCGCGCCGCTGGAAGGCGGGCAAGCACCTCTCACTCGTGGACGAGCAGCCCTACCGCTTTTCTCGCGCGACGGTCCTGCCCAGTGACGAGCGACCTGTGGTCGTGGGAGCCGGCTGCGCGGGCCTGTTCTGTGCGCTTGCCCTCGCCGAAGCCGGGCAGGCACCCCTCCTCGTGGAGC
Organism: uncultured Coriobacteriaceae bacterium; assembly: GCA_902772435.1. GTDB lineage: Bacteria > Actinomycetota > Coriobacteriia > Coriobacteriales > Atopobiaceae > UBA1367. The sequence continues at coordinate 343 of CACYAX010000059.1, read as the reverse complement.
GCGGCGACGGCTCGCGCGAGCGCACGGCCGCCATCGAGGCGTTCAACGGCACGGGCATCCTCAACCCCGAGAGCAACATCCAGTACGGGCTCGGCGGCGCCGGCACCTTCTCCGACGGCAAGCTGCAGACGGGAACCAAAAGCCCCGCGCATCGCATGATCCTCGAGACCTTCGTGGCCGCGGGCGCCCCGCGGCGCATCCTCTGGGACGCGAAGCCCCACGTGGGCAGCGACATCCTGCCCACCGTGGTCGAGAACGTGCTCGCACGCATCGTGGAGCTCGGCGGCGAGGTCCGCCTGCGCACGCGCATGACCGGCCTCACGCTCTCGGGGGGAGCGGTCCG
>CACYAX010000058.1:541-10533 GCA_902772435.1 uncultured Coriobacteriaceae bacterium | reverse complement strand
CCTTCGGAGAACAGCTGGTAGTAGGCCGCGTCGTCGTTCTCGGCGAACCAGGGGAAATCGGGCTCGCCGACGGGCGCGTACACCTGCGGTTCCACCCCGCGCCAGCCGCTGCCAAATGGGTTGCCGTACCCGCTCGAGGCTCCCTGCGGCACGCGCGAGTAGTCGGGCAGCCGCACCATGCTATGGTTCGGGAAGTACGCGAAAACCGCCTGCTGAACAGCCATTTCGCGTTCCACATCGCGCGCGGGCTGACCGCTGCGCACGGGCTCGAACAGCGGCAGCTCCGCGTCGCCGTACAGCACGCGCGCGTCGCAGGTTATGAAGCCGTCCGCAAGCCCCACGCGGAAGCTGAACTCCGCCGTGGGAGGCAGCAGCTCGTTCAGCTCGAGCGCCGCCGGCTCCACGAACTGCGTGAACTCGCGCAGGGGCTCGAGCACCGACGCGCAGAAGCCCGGCATGTCGTCGAGTGCAATGTCGAGCACCTGCTGCCCGGGGAACAGCGCCTCGCAAAACGGCCCGAGCTTCTCGGTGAAGTCCGCGCTGCAGCGGTACACCGCACCCCTTCCCACCAGGTACAACGCATCCGCGCCCCGGATGCATTCGAATTCGTCGGGGTACACGCTTAGCCGGAAACCGGTCGCATCGGCCAGGTCGCCGGCCTCCAGGGGCATCGCAACCTGCCGCACCGTACCCGCCGCCGGCACGCCCAGCTCCTTGCCGTCCGTGCCCTCGACCTTCACGCCCACCGGCGCGATTGCCACCTCGAGCCGGGGGTTTCCATCCACGACGGGAATCGTTCGCTTGACGGTGGTGTTGCCGCTGCGCCTGTTGTACACGACGGTCTCCACCACGACCATCTGGCCCATCATCACGTCGAGCACCTGCGCCATCTGCCGCGCCGAAAGCGGCAGCGTCTTCGTGCTCAGGCGGTTCTCGGCGCCGTAGGACCGGCTTTCCTGCGCAACATACAGCGACTGCTGCGCCTCGAGCACGTCCGACAGCAAGCCAAGCAGGGCATTCGCGCGGTCGGTGAACGCCGCCGGCCGATGCACGAACTCCAGGTTCTTGCCGTACGACACGCGCTTGCCGGCATGCCAGGCTTCCACCAGCTCGTCGATGTGCTTCACCACATAGGTGACCTTGCCGCGCACGACCTTCAGGCCCAGGCTCCAGGTGTCGGACTTCGACCAGCTGTAGCGGTAGCCGTTTTCGCCCGACGAGATGACGCACTGCAGGTCGACCGGCTCGAGCGCGTCGTCTTCCACCTGGGCGACGGCAGCTGCGCGCGCCTCTTGCTGCGCGGCGCTCGCGTAGCCGGCCAGCAGGTTGCTGATGGCCTGGCTCGTGCGCAACGTGCCGGCGGTGCAGGAAGCGGCCCTCAAGGGAACCCTGGCGCTGGGCACCATGGACAGCTGGGTGCTCTTCTCGCTGAGCGAGGAGCGCGCGTTTGCGACCGAGCCGTCCAACGCGAGTCGCACGCAGCTCTTCGACATCCGCGAGCGCACGTGGAGCCAGGAGCTCTGCTCCGCCTTTGGCGTGCCCGTAACCGCGCTCGCGCAGGTGCGGGCCTCCGACAGCGTCTTCGGGCACACGACGGCCGGCGGGTTCTTCTCCGAGCCCATCCCCATCTGCGGCATGCTCGGCGACAGCCAGGCGGCGCTCATGGGCCAGGGCTGCCTCGAGCCGGGTCAGGTGAAGGCCACCTACGGCACGGGTTCTTCCATCATGATGCAGATCGGCGCCGTCCCCGCGACGTCACAGGCGGGGCTGGTCACGAGCATGGGCTGGGAGTTCGACGGCCAGGTCAGCTATGTGCTGGAAGGCAATATCAACTACACGGGCGCCGTGGTGAGTTGGATGAAGGACGACGCGCGCCTCATCGGCGACCCCGGTGATGCCGAGGTCTGCGCCCGCCGCGCAAACCCTGCCGACAGCGCCTACTTCGTGCCTGCCTTCACGGGCCTGGGTGCCCCGTACTGGGACGATTCGGCGACGGGCCTGCTCACGGGCGTCACGCGCACCACGGGCCACGACGAGATCGTGAAGGCGTGCCTGGAGTCCATAGCCTACCAGATCGGTGACGTGGTGGATGCCATGCGCCGCGACACGGGGCTGGACGTGGCGGAGCTGCGCGTCGACGGCGGGCCGACGGCCAATGCCTATCTCATGCAGTTCCAGGCAGACGTGAGCACGGCGAACGTGAGCGTGTCGAGCGTGGCCGAGCTCTCGGCGGCGGGCGCTGCCTACGTGGCGGGCCATGCCGCGGGCGTGTATGACACGAACGCCATCTTCCGCCAGATCGAGCGGACGACGTATGAGCCGAGCATGGACGAGCGTCGCCGCGAGGTGCTCCTCGCGGGGTGGCGTGCGGCCATCAAGCAGGCAATGTGCAGGTAGAAGGCGTGCCCGCGCCGTGCGGGCACGAGAGAGGGGAACGACCATGGGATTCTTTGACAAGCTCTTCGGCGGCGGCAAGCCTGCCAAGCCGAGCGCGGTCGCGGCTGCGGCCGAGAAGGGTGCCGTGTGCGCACCCGTGAGCGGCACGGTCGAGGTCACGAGCAACGTGTCCGACCCGATGTTCGCGCAGGAGATGATGGGCAAGACGGTCGCCATCTGGCCCTCCGACGGCAACGTGTTCGCGCCGATCACGGGCTCCATCACGGCCGCCATGCCGCATGCCCTGGGCATCGCGGGCGACGACGGCGTGGAGGTCCTCATCCACGTGGGCATCGATACGGTTACCATGAAAGGTGATGGCTTCACGGTGTGGGTGCAGGGCGGTGCGCACGTCGAGGCTGGCGAGCCGCTGCTCACCTTCGACCGCGCCAAGGTCGCCAAGGCGGGCTTCCAGGACATCGTGATGACCATCGTCACCAACTCCGACGACTATCCGGAGCTGGAGAAGGTCGCCGAAGGCAGCGTTGCCGCCGGCGCGAAGGTCATGCAAACCGCCTGACGGCGAGAGCGGGGGAGGACTGCCATGTGGAAGTACCGGGCGCGTGCCATTTTCACCAACGATGCAGAGTGCGACGACATGAACTCGTTTCTGCACCTGCTGCTGTACGCCAACGACATCGACATCGAGGGCCTGGTGCTCTCCAGCTCCATCTTCCACTATGAGGGCGATCCCGAGGCGGGCATCGAGCCCCAGCGCTGGGCCGGCGGCTCGTGGATGTGGGACTACCTCGATGCCTATGACGAGGCCTGGGGCCAACTCGTGGTGCATGACATGAACTACCCCAGCGCGGACTACCTGCGCAGCGTGACCTGCATCGGCAACGTGAAGACGGTCGGCTGCATGGACGAGGACACCGAGGGTTCGGAGCTGATCCGCAAGGCTATCTTCCGCGACGACCCGCGTGAGCTCTACCTGCTTGCGGGCGGCGGTACCAACACCATCGCCCGTGCGCTCAAGCGCATCGAGGAGGACTACCGCGGCACCGACCAGTGGGAAGAGGTCTATCGGCAGGTCTGCGAAAAGGCCGTCATCTTCATGATCATCACGCAGGACGACACCTACCGCGACTACATCGCCGGTACCTGGCCTGACCTGCGGATGCTCCACTGCACGAGCATCCTCGGCATCGGCTTTTTGTTTGACGAGACGTGCTGCCTGCCGAAGACGCTCGAGATGTACCAGGGGAGCTGGCTCAAGCCGCATCTGTTGGACAAGGGCGCGCTGCCCGCGCTCTACCACACCTGGCTCGACGGGCACGTGTATCCCGGCGAGGAGGACCGCAGCCAGTTTGGCAGTAACGCCGAGCTCGCGACCGGCAACTGGTGGGGAAAGCAGCCGCGCAACCGCTACGACATGATCAGCGAGGGCGACTCACCGAGCATCCTCTACCTCATCGACAAGGGCCTGCGCTCGCTGGAGGACCCCAGCTACGGCGGGTGGGGCGGGCGCTTCGTGCGCAAGCCGGACAACGAGTTCAACCCCGCGGCCGATTATTGGTGCTCCGCTGCCGACGCCTGCGAGCCGCCCATGAAGCCGGAGGCCTTCCAGCTCACCCGTTGGATCGACGACTGGATGATGGACTTCGCGAGCCGTGCCAGCTGGTGCGAGACCCCACGCTTCTCCGACGCGAATCATCCGCCCATCGCGAGCGTTGCGGGAAAGCTTGACCGCGCGGCCGCTCCGGGCGAGGTCGTGGAGCTGCTCGCGTGGGGGAGCGACCCCGACGGTGACGAGGTCAGCCTCTCGTGGATGCGCTACGCCGATGCCGACAGCTGCGCAGCCGAGGTGGAGCTCGTGGCTGACGGCGGGACCTGCACGGTGCACGTGCCCGCCGACGCCCGCCCGGGCGACACCATCCACGTGATCTGCCGCGTCACGGACGAGGGCAACGGGCGCGACGAGTACATGGTCGACTACGCGCGCGTGATCATCACCGTGAAGGCATAACGGTCGCGCACTTCCTCAGACTGTGCGCTAACGCAAGGGCCCCGGCGAGCAGCAGCTCGCCGGGGCCCCGTTCGTGATGGGGGATGAAGGCTACGACGACGCCTCCATGAGCTGGTCAGCCGTGTCGTAGATGTGGAACGGGTCGTCCGTAAGCTCGGACTGGCTCTTCACGGTGCTCGGTACCTCGACCTGCGCGTCCTCGATGCTGCCGTACCCGTCCATCACGGCGTCGAGGCTGAGGCTCACCTTCACGGGCACGGGGATGACCGACTTGTCCTCATAGGTGAAGTTGAGGTCAAGCTTCACCGAGCGGATGAGGCAGTCCTTGTTGAAGCAGACGTGGAGCTTGCTGTCCTTGAGCATGTTGTCGAGGAACTCCTCGTCCACCTCCCAAAACGACGTGTCAATCTCGCCCATGGCAAGCACGGAATGCACGAGCGTCTTCGCGGGCAGGGTGAGCTCGTAGCAGATCTGGTCGTCGGAGGCGTAGGCCACCCGCATGAACTTGGCGTCGGAGAGCAGGTTGACGATCATGGGGATGTCGACCGTGAAGGTCGCCGAAGCCTCGGTGCGCTCCCATTCCTTGGAGTTGTTGTCCGTCCGGTTCACGTAGACGGTGAGGGCGTTGTCGTGCCCCTCGGCGTAGAGGTCGTACTTCTGCAGCTCGCCGCCGATCTGCGTCATGTCGACGTCGATGGAGCCCTTGGTGAAGGAGTCAGCCGTCTCGACGGTGGCGGCAACGGGAATGCCCGCACGGAAGCTGGACACGCCCAGGTTGAGGTCCAAGCTCACGTCGGCTGAGCAGTTCGTGTTGTCGGGGTTGGACGCGTAGCGTACGAGGAGGTCCTCAGCCGAGTTGGGCTCGCCCAGCGCGGCGCAGCCAACCAGGCCGAGGACGGCCACAGACAGGGCGATAGCCAGGCTCACAAACCATGTTCTGCGCGTTCTCATCTCGATCCCTTCGTATGCTGTCACGGGGCGAAAGCCGTCTCAGCAGGGGCGGCGAACTAAAGGGGAGCGGCGCCGGGGGAACGTGTCTCCCGGCGCCGCGAGCCGTTCTTACATGAACTTCGTCTCTTCCAGGTGCTCTTCGATCCACTCGTTGACGGGGACGAAGGGCTTCCTCAGCACGAGGCCGAGCAGCAGCGCAGGCACCAGGTAGAGGGCGAGCGTGCCCATGGCGTTGATCCAGGCATTGCCATACACGCCGCAGATGGCCTCGCGCATGGCGGTCTCGGAGTACACGAAGGGCAGGAACTTGTAGAGGGTCTGGAACAGCTTGGGGAGCATCTCCACGGGGAAGGTGCCGCCCGAGCCGGCCACCTGCACGACCATGAAGAGCACGCCGATGGCCTTGCCCACGTCGCCGAAGGACGTGGAGAGCGAGTAGATGATGTTGATGAACACGAACGACGCGAGCCAGCCCGTGAGCAGGAAGAGCAGCGGCTCCTCGCACTGGATGCCGAGGAAGTAGAGGTCGCCCAGCAAAAGGGTGGTCGACTGCAGGAAGCCGACGGCCAGGAAGAACGCGAGGCGGCCGAAGTAGGCGTGGCGCGGCTTGGCCTTGGTCTCCTCGAGCGCGCGCTCGGAGAGGCCGGTGTAGAAGAGGATGCCCATGAGGGTGCCGCCCACCCACAGTGCCATGGTGGTGTAGTAGGGCGCCATGGCGGAGCCGTTGTTCTCGATGGCGTAGACGGCCTCGCGGTCAAGCTCGACCGGCGCGGAGAAGAAGTCCATGAGCGCGTCGGGGTCGGAGCCGAAGATGGTGCGCACGAGCTCGAGGTCGCCTGAGGAGGTGGCTGCCTTGAGCTTGGCGTGCAGGGCGTCGAGCTTGTTGGCCGCCTCGTTGATCTTGCAGGCGGCGTCGGCAAGCGTGCTCTCGAGGTTCGCGAGCCCGGAGGTGGCGCCCGACAGGATCGGGGTGAGGGTGTCGATCTCGTTCTGCAGGGTTGCCGAGACGTTGGCCGCGTCGGCCGCGGCGTCGTCGATCACGTTGGCGATGTTGGCCAGCGAGCCGCTGAGGTTGTCGTTGTAGCTGTTGCGCATTTCCTCGATGCTCTCGCGTGCCTGGGCGGCGAGCTCCTTGAGCTTCGTGCGGTTGGTGGCCGCGTCGCCCTGGGCGGTGCTGATGTCGTCGATGGTGGTCTGGAGCGTGTCGATGAGCTCGTTGAGGTAGGCGAGGGCGTTGTCGGTGCGCGCCAGGAGATCGGAGACGTCGTTGGTGAGCGTATGGACGTAGTGCAGCTCGGTGGTGGTCACGAGGCCCCTCACCTCGACGTCCTCGGCAAACGAATAGACCTGGCCATTGAGGTCGTCAAGCAGGTCGCGGAAGTTCTGGAGGGCGTCCCTGTTCGAGGTGGCGACCTCCTTCGCCTTGTTGAGCGCCTCGATGAGCTCGTCCGTCTTGCCGTCCGCGACGTCGAACGCCTCGTCGATGGCTGCCTCGACGTCCTGGAGCTTGGAGATGCCCGTGTCGATGGCAGACGATGCCGCCTCCTCCGCGGCATTGATCTTGGAGTCGAACGCACGCACGCCGTCGGCTGCCTCGGCGAGCTTGCTCGAGGCGTTGATCGAAAGCGAGTTGTTGCCGAGCAGCGAGTCGGAGGCGTTCATGACGCTGCGGACCGAGGCGATGACGCTCTGGTAGGCCGTGATGTCGTCGGCGGAACGCCTGAGCGCGCTCACGGAGTCGTCGATCACGGAGCCCAGGCTCGACGCGAGCGAGAGCAGGTTGTCATCGTCCAGCAGCGTCGAGAGCTCGTCCACCAGCTCCGTGGTGGTCTCCGTCACGGCCGCGGTGAAGTCCTCGTCGATCATGGTCTGGATGGAGCCCGAGGCCTTGCCCGCCACGATGGAGGCGATGGGGTTGCGCTTCTGGTTGACGTAGTAGTCGAACGTGGGGTGCGACGGGCTCTTGGTGAACACGCTGAGCAGGTTAGTGGAGAAGTTGGGCGGTATGACCACGGCGGCGTAGTACTTGCCGGAGTAGACGCCGTCGATGGCTTCCTCCTCGCTCGTAATCACGTAGCCGATCTTGGTGCTGCCCGCGAGGGAGGAGAGCACGCGCTCGCCCACGTTGACGCGGAAGGGGATGAGGCTCCCCTCGATGCCCTCATCGGAGTTGGCGAGGGCGACCTGCAGCTGGCCGGTATTGCCGTAGGGGTCCCAGCCGCCGGCAATGTTGAACCAGGCGTACAGGGAGGGCATGATGGCCAGTCCCATGCAGACGAGCAGTGCGATGACGTTGTGACGGACGTGCTCGAAGTCACGCTTCATGATGGCGAAGATGCGGCTCACTGCTCATCACCCCCCTCCGTGGTCTCGCCTTGTTGGGCTTGTCCTTTGCCCATGTGGCGCGTGGGGTAGTGGAGCATGCCGACCAAACCCTTGTCCTTGTCTTCGGCAGCCTCCTCCTTCTTGGCGGCACGGGCCTTGCGCTTCTCGATGATCGCGTCGATGGGTGCCATGGGCATGACCTCGTCGCGCAGGGTGTCGAGGAGCACGGCGTCAAGCTCCTCCTGCGACATCTCGGTGAGGGCCTGCTTATGCTGCACGCGGTTGTGGAAGAACTCGACGAGGATGAGGAAGCTGTAGATGCCCACCAGCGAGATGACCAGGCCGGCGATGGTCGGGAGCTTCGAGTCGAGGACGAGCATCAGGACGAACATGAAGAGCGGCAGCAGGAACAGGGCGATGACGCCGCCACGGATGAGCGACGGATACGCCTTCTCGAAGGCCGCGCTGCGCTCGTTGAAGGTCTCGCGGTACTCGTCAGGGCTGTGGTACGCCTTGACGACCGAGGAGAGACGGTAGTGGTGGTTCTCTACGGCGATGGGTTCGCTCACCAGGAGGTGGTCGGTCTCGCGGAGGCGCTCGTCGAAGAGCGCGTTGATGTTGATGAGGCGCTTGCGCATGGTCACGCCGAGCAGGACGGCGGGCGCGGCCAGGAGCAGCAGCGTCGCGAGGTCGCGGACGAGGTTGGTGCCGTAGAAGCCGGCGACCGCCTCGCGCATGGCGTTGATGGAGTAGGTGAAGGGGAGCCACGGGTTGATGGCCTGGAAGAACTTGGGCATCATCTCGATGGGATACATGCCGGCGGAGCCGGGGACCTGCAGGATGACGAGGGTGAAGGCGAGCGCCTTGCCCAGGTGCTTGAAGGCGACGGAGAGCCCGTAGATGATGTTGACGAAGGCGAACGAGGCGACGATCGCCGACAAGTAGAACGCCCAGGGGTAGGCGCACTGGATGCCGATGATGAGGTCACCCGTGCAGCAGACGATGGCCTGGAGCGCGCCGATGAGCACGAAGAGCATCAGGCGGCCGAAGTAGGCCTGCCAGGGGCGCAGCTTGCCGACCTCGTCCTCGTCGACCTCGAGCTTGAAGATGGCGACGAGCGCGATGCCGCCGACCCAGAGGGCGAGGCTCGTGAAGAATGGCGCGACGCCGCTGGCGTAGTTCTCGACGGGGAAGAGGTCAACCTCGTTGATCTCCACGGGGGCGGAGAGGAACTCGTGCACGCTGTCGGGATCGGTCTTGGTGAGGTCGCGCAGGAGCGCCCAGGTCTTGGACGAGCGGACGGCGGCGAGCTCCTCGGTGAGGGAGTTGAGGTGGCTCCTCAGCTCGGAAAGCGAGGAGCGGGTGCCTGCCAGGGCGCCGTTGGTCTCGCCGAGCACGTTGGAGAACTGGCGCGTGAGCGAGACGATCTGTGTGATGATGGGATCGACCTGCTCGGCTGCCGCCTGCAGTTCGTTGGCGGTTGCCACGAAGGAGTCCAGCGCGGTCTGGATGTCGACCAGCGACTGCGAGATGATGCCCGTCTGCGCGTTTGACAGCGCGTCGGTCGCGGTCTGCACCTTGGAGTTGATCGAGTCGGACAGGCCGGAGACGGTCTCCGCTGCCGTCTCGAGCTTGGCCGCGATGGCGCGCAGCTCGTCGAGCTTGGCCTTCTGTTCCTCGGTGAGCTGGATCATCAGGTCGTATTCCGTGTCGAGCTTGTCCGAGATCTCGATGCGCACGAGCTCGGCGTCGGTGTCATTGAGGGTGATGCTGGCCACGGCCGAGCGGGCGTCCTCGATCTTCGTGACGAGCGCCTCGTTGTCGGTGAGGTCCTTCTCGAGGGCACGGATGGCCGCGTTCACCTCTGCCAGGGCCGACGCGATGTCGCCCGAGATGGCAGAGACGTCGTAGTTGGCCTGAGAGGAGAGCTTCGAGATGGTGCTCGCGCTGTTGCCCAGGGCCTTGTTGATGTCGGCAATGAGGCTGCTGGCGTTGGACCTGGTGGTGCTGAAGTCGTCGAGCACGTTGCTGAGCTTTGAGCTGATGCGCGAGCCGATGCCCTCGAGCGAGGCGGCGTTGTCGGCTGCGTTGGCGAGCGCGATCTGGGCGCTCTGGAGGCTGCCGGAAAGGTCGCCCAGCTGGCTGTCCACGTTGAGCAGGGTGACGTTGACGCTGTCGAGCACGGAGATGCCCTCGTCCACGGCGCCCTCAGACTTGGTGATGAGCTTGTCGGAGATGCCTTCCAGTTTCTCGGCGATGACCTCGCCCACCTTGGCGCTGAACTGGCTGTCGACTTGGTTCTGCACGGTCG
>CACYAX010000058.1:0-526 GCA_902772435.1 uncultured Coriobacteriaceae bacterium | reverse complement strand
GGCGACGGTGTCGGTCACCTTGGGGGCAATGGGGTTGACCTTCTCGTTGACGTAGTAGTGCAAGTGGGCCTTGTCGGTGTTGCCGTCAAGGATGCTCGTCAGGCTCTTGGTGAAGTCCTGCGGGATGACAAGCGCGGCGTAGTACTTGCCCGAGCGGACGGCGGCGATGGCGTCTTCCTTGTCGTCCATGAAGTCCCAGCTGATCTTGTCGTTCTCCTTGAGGGCATCGACCATCATGTCGCCGACGCAGATGTTGCCTTGGCCCTCCATGAGAACGGGCTGGTCCTCGGTGACTACGGCGACGGTCATGCCGCTCGTGTTCGCGTAGGGATCCCAGTTGGCGAGCACGTTGATCCAGGCGTAGAGGCACGGGACTGTAGCTATGCCGAGCACGACGAGCAGCGCCACGGGATTGTGCAGGATCCGACGCAGGTCGCGCAGGAAAACCGAAACCGCTTTTTTCAAGACGGTGCCCCCCTCAAATTGCAGCTCTGTTTTAGTTCCGATAGTGAAGCGAGCATGTATA
>CACYAX010000057.1 GCA_902772435.1 uncultured Coriobacteriaceae bacterium | reverse complement strand
GCGCATGCCCGCCTCGAGGCCGGCCTCCCATGCGGGGCTGCCGTCCTCGACCGACGCGATCCAGGCGCCGTCCGCCTGGGCCTTCGTCGAGGCGTAGTCGGCGCGTTTGCTCTCCTTGGGACCGGTGGTGGGCACTTAGGCCTCCGCCTCTGCGGGCGTCGCGGCCCCCGATGCGGCGTCCAGGCGCTCGATGGCCGCGACCACGCTGTCGATGTGGGCTTGGGGTGTCGAGGCGCCGGCGGTGACGCCGATGAGCGCGGCGCCGGCAAACCACGCGGGCTCGAGCTCGTCGGCGGTCTCGATGTGGTGCGTGCGGGCACAGTGCTCGGCGCAGATCTCGGCCAGGTGGCGCGTGTTGGCGGAATTGCGCCCGCCGATCACGACCATCACGTCAGCCTGTCCGGCAAGCGCGCTCGCGGCATCCTGGCGCTCGTGAGTCGCCTCGCAGATGGTGTCGATGACGCGCAGCTCCTCGCAGCGCCCGAGCAGCGCACTGACGATGGCGCGCAGATTGTCCTCCGCCTGCGTGGTCTGCACCACGATGCCCACCTTGCGCTTCAGCTCGGCGGCGGCCGCCTCCTTAGGCGTGCCGATGACGAGGGCGCCGGGCGCATGGCCGAGCGTGCCCTCTACCTCGGGATGGCCGTCCTCGCCCACGATGATGAGCTGGTAGCCCTCAGCCACGAGCCGCTCCGCCGCGCGGTGGCACTTCTTGACGAAGGGGCAGGTCGCGTCGAGCACCGTGGCACCGGCCGCGCGGGCAGCCTCCTCGACTGCGGGCGTCACGCCGTGGGTCCGCAGGAGCAGGGTCGCGCCCTCCCCCACCTCGTCGGTCGAGGCGACCACCGTGACGCCCGAGCTCTCCAGCTCGCGCACCACGACGGGGTTGTGGATGAGCGGGCCGAGCGTGTGCACCGGGCCCTCGGCGGCGCGACCCGTCTCGAGCGCAAGCTTGAGCGCGCGCTCCACGCCGAAGCAGGCGCCGGCCTTGTCGGCCACGACGACGCGCGGGGTGGCAGCATTCACGTTTTCGCAGGTAGTAGTCATGGCTAATGCTTCTTCGGATGTTCGGCGCGCAGGGCGTCACGCAGCTCGTAGACGCGCTCCATGGCGAGGGTCTCCATCTCGGCGGTCTGCTCCTTCGACTTCTTGGACTTGAGGTCGGAGAAGCGCAGGGGCTCGCCGACGCGCAGGAACACGCGCCAGAAGAGGCGCTTGAAGTGCGTGCCCTGAGGCGTGATGTCGCGCGCACCCACGATGCCCACGGGCACGACCGGTGCCTTGGCGAGGCGCGCGATGAGGGCGAAGCCGCCGTGGATCTCGACCTCCTGGTCGTCGGTGCGGATGCGGGTTCCCTCGGGGAAGATGAGCAGGTCCTCGCCGCGCTTCAGCGCGCGCTCGGCGAGGCGCACGGCCTTGAGGTCAGCCGTGCCACGCTTCACGGGGATGGCGCCGGCGCGGGCAAAGAGCCAGCTCGCCATGGGCACCTTGTCGAACTCGCTCTTGTAGATGGTGCGCACGCGGCGGCCGTGGAACCAGGCCGCGCACACGATGACCACGGGGTCGAGCATCGACACGTGGTTCATGACGATGACCTGGCCGCCCTCCGCCTTCCAGAGCCTGTCGGCGTTCTCGATGGTCCACGGCCACACGAGCTTGGTGAAGGCGCCGCAGATCGAGAAGATGAAGCCCATGAGGATGCGCGACCCGAGCGGGAACTCGCGCATGGGGTTGTCGTAGAACCACGCTATGCGCTCGGCCTTCTTCTCCTCGGGCGTGAGCTCGGCGGGCTGCTCTTCGGCCGGCTGCTTCTCGGCAGGCTTCTCCTGCCGCTCGTCCTTCTTGGTCCCGAGGCTGTCCTCAGCACTCATAGATGACTCCTTCGCATCTTCTCGGAATACTCGGCTCCACGCTGCGCCGGCTCCTAGGAGCGGGCGGCCTCCATGAGGTCGGCAATCTGCGCCACGACCTCGTCGACGCTCAGAAGCGAGCTGTCGATGTGGTGGGCGTCGGCGGCGGGCTTGAGCGGCGAGGCCTCCCTGCTGGAATCGTAGGCGTCGCGGCGCTTGATGTCCGCCAGGATCTCTGCCACGGCCGCCTCGTCGGCCGTCGCGTTGGCATCCTTGGCCGCATCGCCGCCATCGCGCTGGACGGCGCGTCGCAGGGCGCGGGCGGCGGGGTCGGCCGTGAGGAAGACCTTGACCTCGGCGTCGGGGAAGACCACGGTGCCGATGTCACGGCCTTCGGCCACCACGTCGCCCACCGCGCCGAGCGCGCGCTGCTGCGCCACCATGGCCTCGCGCACCGCCGGCACGGCCGCCACCGGCGACACGGCCTTGTCGACCTCGGGCGTGCGGATGGCGGAGGTCACGTCGTGGCCGTCTACCTGCACGGTCTGGCCGGCGGGACCCTGGCCGAACGTGATCTCGATCTCTTGGGCGACCTTGGTCGCGGCCTCCGCGTCGTTGGGGTCGATCCCGCGCTCGAGGCAGGTAAGCGCCACCGAGCGGTACATGGCGCCCGTGTCGAGCAGGGTGAAGCCGAAGCGGTCAGAAATGGCGTGGGCCACGGTGGACTTGCCCGAGCCCGCGGGGCCGTCAATGGCGATTCTCATGGGTCCTCCTTGCAAAACGCCGCTCAACTCAGAGTGTATCGGAAGTGGCCCGCCTGACCAGCGGTCGCGCAGGCCAAGCGGATTACGTCAGAACCTTGCGCAGGGAGTCGCGCTCGGCCAGGGTCAGCTCGCGCCAGCAGCCGGGCTCGACGCCCGTCAGTTTGACCGGGCCGAACTCGTCACGATGCAGGCGCACGCATTCGTGGCGGATGGCCGCCAGCATGCGCTTGACCTGGTGCTTGCGGCCCTCGCGGATCGAGAGCCCCACCACGGCGTGCCCGTAGGGCATCCCTTCGGGAATCACGGGCACGGCGCGCAGGTCAAGGGGGTCGAGCAGGGACACCTTGGCAGGGGCTGCCGGGCCGTCATCGAGCCTGATGCCGTTGCGGAGCCTGTCGAGCTGCGAATCTGTGGGCACGCCGCGCACGAGGGCGACGTAGTGCTTCCACACGTGGTGGCGGGGATGCAGGAGCAGCTGGGCCATGTCGCCGTCGGTCGTGAAGAGCAGCAGGCCCGTGGTGTCGACGTCCAGGCGCCCCACGGGGAAGAGCCCGGGATAGCGCCTCGTGGGCACGAGCGAGGCCACGCAGGGACGCCCCTGCGGGTCGCTCATGGTCGTCACGTACCCGCGCGGCTTGTTGAGGATGAGGTAGGCCTTGTCGCCGTCGAGCGACACCCGGCGCCCGTCCACGCACACGACGTCGACCAGGGGGTCCACCTTGCTGCCGAGCTCGGTCACGACCACGTCGTTCACGGTCACGCGCCCCGCGGTCATGAGGTTCTCGGAGCCGCGGCGGCTCGCGACGCCCGCGCGCGCGAGGAAGCGCTGCAGGCGCATCGGCACGATGCGCTCCTCGTCTGCGGGAATGCCCTCGGTGTTCACGGCGTCATCAGGCATAGTCATCATCTCCCGCGAGGTCTTCGTCGACCCAGCTCCTCGGTGCGTCCTGAGGATATGGTAGGTGCTCGAGCGCCTCCTCGGTGGCCTTGCGCAGCCCTTCCACAACCTCGTCAAGGCCCTCCTCGTCCACCGTGCCGATGAGCTCGCGCTCCTCGTCCACGTCGGCCGCGGCCTCCTCGATCGTCGAGCCGATGCTCCTGCCCGAGAGCCGCTCGCGGATGAACTGCCGTGACTCCTCGTCGGGGGCGAAGTCCTCCAGCGGGGGCAGGTCGTGCAGGGAGCGCAGGCCGAACTTCTCGAGGAAGGCCTGGGTCGTGCCGAAGAGCGCCGAGCGCCCGCGGTCGGAGGTCTGGCCCACCTCGCGGATCAGGCGTTTCTCCTTGAGCGAGGCGATGACGCCGTCGGAGTTGACGCCGCGCACCGCCTTCACGCCCTCGCGCGTGACCGGCTGGTGGTAGGCGATGACGGCAAGCGTCTCGAGGGCGGCCTGGGAGAGCCTGCGCGTGTCCCAGGACAGCACGTAGCGCTCCACCGCCTCGTGGTAGGCAGGATGCGTGAAGAGGCGCCAGCCGCCCGCGACCTCGCGCAGCTGGAAGCCGCGGTCGCAATCGGCATATTCGGCCGCGAGCTCAGCCAGGGCCGAGGCCGCCTCGCTCGGCGCCACGCCCAGCTCACGGGCGAAGTCGGTCGCGGGGACGGCGTCCGACGAGACGAGCAGCAGCGCTTCGAGCGCGCCCTTGAGCGAACCTTTGCCCACGTGCGTGAGGTCATCCATCAGGCTTCCTCCTCATATTCGGTCAGTTCCGAGTCGTCCAGCTCGAAAGCCGGCGCACCTTCCACGCGCACGATGTCGATCTCGCCGAAGAGCTCTGACTGCGTGACGTGGATCGACCCCCGCTTGAAGAGCTCCAGGACCGCGAGGAAGGTCGCGACCACCGTCTCGGGCGAGCTCTGCCCGTCGAGCAGCTCGCTGAAGGTGACGGCCGTCCTGGAGCGCGTGATGCGGTCCACCGAGGCCACCGTGAGCGCGATGGGCAGCCGTTTGGGCGCCACGTGCTCGGCTTCGAGCAGGAAGCTCTCGCGCCTGCTGTCGAGGTCGGCGCAGATGACCGCCAGCGAGCGCAGCGTGATGCCCTCGAGGTAGTCGGGCATGAGCCCCAAAAATTCAGGGTCCGGCCCGGCCGTGCGCGGCTCCATGAGCGCCTGGGCCTCCATGCGGCTCCCGAGCGCCGCGCCCGCGTTCCTGAACTGCTTGTAGGCAATGAGCCGGGCGATGAGCACCTCACGGGCCTCGTCGGGCGAGAGCGACGCGAGGTCGTCCTCGTCGTCGTAGTCGTCCATGGCAAGGCGCGGTCCGTCGTCGGGCACGAGGGAGGCCGCCTTGATGTCGAGCAGCGTGGAGGCGACGAGCACGAAGTCGCTCGCCACGTCGAGGTCGAGCTCCTTCATGGCCTGCACCTCGGCGAGGTACTGGTCGGCCACCTCGGCGATGGCGACCTGCCCGATGTCCACCTTCTGGCGGCTCACCAGGTGCAGTAGCAGGTCAAACGGGCCCGTAAAGCCCGAGGTGCGCACGCGATAGCTCATCTCACCACCCCAACAGCAGGGTCTCGAGGTTGCCGGCCGTCAGGTCAAGCCACCAGCCGATCGGGTCGATGCCCGTGAACTGCGGCAGGAACCAGATGAGGGCGAAGGTGACCGGAAGGGCGTAGCGCTGCACCTTGTAGTAGGTGTTGAGCGCCTTGTCGGAGAGCAGCGGGGCGATGATGGAAGAGCCGTCGAGCGGCGGGATGGGCAACAGGTTGAAGAAGGCAAGCGAGCAGTTGACCTGGATGTAGATCTGCAGCACGAAGGGCAACCATGCCACGACGTCAATCTCGAGGTAGTAGTAATACATCGGCGCGACGGGGTCGCCATAGAGCAGCTGGAGGCTCAGATGGTAGAGCGCCGCGCCCACGCACGCCTGCAAGATGTTGGCGAGCGGCCCCGCGAAGGCCACGATGACCTCGTCGCGGCGCCGGTTCTTGAGACGGTAGGGGTTGTAGGGCACCGGCTTCGCGAAGGCCATGTAGCCCGAACCCGAAAGCAGGAGGAGCGCCGGCAGCAGCACCGACCCGAAGAGGTCGATGTGCGCGAGCGGGTTCACCGTGAGGCGGCCCTGCTCCTTGGCCGTGTCGTCGCCGCACTTGTGCGCGGCGTAGGCATGGCCGAACTCGTGCACCGACGCGGAGAGCACGACCAGCGCGAGCGCGATGGCCTTCACGATCGTCTGCAAGGTGTCGTAGCTCAGGCTACTCATCCTCCTCACCCCAGATGGCGTAGGCGACCTTGACGAGGAGCCAGTCAATGATGAACAGGCCCAGCGCCAGCAGGGCGAAGTCGCCCCGGAAGGCACCGCCGAAGGGCGTCTCGTAGACGAGCACGCCCGCGAGGACGTCGGGCACGAACCGGTCGACCACGTTGCAGGCGTTGACGACCATCAGGCGCACCGAGGTCATGGGCAGGGCGCACAGGACCACGAGGGCGCACACGCCGATGGCCGCGACGCGCGGGGCGAGCGCGAGGAAGCCGATGACGGCGCTCGCCGTGGCACGGCCGGCACGCGACGCGCGTGAGCCGGCGGAGCTGCCGCGACGGTTGCCACCCCTGCCCTGCCTGCGGTCGCGCGGGACGTCGTCGGTGCTGTACGGTTCGGACGGGACGGCAGGACGCGCGGGCGCGACGGGGTCACGGCGCACGGTCGGGGCCGCCACATAGGTGTTGCCGCGAGCGGGCGTCTGCTGCTGCGGGGCGGTGCTCCCGAGCGCAGCGCGCTCCCCTCCCCGCGCCGGCGCGGGCCGTGCGGCACGCTCGTCCAGAAGGGTCGTGCGGGCATCGTGGAGCAGCGCCGAATCGTCAGAGGCGGCAGCGGGCTGGGCAGCGCGGGGCGTGCGCCCCTCGAGCAGCGTCGTGCGCGTGCCCTCGCCAGCAGCATTGGCGGGCAGCGGCCTCGCGCGCCGCCTGCCGCTCGGCAAGCGCGTCGCTCACGAGGGTCGCGAACGCCGCCTCGGCGCCGTCGCCCGCCACCAGGGGTTCGGAATCTGGTTCGACCGCGGCCGATGACGCATGGCGCGGCGTGTAGTTGTTGTTGGTACTCATAGGACACCCTCCTCCTCGAGGAGTTCGGTCAACTCGAGCCATTCCTCCTCGAGCTTGGGAATCTTCTTAGAAAGCGCCTCGTACTCCCTCATGGCCACGTCGAAGCGGCTGGCGTCGGCGTAGAGCTCCTCGGACGCCATGAGCTCCATGAGCTCGTCGTAGCGCGCATGCGCCGGCCCGAGGGCCGCCTCGAGCTCGCGCAGGCGCGTGCGTTCCTTCTTGAGGCGCGCGTTCACCGCGTTGCGCGCCTCAGCCTCGGCGCGGCGCTGCTCGCGGGTCTTGACGTTGCGCCCCTGGGGCTTTGCTGCCTCGGCTGCGGCAACGCCGGGCGCGGCACTCGGCCGGGGAGCGTCTGCGGCACGGCCTGCCGCAAGCTCTGCCTCCTCGGCAGCACGGGCCTCCAACTCGGCACGCTTCCAGAGGTAGTAGTCGTAGTCTCCCTCATAGACCGTGACCGTGTGGTCGCGCACGTCGATGACCTTGTTGGCGATGGCGCGCACGAGGTGCTCGTCGTGGCTGATGAGCACGATGGTCCCCGCGAAGCCCACGAGGGCCTTCTCGAGCACGTCGACGGAATCGATGTCCAGGTGGTTGGTGGGCTCGTCGAGGCAGAGCAGCGGGTCGGGAGCCACGAGCATCTTCGCGAGCGCGAGGCGTGCGCGCTCGCCGCCGGAGAGCACCGAGACGCGCTTGTCCACGTCGTCACCATGGAAGAGGAAGGCGCCGAGCAGGCGGCGCTCCTCGCTCGAGGTCCAGCCCGGCGCGACGGAATCCATCTCGGCGAGCACGCTGTTGCCCTCGTTCAGGGTCTCGAGCTGGTGCTGGGCATAGTAGGCGCGGCTCACGTTCTGACCGAGCTCCACCGTGCCGGCGGTGGTCTTCTCGTTGCCGCAGATGAGCTTCATGAGGGTCGACTTGCCCGCGCCGTTGGGGCCCACGAGCACCACGTGGTCGCCGCGGTAGAGCTTGAGCGACACGCCCTCGTAGACGAGGTTGGAGCCGTAGGCCTTGGCCACGTCCTCGAGCGAGACCACCATGTCACCCGTGCGCGGCGGCTCGGGGAAGCGGAAGTGCACGCTCTTGGACTGCTCGGGCAGCACCACGAGCTCCTCGCGGATCTTCTCGAGGCGCTTGACGCGCTCCTGCACCTGGCGGGCCTTGGTGGGCTTGTAGCGGAAGCGCTCGACGAAGGTCTCGATATGGGCGATGTCGCGCTCCTGGGCCGCACGCTTGGCCCGAAGCTGCTCGAGGTTGTCCTCGCGCTGCTTGAGGTAGGACGAATAGTTGCCGGTGTAGGTGGTGAGGCGGCGGTTCTCGAGCGCCGCGACGTGGCTCACGCAGGCGTCCATGAAGGCGCGGTCGTGGCTCACGAGGAGCACGGCGCCGTCGTAGGTGGAGAGGAACCCCTCGAGCCACTTGACGCTCTCGAGGTCGAGGTGGTTGGTGGGCTCGTCGAGGAGCAGCAGGTCGGGATGGCGCAGCAGCAGCTTGGAGAGCGCGATGCGCATCTGCCACCCGCCCGAGAACTCGCAGGCAGGCTTGTCGAAGTCAGCCACGGGAAAGCCCAGGCCGCCCAGGATCTGCTTGGCGCGGGCGTCCAGCTCGTATCCGCCGAGGCGCTCGTAGCGGTCCTGCGCCATGCCGTAGCGCTCGAGCAAGGCGTCGAGCTCCGGCCCGTGCTCTGACTTGGCGATCTGGGCCTCCATATCGGCGATGCGGTGCTCGAGCGAGCGGATCTCGTGGGCCGAGTCGACGACCTCGGCAAGCGCGCTCTTCTGGCCCGCGAGGTGCGTCTCCTGCTCGAGGTAGCCGATGGTGGTGTCACGGGCGAACGAGATGGTGCCCTCGTCCGCGCCCTCCTGGCCCATCAAGATCTTGAGAAGCGTGGTCTTGCCGGCGCCGTTGGGGCCCACGAGGCCCCACCGCTCGCCCGCGTTGAGCTGGAGCGTGGCGCCTGAGTAGAGGACGCGCCCGCCAAACGACTTGGACACTTTGTCTGCAAGGGCAATCACGAGGTTCTGGCTCCTAATCGTACGAGAGTTTGCGACCTTCTATTGTACTTGACATAGCTCTTACCCACAAAGGCCGCGCAGGCGACGTCAGCAGCTTTCCACCACTTGTGTTCGCAAGTCTCCCACATACGTGACCATTTGACGTGTTTTGCATCACTTTCAGAATCATTGGAGGATAATGGAGTGTTGAGTTTTCACGAGACTGAGGAGAGGTAGTGGAGCGAAGCAACCCAGCTAGGCGGTCCTCCCAAACCCCGAGGCAAACGGCCCAGAGGACACAGGCTTCTGGTTCTCCGAGAAGCGCTGCGCGCATGCGCCAGTCCGAGCGCTCGAACCGTCCCACCACCAGCTCTCGCAGGCGCGAGAGCCAACCCGCACGCCGCAACGGCGCCATCGACGGCCTGCGGGTGCTCGCCATGCTCGCGATCGTCGTCTACCACGCCAACGCGACCTGGCTTCCCGGCGGCTTCATCGGCGTGACCGTGTTCTTCACCATTTCCGGTTATCTCATCGCCAACTCGCTCCTGCGCGAATACGGCCGCAAGGGCACCATCGACTTCAAGGCCTTCTACCAGAGGCGCATCCTGCGCCTCATGCCGCTCATGCTCGCCGTCATCGCGGTCACGGCGATCCTGTGCGCGATCTTCGCGCCCCAGCTGCTCAACAAGATGCGGCCCGACGCGCTGCCCGCGCTGCTGTACTACGAGAACTGGTGGTACATCTTCAGGGAGCAGTCCTACTTCGCCGCCTCGGGCCTCCCCTCGCCCATCACGCACTTCTGGTTCCTCGCCGTGCTCGGCCAGTTCTACCTCATCTGGCCGCTCATCTCCTACACGCTCTCGCGCCTCTGCCGCAGGCGCGTCACGCAGCGCCGCATCGTGGGCCTTCTGGCCATCGCCTCGGCGGTCGCCGCCGCCCTGCTCTTCAACCCCAAGGGTGACCCCAGCCGCGTGTACTACGGCACGGACACCCGCCTCGCCGAGATCCTCGTGGGCTGCTGGCTCGCCTATGCCTGGCCCACCGAGGGCGACTCGGCCTTCAGCAAGCGCATCAAGGACAGCGTGCCCTCCATCGCGCTTGACGTCCTGGGCCTGGCAGCCCTGGTCGGCCTCGGCTACATGGCCACCGCGGTGAACGGCTACTCGCCGATCCTCTACCGCGGCGGGCTCTTCGGCGTCTCGGTGCTCACGGCCACCATCATCGCCGCCGTCACGAGGCCCGATTCCCTGCTCGCCAAGCCGCTGGGCATCAAGCCCTTCGTCACCATCGCCGCGCGCTCCTTCGGCGTGTACCTCTGGCACTACCCGCTGCTGCTCATCATGAACCCC
>CACYAX010000056.1 GCA_902772435.1 uncultured Coriobacteriaceae bacterium | reverse complement strand
TCGTCGACGCGGTCATTGTCGTGTGGTGTGCATGGAGCGGCTATCGCAACGTGATGAACGGTGGCACCTGGTACGCTCCCAAGAAGTAGCCTGGTCACACTTCCACAAGGTTCAATCCGACTCTTCCCTACGACCTACACCAGCGTAAGGAGCATGCTTTATGCTGCGAATCAACCACTACACCAAGCAGTATGGCAAAGAGGGCTACAAGGCCGTCGACGACCTGACGCTGCACATCAAGCCGGGCGAGGTCTATGGCTTCCTCGGCCACAACGGCGCCGGCAAGACCACGACCATCAAGGCCTGCTGCGGCATCCTCGACTTCACCGAGGGCGAGATCCTCATCAACGGCATGTCCATCAAGGAGAAGCCGCTTGAGTGCAAGAAGATCATGGCCTACATCCCCGACAACCCGGACCTCTACGAGTTCCTCTCGGGCATCCAGTACCTCAACTTCGTGGGCGACATCTACGGCGTGCCCGTGGAGCAGCGCCAGAAGCGCATCGCCGAGCTGAGCGACGCGATGGAGATCACGCCCGCCCTGGGCAACAAGGTCGGCTCCTACTCCCACGGCATGAAGCAGAAGCTCGCCATCGTGGGTGCCTTCATGCACGACCCCAAGCTGCTCATCATGGACGAGCCCTTCGTGGGCCTCGACCCCAAGGCTGCCTACGTCCTCAAGGGCCTCATGCGCAAGTTCTGCGACAACGGCGGCGCCATCTTCTTCTCCACCCACGTGCTCGAGGTCGCCGAGAAGCTCTGCGACAAGATCGCCATCATCCGCGGCGGCAAGCTCCTCGCCTCGGGTGACATCGAAACCGTGCGCGGCAACGAGTCCCTCGAGGAGGTCTTCCTGGAGCTGGTGGACAACATCAAGGTGGGAGACGAGGACGATGCTTAAGATCCTGCTCAAAACCAGGCTGATCTCGCTGCTCTCCCGCTTCACGAGCGGCGGCAAGACCAGCTCGACGATGGCCCTGACCACTGGTCCGCTCATCGTGCTCTCGGTCCTTGGGCTGGCAGGCGGCGTCGGTCTCATGTTCGTCATCGGTAACGCCATTCGGCCCTTCTTTGCAGGACTTGCGGTCGCCGGTTTGGAATGGCTCTACTACGCCATCGGCACGCTGGTCTCCCTCGCTGCGAGCTTCATGCTCACCGTGTTCTACGCCCAGAACGCCATCTTCGAGGCCAAAGACAACGAGATGCTGCTCAGCATGCCCGTTAGCCCCAGCGCCATCCTCGGCAGCCGCATGCTCTCCCTCTTCCTGCTCAATCTGGGATGCATCGCCGTCCTCATGGGCGGCCTCGGCGTCGCGCGCCTGAACGCATATCCGCCGACGGTGTCCGGGATCATCATCTTCGTGCTGGTCGTGCTGCTCCTGCCCTTCATCAGCACGACGCTCGCGTGCCTCATTGCCTGGCTCGTGTCGCTGGTCACCCGCAAGATGAAGCGGAAGGCCTTCTTCCAGCTCATCTTCTCCCTGCTCTTCATGGTGCCGCTCTTCCTGCTGTTCAACAACGTCAACAAGTACATGATGGACGCGGTCGCGAACGGCTCCAACATTGCCGAGACCGTGCGCACAGGCCTGCCGCCGTTCTATATGGCGGGCATGGCAATCGCCATGCGCAGCTGGAAGTACCTGGCGATCTTCGCGCTCATCTGCGTCGTGCCCTTCGCCATCCTGTACTTCGTGCTGACCAAGTCCTTCATCCACATCGCCACGGCTAGGCCGACGGCGAGCAACACCGTCTATGAGGAGAAGGAGCTGCACGCCTCTTCCGTCACCGTGGCCCTCATGAAGAAGGACATCACGCGCCTGCTCAACAGCTCCTCCTACATGCTCAACGCCGCCCTCGGTGTTCCCTTAAGCATCCTCATCGGCGTCATCGCCCTCTTCGGTGGGATGGACATGCTGCTGAGCCTCCTCGACATATCCGCGGGCTCCTCGTCAAACCCCGCGCTCTTCCCGGTCATCGGCTGCATGTTCCTGTGCATGACCTGCACGTTCACCTACATCTCCGCGCCGTCCATCTCGGTGGAGAACAAGAGCCTCTGGATCATGCTGAGCATGCCCATCACGGCGAAGCAGGCCCTCCGCAGCAAGCTGTTCTTCCACCTGGTCCTTGCCCTTCCCGCCATGCTGATCGGCTGCGTGCTCTTCACGGTTTCCATCGGCGTGACAGATAGCTGGGCTTGATCACCAACCTGTATATCCACCGCTTCGACTACGAGAGCGAGGCTACGGCCGTGAAGAGCGGCGGCGCGAGCGTCATCACCCTTCTCGTCGCCATGGTCTTCGCGTTCATGCCCCTGATCCTGCTCCTCGTGGCGGACGTCCTCAACATTACGCTGGCACAGGCCCTGCTGTATGAGTGCATCGCCCTTCTCGTGTTCGACCTGGCCATGTGGTTCTTCCTCAACAGCAAGGTCGCCGCGCGCAAGTGGTACAGCCTCGGCAACGGCTAAAGGCTCTGCTGCTTGGGTAGGGCATTCGTTCGATTGCGGGGTCCGGCTCGTCGCCGGGCCCCGCGTCTTTTGACACGCCTCCCAACGCCGGAGAGGCACATAGCTGCCCGCGAAGGCCCGAAACGGTCTGTAGCACCGCTAACGCCGTTTAACGCCGTCTGGCAGGCACCCGTCGGTGAAGAGCACTGCACAGCTTGTGGCACCTTTCTCGCGCGGCCCTGAGGCGTACCGCCGCCACGGTAAACTCGCCGGCGCGCAGCGCCCGATGCGCCCTAGCACAGCCTCTTCAGTAACCTTTAGCCGACAGACCGCGCAGCGTGGAACAGAGGTCCGCGCCCACTGCCCGCCCAAACCGTATAGTGGGCATAGGCCTATCTGCGTGGGACGCGGACCGCTGGGGGCGGCACCCGCGCAACACGTACGCAGCATAGGCAAAGCGCAGCTCACAACGAGAGGGGAACCACCATGGAAGAAACCGAGCTGGTACTGCAGACGATGCGCGAGGCGGGCGCGCCGCTCGCCGCGGGAAAGATCGCCGAACTCTCCGGCCTCGACCGCAAGGTCGTGGACAAGGCCATGAAGGAGCTCAAGGCCACGGGCGCCATCGTGTCGCCGGTGCGCTGCAAGTGGCAGCCTGCCGAGGCCGAGTAGGCAACGCTGCGGCCTAGGCGCCGCGCCCACGAGGACCACCAGGGAAAGGAAGCTGCCATGCTCGAAGTCGGGACCAAAGCGCCCGCGTTCTCGCTGCCCGACCAGGACGGCACCGTGCACGCGCTCGCGGACTATCGCGGCCAGCGGGTCATCCTCTACTTCTACTCCAAGGACATGACCTCGGGCTGCACGAGCCAGGCCTGCTCCTTCGCCGACCTGTACCCGCAGATCCAAGAGAAGGGCGCCGTGGTGCTCGGCGTGAGCAAGGACGGCGTGGAGACCCACAAGCGCTTCGAAGAGAAGCACGGCCTGCCGTTCACGCTCCTCTCCGACACTGCGATGCGAACCATGCGGGACTACGACGTGTTCAGGGAGGGCATCCGCGGCGGCAAGCCCGCCACGATCTTCGTGCGCACCACCTACCTCATCGACGAGGAGGGCGTCATCGTGCGGGCCTTCGGCAAGGTGAAGCCCAAGGAGAACGCCCAGCAGATGCTGGAGGCACTCTCATAGCGCAACGCGACCACAAGGTCGTTAGTACAAAGGGGCCGGCCCGGAGTGATCCCAGGCCGGCCCCTTGACGTTTTGCCTAAAACAGGCTCATGTCACGTGGGTCTAGTTACCCCCAGATGTGGATGCGCGCCTCGGGGGCGAGATACATGGTATCGCCTTCCTGCACGCCATATGCCTCGTAGAACGGCTCGAACATTTGCGCATTCACATTGATGCGCAGGTTGTTCATGGGGTGGTTGTCAGTCGAGTTCTGCAAGACATATCCCTTCGGCTGGCACTGTGCCCATTTGGAAGCGAGATAGCTAAAGAACTGGGTATAGTCAGCACCCTCGGTCTTGCCTGCCAGCTCGAGCGTCGCCTGGAGACCCGAGAGGTCGGCCGCGGCCTCGGTCAGCACGTTCGTGCCGTCCACCTTCAGGTCAGGCAGGATCTCGATCGTGTCGTAGTATGCCGCAAGCGCCTTGCTCTTTTCCACGAAGGTCTTGGCGTCCTCGTCCGTGAAGACCTTGACCGGCTTGCCATAGGCGTCGAGCTGCGAGCCCATGTAATCGAAGCCGTGGCTAATCTCATGGCCGATGGTGAAGCCGATGCCCGCGAGAAGCTCGAGGTCGCTCATCTCGTCGGTGTACATCAGGGTGGTCACGAAACCAGGAAGGATGTTAATGGAGTTGCTCGAGGGATCATAGAACGCGTTGAGGGTCGACGGCGAGATCATGTTCCACGGAGACGTCGGCGAAGCGGGCTGGCCGATCATCTTGCTCTCGATGTCCTCGCGATACTTCTTGAGCGTCAGGTAGTTGCTGAGCAGGGTGCCGCCCTCTTCGGTAGTCTTGAGCTCGAGACCGCTGTAATCGTAGTAACCCGTCACGGGCTCGAGAATGTTGAGCGCCATGTGGTCGAGCTTCTCGGTCACGAGCTTCTTGGATCCGTCGCTCATCCAGGAGGTGTTGGCAACAAGGTCCTTGTAGGTGTCGATGAGGTTCTGCGTGAGGCTCGAGAGGCGCTCCTTGGCCTTGTCACCCAGCATTTCGTCGACGTAGATGCCACCCAGGACCTGGCTGAACGTGTTCATGTTGTCGCAGGCCGTGAAGGCGAACGCCTCGGGAGACATGATTTGCTGGCCCAGGCCTTCCGAAATCGCGGACAGGTCGCGATACGCGAAGGTCTCGTCGAGCACCTTGGCGGTGGCGATCAGCTTGATGGTGTCCAGATAGCCATCCGTCCAGAGCGAGTCGAGCGTCGTGAGCCACTCACTCGAGCTGACCAAATACGAAGGTGAGGAGGCCTTGCCACAGTTGGTGAGAATCTCCTTCATGGGGATGTGCGGGCAGAGCGCGCAGAGCTCGTCGAGCGTGAAGACGCTCTTTTCGATGGAATCGGCATAGGCACCGTACTCCTGCTTCAGGTACTTACCAGCGTAGTCGGCATGCATGCCATAGGTCTTCTCGAAGCTAAACACGGTGGGAATGGCTTCCTGCATCTCAGTCATGTCCATGCCGGTGAGCATGAGATTGGCAAACTTCAGCGAGCTGGACATGTAGAGCATCTGCTGGACCGCCAGATCCTGCTCCTCGTTGCCCGTCTCCTGGTAGAGCTGGCCACCCGTAAGCAGGCCGTCGGCCATCAGGAAGTTCGGATTGATGGCCACGATGTTCTTGTCCTGCGTGTCAATGGAGGCCACGGTGGCGTTCACGAAGGGGCTGAAGGGGAAGTCGGGTGACGCGAGCACCGCGTTCAGCTCGTCGATGGTCTTCGCGTTCGCGATCATGTCGAGATAGGGCTGGACCTCCGAGAGGCCCGTCTGCTTGAGCGTGTCCCAATCCTTCGCTTGGTTGAACAGGATGCGCACCTGCTCAAGGTCATGGCTCGTCTTCGTCTCGTCCTTGATGATGGCAATGACGTCAGTTTGGTACTCTCCGGCATGATCGGTTATTGCCGAGACGCCGCCCTGAGACATGTCAGCCGTCTGATGCGCCTTGATATAGTCATAGTTGACGCTCGTGTACAGGTCGTCTTTGGCCTCGGGGGCCTCCGCGGGCAAATTACCCACCTCAAACGACGTGACCCACGGCTTGCCGTAGAGTTCGCCCGTCTGGGTTTCGGTCGCCTCGGTAGCTTCCGTGGCTTCGGTGCCCTCTGATGAGTCCGCTGTGGTTGTCGCGCTACCTCCGCAGGCAGCGAGGCCAAGCGACGACGCGAGCAACACGCTCGCCAACAGGGCGCTAAGCCTCTTCTTGATGTCCGACATGGCACACCCTCTCTTCCGAATTACAAATCTTTGCAATTATAAGGTTTTAAACAATGGTGAAGGTTTGTGAAGCACGTTCGGCCCTAAAACATATGAGATATCGACGCGCACTGAAGGCAAGCCCATTCAGGTGCGCACTTGTGCCGTGGTCGTTCTTCAGCACCAAGGCGAGCGCCCCGCTGGCCTGCGGACGGGGGTGTTTCGCACATGAGAAGCCTCCCCACTTCTCAGACAACAAGAAGTGGGGAGGCGTTGGTACAGGATGGATGAACCTTCAGACCTATATGGGCATGCTCGGCGAAGCCATGCGGACCCTCCTAGGCGCGCTCATGCACAAACGCTGCATAGCGCTCGCCTTCCTCGATGCTCTTGAGGCGAGCCATGAAGAAGTCGTTGCCCATGTCGTCAGAGAGCGCATCGGGTATGCGGCCATGGTGGCAGATGACGTCACCGTAGTGTTCGAGGATCTCGCTGCCCGTGTGCGCGTACGCATAGCAATCTCGCTGGGCGGCGAAGACGCAGTAGAAGGTTTCGCCTTCAGTCGCGTTGGGCGAGGAGCCGAACGTGACCATGTCCGCCCAAATCTGGTAGACGTCGAAGGAGTGCGCGTAGTTGATCATGTCGGGGTTGTAGCCGCCCGGCGCGCGCACGTTCACCTCGAGGCCCACGTAGTCGCCCTTCTTGCCGAGCCCGGGCTTGTCCTCCGTGAGGCGGAAGAACTCCATGTGCACGAAGCGGTTCGTGACGCCGAAGGACTTGACGGTCGCGCGCGCTAACTTGGCGAGCTTGGGGTCGACGGTCGGGCAGGTGTAGAACCAGACGTCGAGCATCTTCTCCACGGTGTCCGCGATGTCCACCGGGCACTCCGTCTGGTTCTCGAAAAGCGGGTTGCCCTCGCCGTCGATGACGGCCTCGTAGGTGCAGATGTCGCCGACCACGAACTCCTCCAGCACGTAGGGCTCCCTCGTGCCCGTGGCCAGAAGCTTCTCGAGCGCTTGCTCGTCGGGAATCTTGATCGTGCCGCCCGCACCCACGCCGCGCTCGGGCTTGGCGAAGAGCGGATAGCCCGTCTCCTGCGCGAAGGCGCGCACCTCGTCGGGATCCTGCACGCGCACCTGGCGCGCGGTGGGCACGCCCGCGGCGGCGTAGAGGGGCTTCATCTCGGCCTTGCTCTGCCACTGCGTCATCTGCTTGGAGCCCGCACCGGTCGTGATGTGGAAGTCGTCACGCAGACGCGCGTCCTGGGAGAGCCAGTACTCGTTCTGCGACTCGAGCCAGTCAATCTTGCCGTACTTGTACGAGAAGAAGGCGACCGCGCGGAACACCTGGTCATAGTCCTCGAGCGAGCGGACCCAGTAGTACTCGTTGACCGACCTCCTGACCTCCGGGGTGAGGTCGTGGTAGGGCGTGTCGCCGATGCCGAGCACGATGGCCCCGTTTCTGCGCAGGCGGTCGCACCAGTTCCAGTAGCTGTCGGGGAACTGCGGGGAGATGAAGACGACGTTCATGGCGCTTCCTTTCGGGAGGCGTAATGGGACGTGCCCCATAGTAGCCCAGCAGGATATCTGGCCCGCAGAAATGAGCCCAGACGATACACATTCGTGACGCTGGGACGCACATGCGGGGCTGCGGTGGCGCGCGGCGTGGTGTTGGGGGCGATTGGGCGGCTAGAGCAGGCACTCCATAACCACGAAGGGTACGAGAGGATTGTCTTCGGGCCCCACGTCCTGCGTTCCCTCCCCCACCGTCACGAAGCCCTCGCTCGCATAGAGGGCGATGGCGGGCAGGTTATTGGCCGTCGCGTCGAGGCGGGCGGTGCGCATGCCCTTCGCGCGGGCGCGGTCGAGGCTGGCACGGAGGAGCTCGCGGGAAAGGCCCTGCCCGCGATAGCCGTGCTGCACGGTCAGGAGGTGCACGACGGCCACCTGCTCGTCGGGCGCGTCGATGAGCCACGGGAGGGCTCCGTAATCGTGGCCCAGGTCATGGTCGATGCCCACGGCTGCGGCGAGCTCTCCCCCATCCACGGCGATGGTCATGTCGCCCTTGTCCACGAAGTAGGCAAGGAACTCGTCGCTGGGGTGTATGTCGCGGCGCCAGCAGCAGTCGTACGGCGTGCCGATCATCGCGTCGCTCGCCTCATGGTAGAGGTCGAGGATGGCTTGCAGGTCCTGCGCGACAGCCTGCCGCATCTCCATGGCGTGCTCCTTCCTGGAACAAGGGACGGAGGTTTGTTCCACCTCTTTGGAACAAGGGACGGAGGCTTGTTCCACGCCTACGTCAGCTCGCGCCAATACGCGGCCTTGTCGTGGTCGACGGGCACGTCGGGCGCGCCTTGCTCGCACCAGCCAGACAGCGTCTCCATCGCAGCGCGGAACTCCGAAGCCGAACGATCCTGCCTGCAGGCATCGAGCATGCCATCGCGCGCCTCGCGGGCCACATCGGCCGCGTCGCTGTCCACGGCACGGTCGAGCCAATAGAGTGCAGCGAGGTCGTTCTTCGAAAGCCCTGCGCCAGCGTCGTAGAGCAAGCCGAGGTAGTACTGCGCATACCCGTCGTCACCGTATTCGGCTCCCGCACGAAAGACCTTCGCCGCCTCGGAATACTCCCGCTT
This sequence comes from uncultured Coriobacteriaceae bacterium, assembly GCA_902772435.1. Taxonomy (GTDB): domain Bacteria; phylum Actinomycetota; class Coriobacteriia; order Coriobacteriales; family Atopobiaceae; genus UBA1367. Next base: position 3,787 of record CACYAX010000056.1, on the reverse strand, counting down.
GTTGAGGTGCGTGCTGGCAATAGCAAAGAGCCCGTTGTTGACTTCACGCTTCGAATCAACCGCCTCGGGATAGACCTGGGCCGTGAAGATGACCATCGCAGCATAGAGGTCCGCCGGCGCCTTGGCCGCAAAGATGTGCACGTAGTCGAACATGCACTTCGCGCAGAGCTTGCCGGCCTGCTCGTTGCCCTTGAGCTCTGCCTGGTGGAACAGGGTCGCCGCTTTCACGAAGTCCCGCCTGACGCCGAGCCCGCGCGCGTAGAGGCTGCCGAGGTTGTAGAGCGCGGTCTCGTCCTGCTCGAGCTGCAGGGCGCTCGCATAGGCCTCGGCGGCCGATCCGAAATCGCCCGCGTCGAGCGCTACCTGTCCGAGCACGAGGAGCGATTTCACGACGTCCTCGGGGCTCATCGGCTCCTCGTGGTGGTGATCGTGCTCGTGGTGATGCGCGTCATGCTCGTGGTCGGGCAGCTCGATCTCATGGTGCTGCGACCCATGACCCACATGGACGCGCACGTGAGCGTGGCCCTCTTCGTCCGTGAGGTTTCCCTGCGTATCGGCTGTATCCATCGTGGCCTCCCCATACCCGCCGTTAGTTATCGCCCCGTACCATTATGCACGTGAACGAGCGGCGCGTGGAACAAGGGACGGAGGTTTGTTCCACGCGCGCGCCGTCTATTTGCGACCAGAGTGGAACAAACCTCCGTCCCTTGTTCCACTCCTTGTTCCACTCTTCCAAAGTGTTGCTCTATTTGTTATAGTACAGATAGAACAGATTGGAGGGAAACATGTTACTCGATGTCGACCTTGCCTCGCAGGAGCCCATCTACCGGCAGATTCGCACGAAGATCGTCTCGGCCATCGCGTGCGGAGAGCTCTCGCCGGGCGACCAGCTGCCCAGCGTTCGCACCCTCGCAGGAGACCTTGGCGTCAACATGCACACGGTCAACAAGGCCTACGCAGTCCTGCGCGACGAGGGATACGTGGTCATGCGCGGCCGCAGCGGCGCCGTCATCGCCGACACGGCACGGACCGTCTCGTCATCCAAGGCCCAGGAGCACCAGGACCGTATCGCCGCCGAGCTCACGCGGCTAGCGCGGGAGTTCAAGGCGCTCGGAGGCACAAAACAAGAGTTCATCGAACTCGCATCATCCCAGGTAAACAGCGTCTTTTAGCGTCGAAGGAAGGCGTTTTCCATGACCGGAATCATCATCAGCATCATCCTCGTCATAGCACTTGAGGGAGTGATCCTCGCGGCGACACCGCTCATCATGCCGCCAACCGAGTGCTTCACCGTAACCGTCCCGCCCTCGGCGAAGAGCGACCCGCGCATCCGTCCCCTGTTCCGCACGCACACCGTCCTCGTCGCAATCTGCACGGCCATCGGCATGGAGTGCGCCGCCATCATGCTGCCCAAGGGAGACGACATCTCGGCGACCGTCGGCATGCTCGTGGCAACGATTCTGCCTGGTACGGCATCCTTCGCGTACATGCTTCATGCCCGCGCGCGCGTTCAGGCCATCAAGCGCGAGGAGGGTTGGACGGCATCGGCGTCGCACACGGCTGCCATCATCTCGGACGAGACCATCCCCCAGCCGCTGCCGCTGGCCTGGGAGCTGCTCCATGTGGTAGTGGTCATCGTTCTTGCAGCCTTTGGGCTGCTCGCCTACGACCGGCTTCCCGACCAGATTCCCATGCACGCCGGATTTGACGGCGTGGTTACCGACTACGCCGAGAAGACCTTCCTCGTAGCGATGTTTCCCGCGCTCCTGGCGGCTTTCATGGGCATTGCTTTTGCCTTTACGCACTGGTCAATCCTGAATTCGAAGCGCCCTGTGGATCCGGAGGCGCCCGCTACCTCGGCGCTTGCTTACGGGCAGTACGCACGTGCCCAGAGCATCGTCATGCTCGTAGGAGGCCTCCTGCTCAGCGTTACCATTGGAGCGGCATTCTTCCTCTCGTCCATGGGAGTCATCACGCTTGGTAGCGCAGGGCTGGTCGTCACTATCGCCGCAATCGTCTTTGTGGTGCCAGAAATCTGGGTGTCGCTACATTACGGACAGGCGGGCGGACGCCTGGCGGGCGAGCTGCGCAGTTCGGATGGCGTCGCGCGCGACGACGACGAGCACTGGGCCCTTGGCATCTTCTACGTCAATCGCGATGATCCGAGCATCTTTGTGCCCAAGCGCTTCGGGTCTGGCTGGACCCTCAACTGCGGATGTCCGACAGCATGGATCGCTATCGGCCTGTTTGCCCTGGTCACCATCGCTTTTGTGGTCGCCAGTCTCGTCATCGCCGGCTAGCACCGCGCTGCATGGGTCCAGGAGACCCGTGAACAAGGGACGGAGGTTTGTTCCACGCGCAATATCCATTCGCGCCCAGGGTGGAACAAACCTCCGTCCCTTGTTCCACGCGCAATATCCATTCGCGCCCAGGGTGGAACAAACCTCCGTCCCTTGTTCCAAACAAACAGGCCAGACAACCGTCTGGCCTGCGAAGATAAGGTGCAGCGTTCTTTGAGCGGCAGAGATGCCGCGCGTTACCCCCGGGCTAGAACGACCAACCTCCGCTGCCGACGCCGCCAACCGGAGGATTGAGGTCCACCATACCGCCCGAAATTGCCTCAAGCTCTTCAGCGGTCAGCTCGTAGCCCTCCTCTTTGGCAAGCTGGAGGACCTCCTCGGGACTCTTGCAGCCCTTGGCCTTCTCCTGCTGTTCGGGCGTCAGTTCTTCAAACTTCATCTCGCGTCCTTTCCATGGTCTCGCGTGATACCTGCCTACTGCTAACTATACGATTCCGCCCGAATGGTTGCCATAAATAATTGTTTGATTGGCGAGCAAGGGGCGGAGGCTTGTTCATCCAAGCAAAGGCCCTCAAAGGTAATCGGAGCCGAAGGACGCCAGAAATGGACAAACCTCCATCCCTTGTTCACGCCAACTGGGCTTTAATAGAGGTATCACGCTGGCTCTTAGGGGAGATTGCCATGAGCGTGCTCTACAAAAAGGTCGACAGCGTCCTGAATGGGCTGCTCATCGCGGGAATCATCATCCTGATGCTTGGCCTGTACTACTGGGTGATATAAGCCGGCATCCCGTATCAGGACCCGACTGAAGAGCTGAGAATCCAATATGCGATAAACCTTGGGATCGGAGAAAAGCTGACAACAACCGCCCTCGTCATCCTTGCCGCCGGGGTTGTTGGCAAGATCGTCATGCGCGTGCTGAGGAAGAGGTCTTCGTAGAGGCACCGCTCATGCGTGAACAAACCTCCGTCCCTTGTTCAGGAGTCGGTTCACCCCGGTCTGCTCCGCCACGCCGCGGATAGTCCCGCCGGCATCGAGGGCCCTCCGGACGGCGCGCCAGTCCTCGATCGTGTACTTGGCAGTACCCATTGCACCACTCCTCGCTCGTTGGTGCAATGACCGCTTGAATCCGCCTTGCCACCTTGACTCCATGCGCAGGTGGCGGGCAGTCCGGCTTCATACGAGCGAGCCCCCGGGCGCCGTTCCAGCCTCCCGAAGGCCAGTCGTATGAAGTCCAAGCCGCAAAGCCAAATGACCTGTCTCCTTGGCTCACGTTTCCCGTTAGGCCGACAGGCACACGAGTCCCCTCAAAGCATGAAAAAGGCGCCCCGGAACCACGTCAGAGGCGCCTTGGAATCAATGTTTATGCAGGTAAATTAGCTAATTCGTTACTCCCACTCAATCAGAATCGTATGGCTGAGGTGGCGCATGGTGGCCCAGCATGCGCTCCCGTGTCCGTGGTATCCACCGTGGCTCTGGCTATCCTC
>CACYAX010000055.1 GCA_902772435.1 uncultured Coriobacteriaceae bacterium | reverse complement strand
GCCGTGGCGGCCGGCCGCTCGCGCCTGGGGCTCGCCAAGCGCCCGAGTGACATCCCGTCGCTGCAGGCCTGTGCCGCCGCCGGGCAGGCCGCCCTGACCGACGCCTACGCCGAGGTCCTGGCCCAGCACGGCATCCCCTGCGCGCAGGTCCTGCTCACGCGCCGCGACGTGACCGACCGCGAGGGCTACCTCAACGCGCGCAACACCCTCGAGCGGCTGCTCGAGCTCGGCGCGGTGCCCGTGGTCAACGAGAACGACACCGTCTCCGTGGCCGAGTTCGCCTTCGGCGACAACGACATGCTCGGCGCCATCGTCTCGGCGCTCCTTTCGGCAGACCTCTATGTCATCTGCTCGGACGTGGACGGCCTCTACACGGCCAACCCCGCGACCGACCCCACCGCCACGCGCATCAACCGCGTCGAGCGGGTCGACGCCTCCATCAGCGGCATGGCCGAGGGTGCGGGCAGCGCGGTCGGCACCGGTGGCATGGTCACCAAGCTGCGTGCGGCGCGCGCCATGCTCACCGCGGGCATACCCATGCTCATCTGCCATGGGCGCCAGGAAGGCGTCATCGTGGACGCCGTCCACGGCGAGGACGTGGGCACCCGCTTCGAGGCGCCCGCCGGCTCGTCGCACGGCAGCTCCCTCAAGCTCTGGATCGGCCTTGCCGAGGTCTCGCGCGGCTCCATCACCCTCGATGCCGGCGCGGCGAAGGCCGTGCTCGAGCGCGGTGCCTCGGTGCTGCCCGTCGGCGTCGTCGCCACGGAGGGCTCCTATACCGCGGGCGACGTGATCGACGTGCTCGACATGGACGGCACGGTGCTCGGCCGCGGCGTGACGCGCTATTCGTCGGACGACATGGTCCGCGTGCGCGGCCTCAAGCTCGACATCATCGCCCGCTTCATGCCCGAGCACGCGGGGCAGCCTGCGGTCCATCGCGACGAGCTGCTCGTCTTCTAGGGGGGTGCGCATGACCTACGGCATCAGCGAGCCTGGCCACGACGCCACGCGGGGCGTGGAGCGCGGTGACCTGCCCGTCCTGGGCGCCGATCCCGCCGTCACGTACCGCCTGGGCATCATGGGCGGCACCTTCGACCCCATCCACAACGGCCACCTCGTGGCTGCCGAGCAGGCCTACGGCGACCTCGGCCTCGACGTGGTGGTCTTCATGCCCGCGGGCAGGCCGGCCTTCAAGCAGGACAAGCGCGTGAGCTCGGGCGAGGACCGCTATGCCATGACGCTGCTCGCCACCTCGGACAATCCGCACTTCCTTGCGAGCCGCTTCGAGGTGGACCGTCCTGGCGTCACCTACACCGCCGACACGCTCGAGCAGCTGAGGAAGCTCTATCCCGAAAACGTGGAGCTCTACTTCATCACGGGCGCGGATGCCATCGCCGACGTGGTGCGTTGGCGCGATGCCGAGCGCATCGCGGCGAACGCCAAGCTGGTGGGCGCCACGCGCCCGGGCTACGACCTCGCGAATGCGCGCTCCGCAATCGCCGGCTCTCCGTTCAGTTTTGATGTCACCTATCTTGAGGTTCCGGCACTTGCCATTTCTTCGAGCTATCTCAGAGATCGCGTCTCCTCGGGCCAGAGTTTGCGCTATCTTACCCCTGACCCCGTAAGTGGGTACATCATCAAACATCAGCTGTATGGGCTCGACGAGGCCGTTTGCCCGCCAGTCCGAGAGGAGGGTTGAGCCGTGTCCAAGACGTGGTCTCTCAAGACGAAGAAAATCCACTACAGCAAGCAGAAGGAAGCCATGATCAAGCGCCTTGAGGATGACCTCAAGGACCGGATGGGGGAGAAGAAGCCCACCCGTCTCGCCCATTCCCTCTCCGTGGCCCGCACGGCCGAGCAGATGGCGCTCGTGTATGGCGTCGACCCCTACCTCGCGCGCTGCGCCGGCATCCTGCACGACTGGGACAAGGTGCTCTCCGAGCAGGAGCAGATCGAGGAGGCGAAGCGCCTGGGCATCGACCTCGGCGTCGATTACCACCTCGTGAGCCCGCTTCTGCATGGCATGTGCGCCGCACGTGTGCTTCCCGAGCTCTATCCCGAGCTTCCGGCGTCAGTCTTCCAGGCCATCGACCGCCACACGCTCGGCAACGCCGACATGAGCGACCTCGACATGGTGATCTTCGTGGCCGACGCCATCGAGCCGCTGCGCCGCGACGTGGAGGCCATCCGCATCCAGCGCAAGATGTTCGAGAGGCGCGAGCCGCTCCACGAGCTGTACTGGACGTCCTTCTCGCAGGGCGTCGCCTACGTGATCAATACCGAGCGCTACCTCTATCCGGGCACCTTGGCAATCTATAATGAACTGGTCCTCTGGAGGAGGAGCCAGCAGAAACTGCGTTAGGAGCATACATGGCAGTAACTTCACTCGAGCTTTCCCGCATAGCCGCGACCGCCGCCGACGACAAGAAGGCGACCGACATCATCCTCATCGACCTCACCGAGGCGAGCGACGTCTGCGACTACTTCCTGATCGCCACGGCCAACAACCGCCCGCAGCTCGACGCCGTGGTCGAGGGCATCGAGGAGAAGGTGCGCGTCAACTGCGGCGAGAAGCCGCTCTCGGTCGAGGGCAAGGCCCGCTCCTCCTGGGTCCTGCTCGACTACGGCACGCTCGTGTGCCACATCTTCCTGCCTGAGACCCGTGACTTCTACCGCCTCGAGCGCCTCTGGGGCGACGCGCCGCGCGTGAAGCTGGGCCTCGAGGGCGAGGCGCCGAGCGAAGCCGAGTAACCGCCGTAGCGCCGAACGCATACCCTGACGCACAAACGGGCCCCTCGCCATCCGCACCGCGCGGTCTGGCGAGGGGCCCGTCATCGTTACGTCACGTCGGCGCGGCCCGTGTGGAGCGTGCCGGAGACCTCGTCCTCGAAGCGCAGGTCGCGGCCGTATTTGAGCGCCCCGGCCCCGAAGCGGGCCTTCACCTCGTCCGCCGCCACGGCAAGCGAGCGCCGGTCGCGCCGCTCGAGGCCTGGCTCGTCCACCGACTCCTCCTCGGAGAAGAGCTCGAGCTGGGCGGGCACGGCCCCGTCAAAATGGCTCACGGCGACGCCCACGAGGCGCACGGGCGTCCCCTCGCGCCAGAGGCCGTCCAGGAGCCTCTCGGCCATGCGGGCGATGACGCGCTCGTCGTCGGTGGGCTCCTTGAGCTGCCGCTGCGCCGTGTGGGTGTGCTGGTAGTCGTATTTGAGCTTGAGCGTGACCTGGGAGCCCGTGAGGCCCTTCCTGCGGAGCCTCCTGCCCACCAGCTCGCTCACGTGCCCGATGGCGGCCTTCAGCTCGTCCTCGCGCGTGAGGTCATGCGCGAAGGTGCGCTCGTTGGAGACCGACTTCACCTCCTCGGGGGCGTCCGCGGCGCGCACGACGCTGCGCTCGCGGCCAGCGGCGCGCTCCACCATGCGCGGCCCCGCCACGCCGAAGCTGCGGCGCATCTCCTCGGGGTCCTGGCGGGCGAGCTCGCCCAGCGTGCGGATCCCGAGCTCCGTGAGCCGCTCTTCCGTGGCGCCGCCGATGCCCGAGAGCGAGCGCACGGGCAGGGGCGCGAGGAAGGAGGCCTCAAGGCCGGGCAGCACCACGGTGAGCCCGCGCGGCTTCTGGCGCTCCGAGGCGATCTTCGCGACCGTCTTGTTGACGCCCAGCCCGATGGAGCAGGTGATGCCGAGCTCGGCCACGCGTGCCTGGATGCGCTGGCAGATGGCGACGGGGCTCTCGTGCGAGTAGCGGCCCGGCGTCACGTCGAAGAAGGCCTCGTCGATGGACACCTGCTCCACGAGGGGCGTCTCGTCGAGGATGTAGCCCATCACCTTGTCGGACATCTCGCGGTAGCGCGGGTAGTTGCCGCGGGTCCAGATGGCCTGCGGGCAGAGTCGTTTTGCCTGGTAGGAGGGCATGGCGGAGTGCACGCCGAACGGGCGTGCCTCATAGGAGGCGGTCGATACCACGCCGCGCTTGTCGGCAGATCCGCCCACGATGACCGGCTTGCCACGCCATTCGGGATGGTCGAGCTGCTCGACCGAGGCAAAGAAGGCGTCGAGGTCGAGCAGGCCCACTGCGGGCCCGTCCCAGGGGAGCGCGTCAAAGGAGTTGTTCGCCGTCGTATCCATGCGGACAAGTATACGCCACGCGGCGTGCGCGCCGCGTCCGTCGGGGCAACGGTCGCTGGTGCGTGCCGCAGCCTCGCGAGCTCCGGCCGGCCCTGCCGCGCCGCGAGGGCTCTGCGCTGGATGCCCCTACGTCGAAGCTACAGCACGACGGTGAACGTGGTCCCCGCAGCCTCGCTGCTCGTGACCGAGATCTTGCCGCCGTGCGCCTCGACGGTGCTCTTCGCGATGGCCAGGCCGAGGCCGAAGCCTCCCGTGGTGCGGGCGCGCGCCTTGTCGGTGCGGTAGAAGCGCTCGAAGACGTGGGGGAGGTTCTCGGCGTCGATGGGCTGGCCGAAGTTGGTCACGTCAAGCTGGGCGTGCTGCCCGGCCCGGCGGAGCTTCACCTCCACCTGCGTGCCTGCGGCGGCGTACTTGCACCCGTTGTCGATGAGGATCTTGGTCACGCGCTCGAGCCATTCGCGGTCGCCCTGCACGTGGATGCCCTCCTCGATGCTGCTCTCGATCTCGCAGCCCCGCTCGAAGGCGATGGCGTCGAACTCGAGGGTCGCGGAGTCCACGAGCTCGGAGAAGTCGATGTCCTCGTGCTGGCGGGCGCCGGTGAGGCCGTCCGTGGCGCTCTCGTCGGCACGCGCGAGCTCGAGCAGGTCGGTCACGAGGCTCTTCATGTGGCCGGCCTCGTCGGCCGTGCTCTCCACCCAGCGCTTGCTCTCGGCGGGGATGGCCGGGTCGTTCGCCAGGATCTGCGTGTTGGCGATGATGACCGCGAGCGGCGTCTTGAGCTCGTGGGAGGCGTCGGCCACGAAACGGCGCTGCTCTTCCCAGGCGTGCTCGACGGGCTTGAGGGCGCGCTCAGAGAGGAAGTTGGCGATGAGCAGCAGCGCGAGGAGCGCGGCGATGCTGATGAGCACGTCGTTGCGGAGCTGGGCGGAGAACGCCTCGTCCATGGCCGACGTGTCGACGAGCACGACGCGGGCGGCAGCGTCCTGCGTCTCGTACACGACGGTGCCCATGACGGTCTCGGTGACCTCCTCGGTGTAGAACATGCGGCGCCAGGCGACGTGCTGGCCGGCGATGGTGCCGCTGTCACTGTCCGAGTTCAGGGCCTCCTGGACCACCTCGGTGAGCACGTCGGCATCGATGGAGACGGGCGCCCTGCTCGACTTGATGACCACGCCGTCGGACGTGACGTCCACGATGAGGGCCAGGAGGTTGACCGTGCCCGAATCGCCGTTCTTCCCGTCGCGGGCACCTGGTCCGCCGTCGTCATCGGCTGAGATGTGCCCGCCTGGCCCTCCCATGGTGGGCATCTGGTCGAGGTCGTTGTTGAGCCCGCGCTCGAGGGCCGCGTCGACGATGTCGTGCTGCGTGCGCCAGGTGGAGTAGAGCGTCGAGCCGAGGACGACGGCGAGCACGATCCCGGTGAGAACGAGCGTGATCGTGACGAAGTTACGCTTGAGGCGCTTGAGCATGGGCGGGCCTTTCGACTTCGCCTCCCGCGGAACGCGAGAGGCGAGGGGGTGAAGCTATGGTTCTTTCAAGGATAGCGCCTGCGCGCGGCGGTGGCGGCGTCCTTGCCGGGGCGGCTGCTACGCGCCCAGGCGCTCGAAGACCTCGAGGCGGTAGCCGAGCATGCGCAGGGTCGTGATCTGCACCTTGGAGCCGATGTGCGAGATCTTCTTGCGCAGGAAGGACACGTAGGCCTCGACGGAGTTCTCGGAGCCCTCGCCGTCGGTTCCCCAGACGCGGGTGAGCAGGTCCTGCTTGGAGACCACGCGCGAGGTGGAGCTCATGAGCATGCGCAGGACCTCGAACTCCTTGCCGGAGAGGTGCACGCTCTTCTCGCCGCAGCGCAGGTCGTGCGTGTTGAGGTCGAGCGTGAGGTCGGCAAAGCTGGCCTCGTCGATGACCACGTCGCCCTGGCGGCGGGTGAGGGCGCGCATGCGTGCGAGCAGCTCAGGGGCCTCGAAGGGCTTGGTCATGTAGTCGTCGGCGCCGGCGTCGAGGCCCTCGACCTTGTCGGTGGTGGAGGTGCGGGCCGTGAGCAGAAGGACCGGGATGGAGTTGCCCTGGCGGCGGAGCTCGTGGACGACTTCGAAGCCGGTCATGCGGGGGAGCATCACGTCGAGGATCATGGCGTCATAGAGGCCGCTCTCGGCGGCGGTCAGGCCGCTCTTGCCGTCATAGGCCGCCTCGGCATGGTAGCCAGCCCCCTCGAGGATGTGGCAGATGGCGTCGGCCAAGTTCTGCTCGTCTTCGACTACGAGAATGTTCATAGGTGGTACCTCCCAGGGTATTCCTTTTGTGCCTTAAGTTTCCTGAATCCTACCAACTGGGTCTTAAGTTCTCCTGAAAAGAATGCTTAAGATATGATAGCGAAGGGCTCGTTCACAAAAACTGCACCTTGCGCAAGCCGCGGAGTGTCGTATCATAGGCAATTGCTTGTGTGGCTATGCGGCGCAGCCAACACCATCACCCCGCGCGCCGCCCGAATGAAGGAGTTCCATTTTGGCAGTCAAGATTCGTCTGGCCCGTCACGGCGCCAAGAAGCACCCCTACTACCGCGTGGTCGTCGCTGACAGCCACGCCCGTCGCGATGGTCGTTTCATCGAGCAGGTCGGCCGCTACAACCCGCTGACCAACCCCAAGATCATCGACATCGACCTCGAGAAGGTCGACGCCTGGATCGTCAAGGGTGCCCAGCCGACGAGCGCTGTCTCCCACCTGATCGACATCGTCCGTTCCGGCGCCCCTGCTCCTGAGAAGAAGCAGAAGCTCTCCAAGAAGGCTGCCGCCAAGAAGGCTGCTGCCGAGAACGCGGCGTAGTATCGTGGCCGAGCTTAACGAGTTCGACGAGCCGCTGGCTTCGGAGCTTCCCTCCGACAAGGTAGCGGACCTCGTCGAGTACATCGTGTGCGGGCTCGTGCAGGACGAGAGTGCCGTCTCCCTCGATGTCACCGACAACGATGAGGGAGCACTCATTGAGGTGAGCTGCGCCGCCGATGACGCGGGGCGCATCATTGGCAGGCGTGGTCGTACCATCAAGGCGATCCGTACCCTGGCGCGGGCCCTCGGGTCGCGCGTGGGCACGGCCGTTGAGGTAGAGGTCCTCGGTTAGGCACAGTGCGCAAACGGTTTCGAGCGATAGCCCGTGTGGAGAAGACGCACGGGAGACGTGGGGAGGTCGTGACGGTTCCCGTCCACGGCCTTCCCGCTTACCTGTCCGTAGGCATGGAGGTCCAGGTGGTTCCTCCCAACCTGCGCGGACCGCGCACGCTTGTCGTCACGAGCTGTGACCAGGGCAAGACCGGCCAGCTCGTCGCCTTCCGCGGCATCCTCAACATCGCCGACGCGAGCGAGCTCGTCGGCAAGACGTTGCTCGTCTCGAAAGACTGCCTCCCCGAAGACTTCCCGCTGCATGACCGCGAGCGCCTGCTCGGGCGCACGGTGGTCGACGTCGCGGCGGGGGAGGTCGGCGTGATCGAAGAGGTGCTCGTGAGCCCGGCCCATGACGTGTGGGTCTGCAGGGGAGCACGCGGCGAGACGCTCGTGCCGGTGATCGCCGACATGGTGGTCTCCCTCGCCGAGGAGGGACCCATCGAGGTCGCCCTTCCCGAAGGCCTGCTTGAGGAGGGGTAGGGCATGCGCATCGACGTCGTCTCCGTCATTCCCGAGGTCTTCGAGCCGTATCTGGGCGCCTCCATCATGGGGCGCGCGCGCAAGCGTGACATCTTCGCGTTCGAGGCCCATGACCTGCGCACCTGGACGCACGACCGCCATCGCACGGTCGACGACGCGCCCTTCGGCGGGGGCCAGGGCATGCTCATGAAGTGCGAGCCCATCTTCGAGGCGGTGCGCGCGCTCTCGCAGGAAGGGCCCCGTCCCCGCGTGGTCTTCTTCTCGCCCACGGGCACGCCCTTCAGGCAGGCCGATGCCGAGCGCCTCTCCCACGAGGAGCGCCTGCTCTTCGTGTGCGGGCGCTACGAGGGCATGGACGAGCGCGCCTACGAGCTGGCCGACGAGGTCATCTCGCTCGGCGACTACGTGCTCACGGGCGGCGAGCTTGCGGCCTTGGCCGTGATCGACGCGGTGGTGCGCCTGATCCCGGGCGCCCTGGGAGACGCGATGAGCGCTGCCGACGAGTCCTTCACCGACGGGCTCCTCGAGTACGCGCAGTACACCCGTCCCGCCGATTTCGAGGGTCGCACGGTCCCCGACGTGCTGCTTTCCGGAGACCATGCCGCCGTGGACCGCTGGCGGCGCAAGAACGCCGTCGAGCGCACGGCGCTCAAGCGGCCCGACCTTATAGATGATGCCCCGCTCTCGCCCGAGGAGCTCGCCTTTGCCCGCGAACTCATGGCCGAGGGCGCTCTTGCTGAAGGAGGGAACGCTCGTCATGAGTGCTAGGCACATGAGCGCCGACGAGCTCGATGATGCTCGTGCGGACAACGATCTCGTAGCCGACGCGCGCGAGGCCCAGCAGTGGGCCGACGACGCGCTGCGCACGATCGAGGCGCTTCCCGAGGAGGACCGTCCCCACATCCCCGCGTGGCTCGACATCCTGCTCACCTGCGCGGTCACGATCGTGTTCGTGGTGTTCATGCGCACGTTCGTGGTCGATGCCTACGAGATTCCCACGGGCTCCATGCTCGAGACCATCCAGCTGGGCGACCGCGTGCTCGGCGAGAAGCTGAGCTACCGCTTCAGGAGCCCCAGGGCGGGGGAGGTCGTGACGTTCAAAGACCCAACGGATCCTGAGGTGACCCTCATCAAGCGCGTCATCGCCACCGAGGGCCAGACCGTCGACCTCGTCGGCGGCGTGGTCTGCGTGGACGGCATCGCGCTTGACGAGCCCTACACCCTCGGCAAGGAATCCGAGCCGATCGGCCGTCACGCGGAGAACCTGGCCGAAGACATCAGCTATCCCTACGTGGTCCCCGAGGGCTGCATCTGGGTCATGGGCGACAACCGCACCAACTCGCTTGACTCGCGTTACTTCGGCCCCGTCAGCGTTAACTCCGTGACATCGCATGCGATGTTCATTTTCTGGCCGTTCGATGATGCTGCTACTCTGTAGGGGCACGACTGGCAATTGCAGGGGCGCGCGAGCGCCCGGACATAGGTAAGGAGAAGACTTGGACACGCCAACATCCACCCTCACGTTCCAAGACATGATCTTGACGCTTGAGCGGTATTGGGCAGAGCAGGGCTGCACCGTCATGCAGCCGTACGACAGCGAGGTCGGTGCCGGCACCTTCCACACCGCGACGACCCTGCGCAGCCTCGGCCCCGCCGCGTGGCGCACCTGCTACGTGCAGCCGTGCCGCAGGCCCGCGGACGGCCGCTACGGCGAGAACCCCAACCGCATGCAGCACTATTACCAGTTCCAGGTCATCCTGAAGCCCTGCCCGCAGGACTCCCAGGACCTCTACCTCGGTTCGCTCAAGGCCATCGGCCTCGACCCGGCGGCCCACGACGTCCGCTTCGTCGAGGACGACTGGGAGAGCCCCACGCTGGGCGCCTGGGGCCTCGGCTGGGAGGTCTGGCTCGACGGCATGGAGGTCACCCAGTACACCTACTTCCAGCAGGTGGGCGGCCTCGAGGTCGACCCGGTGCCCGTCGAGATCACCTACGGCCTCGAGCGCATCGCCATGTACGCGCAGGGCGTCGACTCCGTCTACGACCTCGTGTGGAGCTACCTGCCCGACGGCACGCCCATGACCTACGGCGACGTCTTCCACGAGAACGAGTTCGAGTTCTCGACCTACAACTTCGAGGTCGCCAACGTCGACATGATGCGTCGCAAGTTCGACGAGTACGAGGCCGAGTGCCACGCCTGCCTCGAGCGCGACCTGCCGCTTCCCGCCTACGACTGCGTCATGAAGTGCAGCCACGCCTTCAACCTGCTCGACAGCCGCGGCGCCATCTCCGCGACCGAGCGCGCCAACTACATCCTGCGCGTTCGCACCGTCGCCAAGG
>CACYAX010000054.1:4489-17063 GCA_902772435.1 uncultured Coriobacteriaceae bacterium | reverse complement strand
CGCCGCAGAACCGATACCGTATAGATGTGGCATGCGGGAAGGGGGCTCCCATGATCATGTGCATGCGGTGGTACGGCGAGGGGCACGATACCGTTTCCTTGGAGCAGATTCGCCAGACCTGCTACGTCAAGGGCATCATCACGACCCTCTATGACAAGCAACCTGGCGAGCTGTGGCTGCCCGAGGAAATCGCGGCCATGAAGCGCACGGTGGAGGATGCGGGCCTCACGCTGGCGGGCATCGAGAGCGTGAACGTCTCAGACGCCATCAAGGCTGCCACACCCGAGCGCGACCGCGACATCGAGACCTATGTCGAGACGCTGCGCAACTTGGGCCGGGCGGGCATCCACATGGTCTGCTACAACTTCATGCCCGTGTTCGACTGGACGCGCACCGAACTCGCCCGCCCGCGCCCAGACGGCTCCACGGTGCTGGCCTACCATCAGGCGACCGTTGACGGGATGGATCCCGCGGCCATGTTTGAGAGCATCGACGGCGACATGAACGGCACGGTCATGCCTGGCTGGGAACCTGAGCGCATGGCCCATGTCAAGGAGCTCTTCGACCTATATAGCGAGGTGGACGAGGAAGCACTCTTCCAGAACCTGGTGTATTTCCTCGAAGCCATCATGCCCGTCTGCGACGAATATGACATCAACATGGCCATCCATCCCGACGATCCCGCTTGGCCCATCTTCGGTCTGCCCCGCATCGTGCGTGACGAGGCGCACGTTCGCCGGCTGCTCGAGGCCGTGCCCAACCGGCACAACGGCCTCACCTTCTGCGCGGGTTCCTACGGCACCAACCCCGACAACGACCTCGTGCGGATGATCCATGCCGCTGCGGGGCGCATCCATTTCGCCCACGTGCGCAACCTGCGCTTCAATGACGGGAGGAACGACTTCGAGGAGGCAACGCACCTCTCGTCAGATGGGTCCTTTGACCTGCACGCGCTCGTGAGGGCCCTCTATGAGACGGGCTTCGACGGGCCCATCCGCCCGGACCACGGCCGCATGATCTGGGGCGAGGTGGCCATGCCCGGCTACGGTCTCTACGACCGCGCGCTGGGTGCCGCGTACCTCTGCGGTCTCTGGGAAGCCGTGGAGAAGGAGCGTGGCCCGCGCTGGTAGCGCTGTGTACTGCGGAATGCCCGACGGACGTTGCACGACTGAGAAGAGGAGCGACCATGCGTACCCTGTGCTTCGGAGAAATGCTTCTGCGCCTGTCCCCGGCCGATCACCTGCGCATCGAGCAGGCGAGCGCCTTCGATGCCCGCTACGGAGGGGCGGAGGCCAACGTGGCGCTCTCGCTCGCGCTGCAGGGCGACGACGCGGCGTATCTCTCGGTCATCCCCGCCAACCGCATCGGCGACTGCGCGGTGCGCTCGCTTGCCATGTGGGGCGTGGACACGAGCCGCGTGATACGGTCCGGCGACCGCCTGGGCGTGTACTTCATGGAGTTCGGCGCGAGCGAGCGGCCCAACGCCGTGGTCTACGACCGCAAGTACTCCGCCATCTCCCTTGCCACGCCCGACCAGTATGACTGGGATGCCATTCTGGACGGCATCGACCTGTTCTACTTCAGCGGGGTGACGCCCGCGCTGGGCGAGAACTGCGTGGAGGCGCTGTTGGACGGGCTCAAGGCCTGCCGCGCGCGGGGCATCACCGTGGCGTGCGACCTCAACTACCGCGGCAAGCTGTGGGCGCCCGCGCATGCCCAGGCGGTGATGCGCGAACTGCTCCCCTTCGCGGACATCGTCTTCGCCCACGACGAGGATGCCTCGGCAACCCTCGGCATCACGAACGGTTCCGGCTCGCTGGAGCACGGTATCGAGGAGCGCGACGCGTACGTGAAGACTGCGCGCGAGATCTGCGCGGCGTACGGCTGCAAGACGGTGGCTTCGGTCATCCGAAACATCCAGAACGTGAACCGCTCCCAGTGGATGGCCATACTCTACGACGCGGCACGCGACGAGCACTGGTTCTCGCTCGTGCATGACGTGCACGTCCTCGAGGGTGTTGCGGCGGGTGACGCCTTCGGTGCGGGCCTGCTCCACGCGTTGGCGGCCGACATGGCGCCGCAGGAGGCCGTCGACTACGCGATTGCGGCCAGCGTGCTCAAGCTCACCATTCGCGGTGACTCCAACCTCGTGACGGCCGACGAGATCGCGGCGGTCGCAGGCAGGGGTTCGGGCACGCGCGTGGCACGCTAGCTGAGCAGCATCTCCACGCCTACGCGTCGCCTGCTTCCCGCAGGATGGCCGAATCAGAGGTGCGGCCAGGCTCCGCATGCCTGCTCACCTGCTCCTTTGCCTGTGCGAACGCATCGGCATGGCGCACGTACAGGCAGCCGTAGAGCGTGTCGAGCACGAGCTTGATGGAGAGCTCGGAAGTGAAGCCGGCCACCTTGGAATAGAGCCGTTCGCGCGTGGTGAGCGTGAGCACCACGTCGGCCATCTCGCGCAGCGGGTTTGACCCCATGCTGGTGAGGGCGATGACGGGTATGCCGCAGCGCTGGTACATGCGGGCCAGGGCGAGCGTGTCAGGCGTGGTGCCCGAGTACGAGATGACGATCGCGCAGTCGTTTTGCCGCACGAGGTTCTCGGCAAAGCGCGGCTCGCCCACGGTGCTGATGAGCTCGACCCGCCTTCCGAGGCGGCGCAGCTTCATCTGGAAATCCTCGGCGTAGAGCACGGGAAAGCTTACGGCCGCCATATGCACCGTTTCTGCCTGGTCGATGAGTTCGGCCGCGTGGGCGAGCTCATCGCTGTCCATCAGGGCCAACGTGTCGGCCACGGTCTCGCGGGCGAGCGAGGCGACCTTTGCCGCCACGGTCGCCGTGCTGTCCTCCGAGGAGAAGGGCTGGTTGGCGTCAACGCCCACGAAGTGCTGGTTGAGGTAGCGGTCCTCGGCCACGAGCTCCTGGCGCATGTCCTCGAAACCCTCGTAGCCCAAGGCCTTTGCCAGGCGCACGACCGTCGCGGGCGAGGTGTAGGTCGCCTGCGCGATCTGCTTCACCGTGACGTCAGCGACCTCGCTGCGATGTGCGAGCAGCCAGCGCGCGACATCGCCTTGGCCTTGCGAGAGCTTGACGTCGGGATGTATGAGGCGCTCGAGCAGCAGCATGGGCGGGCCCTTCGTCGGTGGGGACGTTGAGCCTCATGCTATCGCAAGTCGTGCCCCGTCGAGCGGGTGCGTCGCGGAGCAACCCCGCCGCTTCGGTGGGGATGGCCACGCCCTAGAGCTCGGTCCCGTTGCTCTTGATGACGCGCTGCATCCAGGCGTAGCTCTCCTTGGGCGTGCGCGTGCCCGATCCATGGCCCCAGTCGTCCTGGTCCACGTGGATGAAGCCGTAGCGCTTGGACATCTCGCAGGAGCTGGCGCTCACGATGTCCATCGCGCCCCAGGCAAAGTAGCCGCGCACGTCCACGCCGTCAGCCACGGCCTCGCGCATCTGGGCGATGTGGTCGCGGAAGTAGCGCACGCGGTACGGGTCGTGCACGATGCCGTCCTCGCCAGGTTCCTCGAGGTACCCGCAGCCGTTTTCCACGATGTAGAGGGGCTTGTGGTAGCGGTCCCAGAAGACGTTGAGCGTCCAGCGCAGGCCCACCGGGTCGATGGCCCAACCCCAGGGATTGGCCTCGAGCAGAGGGTTCTGGAACGTGTCGTGGCCGCCCTGTTCCTGTGCGGCGCTCTCGGCATTGCAGACCTGCGTGAGGTAGTACGAGAAGCAGACGAAGTCAGCCGTATGGGTTGCCAGCGCCTCGAGGTCGCCGTCCTCGGCCACCACCGTGATGCCACGGTCCTCGAAGAAGCGGAGGGCGTAGCCAGGGTAGCGTCCCTGTACGAGCACGTCGGCGGGCAGGAGCTCCATCTGGTTGCGGCGGTAGGTGGCCATCACGTCATCGGGCGCGGCGGTGGCGGGGTAGGCGAGGTCGGCATACTCCATCACGCCGATCTGCAGGTCGGGGTAGGTCTCGTGCGCATACTTGGTGGCGAGCGCACAGCCGACCATCTCGTTGTGGAGTGCCTGATAGCGGGCGGAGAGCGGGTCGCTGGTCTCGTCCAAGGGCACACCGAGGTGGTTGAAGCCCTCGTGCGCCACCATGTTGATTTGGTTGATCAAGATCCAGTGCTTCACGCGGTCGTGGTAGCGGTCGAAGAGCACCTGGCAGTAGCGGCAGAAGAAGTCGATGGTACGGCGGTTGTGCCAGCCACCGTACGAAAGGGCGAGGTTCATGGGCATCTCGTAGTGCGAGACGGTCATGAAAGGCTCCATGCCCTGGGCCACCATCGCGTCGATGAGGCGGTCGTAGAAGGCGAGGCCCTCTTCGCAGGGCTGCTCGTCGTCGCCGTTGGGGAAGATGCGCGCCCAGTTGATGGACGTGCGCAGCGCGGAGAGGCCTAGGCCCTCGCGTCCGAGCAGGGCGAGGTCGCTCGCGTAGGTGTGGTAGAAGTCGATGCCCCAGCGCTTGGGGAAGACGTAGCCCTCGGCGTTGTCGATGGCGTGCCTGATCTGCGCGCGCGTGAGCTCGCCCTGCATGCGCTTCTCGATGGGTACGTCCTTGCGCAGGGCGCTGATGTCGGTCACCGAGAGGCCCTTGCCGCCTTCGTCCCAGGCGCCCTCCATCTGGTGCGCGGCGAAGGCGCCGCCCCAGAGAAAGCCCTGCGGGAACGTGTGGGTGGCGGACGTGAGGGTGGTTGTCATGGCGGGCCTCCTTGCACTGGTTTTGCTGGTAATGCAAGCGTATCAACGCAGGTAGAGGCCGTGCGCGAAGCCGCAGAAACGGGTTGCGCGTTTCGGGGGATGCCGCGCTGGGGCGCGTTTGCGCGAAACGCCGTTTCGCCTGGCGCACGCGCAGCCGCTGCCTGCTGCCAGAGCTGACGGCCTTGCGGGGCTTTGCCGTTACCGTTCGCGGTCAACCTCGTTATAGCAACCTTGCGTGCGCTACGCTCAAACCACCTACGTTGATTGGAGTGACCATGTCTTTCCTTGACCTTGCCACCGCCCGCTACTCCTGCCGTGCCTTCACGGACGAGCCCGTTACCCAGGCGGAGCTCGACCAGCTCCTCGAGGCCGTGCGCGTTGCCCCCACCGCCAAGAACACCCAGCCCGTCAAGGTCTGGGTCTTCCGCAGCGAGGAGGCACTCGAGAAGATCCGCCCCTGCACGCGCTGCCACTTCGGTGCCCCGCTGCTGGTGCTCTTCGGTGCCGACTCAAATGACGAGGCCGTCTTCGTGCGTCCGTCCGACGGCCAGAACGCGGCCATCGGCGATGCCGTGATCGTGGCCACGCACTACATGCTCGAGGCCAAGGACCTGGGCCTCGACACCACGTGGGTGGGCTTCTTCGACACGAACATGATCAACGAGGCCTTCCCGCAGACCCGCGGCTACGACTTGGTGGGCCTGTTCCCCACGGGCCATGCGGCGCCCGGGAAGGGCGATCCCAGCCCGCGCCATACCCAGCGCAAGGCGCTCTCGGAGTACGTCGAGGAGCTGTAAGGCGCTTGGTCGGCAGCTTGGTCGCGTAATCTCGCCTTCATGAGGAGGGCGGGCACCAATTCCTGGTGCCTGTCCTCCTTCGTGTGCGTTAGGGACAGCCGAGAGGGTTACCTATCACCATGGCCGTCGTTACCATCCCCGCCCCGTTTGCCGCTCATGAGCACATCGGCTCCCGCTAGGGTGTGACGCTCCTGCTAAGCTGGGGTAAATGCGTTTGAAGGGAGACGACCATGGAGCTCTTTGCCGGCCTGCGTTCGTTCAGCTTTGGCGCGATTGTCCTGCGCTTGCTTGGCGCACTGCTCTGCGGCGCCATGGTGGGTGTCGACCGCGAGATGCGCAACAAGAAGGCGGGCCTCAAGACGCATGTGCTGGTGTGCCTCGGCGCCGCCCTGTGCGTGATCGTATCGGAGTGCATCATCCTGGGCCGCGAAGGCGTAACCACCGATGCCACGCGCGTGGCGGCCAACGTGGTCACCGGCGTCGGCTTCCTGTGCGCGGCCACGCTGATGACGAGGGGCAACGGCTCGCTGCACGGCCTGACCACGGCGGCAGGCCTGTGGACCACGGCGGTCATCGGCCTCGCCTGCGGGTCGGGCTGGCTTGAGGTGGGCCTGCTCACCGCGGTGATCGTGCTGCTCGTGTTTGCCCTGCTCGGACGTGTTGACGACTACATCGAGGGCGTCTCCCGCGGCTTTGACCTCTATGCCGAGATCATGGACTACGAGGACGTGCCGAAGCTGCTCGACGTGCTGCATGCCCATGGCGTGCACTTCAACGGCCTCCAGGTGTCGAAGAGCCCGGCGGGAACCGCGATTGTGCAGCTCTCGGCCTTCACGCCGCACCTAGGCGAGAAGCAGGGAGTGGCCGAGAGCATCCGTGCGCTTGACTGCGTGCGCTACCTAGAGATGTTCTAGCGAGCCGCAGCGGCGGCTGGAAACGGCGATACTGACGACCCTGGAGGGGTGCCCATGGACCGGCCCGTCACCACGCTCTTCATGCTCATGTCAGTGGACGGCAAGATCAGCTGCGGCTCCACGGACGAGCTGGACTTTGACCGCGACCTGCCGCAGGTGCCGGGCGTGGGCGAGGGGCTCCAGCAGTACTATGACCTCGAGCAGGAGACCGACCTCTGGGCCTTCAACACGGGGCGGGTGATGGCGAAGGTGGGCGCGAACGAGCTGCCCGCGCCTGCCAAGACGCCGGTCTCGTTCGCGATTCTGGACAACACGCACCTGACGGAGGCGGGGGTCCGCTACCTCTGTGCCAAGAGTGCGCAGCTGGTGATAGTCACGTCGAACCCTGCCCATCCGGCCCGGCACATGGACGAGGCCAACCTCAGCGTCATCTTCCAAGAGTCCCCCTCGCTTGCGGGCGCGCTTCAGGAGCTCAAGGCTGCGTATGGTTGCGCGCGTCTGACCATCCAATCGGGCGGCACGGTGAACGCGGCGCTGCTGCGCGCGGGGCTCGTCGACTACGTTGACCTCGTCGTGGCACCCGTGGTGGTGGGCGGCGCGGACACGCCCACGCTCGTCGACGGGCCGTCGCTGACGACGCGTGACGAGCTCTCGCAGCTGGTCTCGCTCGAGCTTCTGGGCTGCGACGCCCTGCGCGACTCCTACCTGCGCCTGAGGTACCGGGTCACGGGTTAGAACAGCATTGCGCGGCGCGAAGGCCCGCTACCCCTTCAGCGTGAGCTCGAAGTCGCAGCGGTCGTTGCCGCGGGCGAGGGTGCCCGCACGTTTGAACTCGATGCCGGGCAGGTTGCCATAGGCATACTCGTCGTTTGCGCAGAAGAGCGGGGCAAGCTCACGTGCGTCCGCCGCGATGCAGTGGCGCAGGTAGGGGCAGGCGAGGATGTCCATGCGCAGGTGCGTGCTCTTGTTCTCGTAGAGCTTCTGCTCAAAGCCCGCCGTCTCGCCGAACATCTTGCTTCCCACGACGCCGAAGCCCTTCATGAAGATGCGCCGCATGAAGCGCGGCTTGACGATCTTCTGCAGCTTCGCACCGGCCTCAAGCGCCACGGTGCGCATGAAGGTCTCCATGATCTGGAAGGCCTCGTCGCGGCCGCAGCGCTCGGCGATGGCAAGGTAGATGGCGCAGGCGGGGTAGATGGTGCCCTCCGCGTGCAGCTGCTCGCCCGAGGAGAGTTTGGCCGTGGTCTTGAGGAAGCCCTCCAGCCGGCGTTCGGCGTCGAGCCAGATGGCTGCGGTCCCATCAGTCCCGAAGCGGTCGGTGAGCATCGAGATGAGGACGTCGTACTTCTTGGCCTTCAACAGTTCCTGTGCCGGCTTGCCCATGGTAAAGCTCCTCTCGTGCAGGTGTAAGCTTAGTCTAACACGCTCTCAGGGCCGTCGTGCGAATCGATGGATGTACGGGTCGTTTGGTTTGGCTGATTGTCGAGATGTTCCGCCGACAAGTGTCCAGGCTTGGCCTAGCATGGAGCAATGAGGCCATTACGCGGCAAGGTTCACGAGATGGGGGAGACCATGGGCGAGGAGAGCGTGGAGCGCTTCGTGCGGGCGCAGGATGGTGGTGCGTACGAGCAGGCGCTGGCCGAGATACGCTCAGGCCGTAAGCGCTCGCACTGGATCTGGTACATATTCCCGCAGGTACGAGGCTTGGGAAGCAGCCAGATGGCCACCTACTACGGAATCGCTTCGGCAGCTGAGCTCGCGGCATACGTCGCGCACCCCATACTTATGGGACGCCTGCGCGAGATCAGCCAGGCGCTGCTCGAACTCGACGAGTCCAATCCCGAGCGCGTCATGAGCTGGATCGATGCCAAGAAGCTTCGCTCGTCCATGACGCTCTTTGCCGACGCGACGGGCGACCCCGTGTTCCAGGCGGTGCTCGACCAGTACTACCACGGCAGGCCCGATCCGCGCACGCGCGAGATCGTGGCAGGGTGGGTGCCAGGCGAGTAGATGCCTAATGCCTCGTGGCTTACGCGAGGTCTCCGCCGTACATCAGGGCTGCCCATGAATGGGGATCGGCCGGGTCATCCGGATAGGACGCGATGCACCGCATGCCACGGTGCTCGTAGTAGGTGTAGTCTGATGCGGTGTCGCTCATGAGGAAGAAGTGCTGGGCACCCGCCTCACGCATGAGCTCGGTCATGCGCTCGAACAGGGCGCTTCCCAGCCTTCGGCCCTTGAGCCAGGGCTCGACCATGATGAGGTTGAGCTGTGCCTCGGCATAGGGGCTGCCCTGGGAGATGAAGTCGTCCGCCTTGGCGAGCTCGCGCTGATCGCCGAAGAGCGAACCCTCGAGGCGCTCGTTGGCGGTCTTGGCACGTTCGAGGGCTTCGGCATGGATGCGCTTGTAGCTCGGCACCCATGCGTCTGCGACGGGGGCGTGGCCGTCCGAGGTGACGCACCCCAGACACACGCCGACGACCTCGCCGTCCTTCTCGGCCACGATGCTGAGCGGAGAGCGTACCAGCTGGATGATCACGCAGTGGCGAGCGGCAAGCAGCTTGTCATTCAGGTCAGGCACGCCGTTGCACCAGTGGTGGGTGTAGAGCGCTGCGAGGGGCTCGAGGTCATCGAGCTGCGCAGGGCGGAAGATGATGTCGGTGGCCATGGAGGCTCCTTTCGGCGCGCAGCGCCAGGCAACGGAGTGTTTTCGCAGGCCATCCTAACGGTGAAGTGCGACAGGGTGCAAGGTAGAACGTGGTTTATTGTGCGCGGCGGTGGTTTGTCACGCACGATAAACCGCAGGCTCGGATGTTTTGTGAGCTATCCGTCTGCCTACTCGAGGCTGAGGAGCGCGTCGAGCAGGTACTGGAAGAACGACTGCGGGTTCTGCTTCCTGATGAAACCTCCCTGGAAGAAGCCGTGGTCGGCGCGCAGGTCGGGCAGCACGTTCCAGACGCCGCGCTCGATGTTGCCGCGCTCGAATGGCTTCTGGGGCGCGCCGAAGGGCGCCCGTGCGGAGAGGGTGTTCACGAGGCCGTCGTTGGCATGCCAGGCGTCGTCAACCACGCAGCCCGCCTTGGTCGTGCCGCGGTAGCGGCCCATGAGGGTGCCCGTCTTCACGAACAGCGGGTCCATGAGCGTGGGGTCAGCGGTCCGCGTGCCATCCTCAGCCGGCTTCGTCGCGTCGCAGGCAACGGACAGGTAGTAGACGTGCGGGAGGAGGGCGATTCGCGCGTTCAGCGCCTGGGCGTTGTCCAGCAGCATGTCGTGGCTCGCCCAGTCGCGCGGGTCGCGGTCGTCCGCCTTGATCTTGGTGTGCGACTTGAGGATGCGGTCCCACAGCTTGTATTTGAGGGGGATCTTCACGTGCTTGGTGTCGAAGTTCGGGTCGCGCACCATGTCGTAGGCGACCGTCCCGTTGGTGGGGGCGGCGAGGGTGACGATGGCGAAGATGCGCTCCGCCATGCCGCCCGTGAAGAGCGGGGAGAGGTCGTCGGCTGGCGTGGCTGCGCGCTCCTCGTCACTGCCATGGGCAAGGAGCTCGCCGAACAGGCGGATGGTTGCGCCGCCGAAGGAGTGGCCGATGAGCACGAGGCGCGTGTCGTCGTCCCAGCTGGGGATGAGCGGTTGGCCCGTGAAGTCTTTGCCGTAGTCCGTCTTGGTGCCCGCGATCTGCGCATAGAGCTCGCAGGCACGGTCCCAGGCGCTGCCCTGTGGGGCCACGCTCGCCGCATAGGCATCGAGCCCCTGTTCGCGCCAACGTGCCGCCACGTCGCCCGAGGCGCCGCCCCAGTAGGGGTTCTTCAGGTACTGCTCGTCGTACTGGCCCCAGCCGTTGAGGCCGTGGCAGAAGACGTAGGTTATGTGCGACATGGTTCCTCCAGGGGCGTTCGTGGCGTGCGTGGCGCTTGGCACGGTCTACGGGGTGCTTGTGGCTCGTAGTGCACCTCCCATGGTAGACGAGAAAGGTATAACGAGAATAGGCAAGATGGGGTGTGTGGCGGAGCGCCTCGCTTATGAGGCTCGGGCAGCCGGGTTCCCGTCGGGTTGATTGCCACGCTCGCGGGTGGTCTACTGTTCTGTGGTGCTACGTCCAGCTCAGGGTGAAGCTGTCGGCGGTAACGGAAAGGTGGGCCGTGGTGCCCATGAGCAGCGGATAGTTGGCGTCTCCGTGGCCGGCGGGAAAGCCGAACGCGACCGGCGCGTCGATGCCGGGGAGTATCTGCTGTTCGATCATGTCGGCCACTGAGGCGAATTCGCCACCGCGCGATCTGCCGTCGTAGTCCGCGTCGGTGAGGGGCATGTCGGTCCATTCTCCAAAGACGATTCCCGCCGCACGGTCGAGCACGCCCAGGTGCTTGAGAACGGTAAGGTAGCGATGGATGTGTGACATGTTCTCGCCAACGTCCTCGAGGAAGAGGATGTACGGTTCGTCTGTCTGGGTGCAGTCATAGGCGGTGCCCAGTACCGACAGGAAGGTGGAAAGGTTGCCGCCGATGAGGATGCCCTCCGCTTCGCCCTCTTGGTAGGGGCCACTGTTTTCGCAGGTATAGGAGGGTATTTCTCCTTGTAGGAGCTTCTGCTCCGCCTCCACGCATTCTGGCGGGAGGTCCGTGAACGAGGCGCTCATGGAGGAGTGGATCGACGGCAGCTTTGCCTTTGTCCAGGCGGAGTGATATACGGTGATGTCGCTGTAGCCGATGATGAGCTTATGCGCAGATGCGATGCGCTCGAGTGCGAGGGCGTCTTGGACTTCGGAAGCGCCGTACCCGCCGCGCACGCAGAACACCGCCTTGATGGAGGGGTCCTCGAGGGCCCAGGTGAGGTCTTCCAGGCAGTTTTCGAGCGTGGTCTGCTCGTCGTAGACGTGGCTTCCCGCGACGGGGACGTAGCCCCAGCTCTCAAGGCCCTTGATGGTGGCGTCTACCTGCTCTTTGCTCGGAATGGCTGAGGGGGCGATTACGGCGATGCGGTCTCCCTCGGTGAGGAAGAGCTCGTCATGGGCGCCCGCATAGGGGGCGTAGCTCACGGAACAAGCGGTGTCCGCGCCTTCCGAGCGCGTCGCTTTGGCTGGCGCGGCGGCTTCCTCCGGCGTCGCTTCGGCTTCCGCCGGTGCCGCGGCTTCCTCGGGTGGCGCTTCGGCTTCCGCCGATGCCGCGGCTTCCTCAGGTGGCGCGTTATCTGCAGTTGCCGTGTTTACCCGGTTCTGCGCGCATGCCGTAAGCAGGAGGGCGCAGGTCAAGAGCATGGTTGCTGCGATGGCCTTCGTGGGATTCATCTGGTTGCTCCTTGCTGCGTTACGAGGGCTGGGGGTCTGGCTTCAATGATAGCTGGTCGCTGTTCTGGGGTAGCGGTGCTCGTGATGACGGCTGTTCGCCCCGTGAAGGACTTGCGGTGAGCGAACTGCCGGGTGAGAGGATGGAGACCTGCGGAGACGTGCGGCCGACTTCATACGAGCGGACGTTTTCGGCCCGTTTCGCCCCTCCAGGGCCGGGTCGTATGAAGTCACGGGCCTGGCTACCTGCGGAAACGCGTGGCAGGCTTCATACGACCGCCCTCTCTCGGCCTGCTTTGCCCCTCCGAGGCCGAGTCGTATGAAGTCGCGGATCCGGCTACCTGCGGAAACGCGCGACCCGCTTCATACGAGCGGGCATTCCCTGCCCGTTTCGCCCCTCGGGGGCCGGGTCGTATGAAGGTCAGCGGCTGGCTACCTGCGCAAACGCGTGGCAGGCTTCATACGACCGCCCTCTCTCGGCCCGTTTAGCGCCTTCTGGGCCGGGTCGTATGAAGCTGCGGACCCGCCGAGCTGCAGGAACGCCCTAGGCACTTCATGGCACTTCATACGACCGCCCGTTCTCGGCCCGCCTCGCCCCTCCGGGGCCGAGTCGTATGAAGCTGCGGATCCGGCGACCTGCGCAAACGCGAGGCCCGCTTCATACGACAGCCCGCTATCGGCCCGCCTCGCCCCTCCGGGGCCGAGTCGTATGAAGCCCAGTGGCCGCCGACCTGCGGGAACGTCTCGGGCACTTCATACGACCGCCCGTTTCCGGCCCGTTTTGCCCTTCCGGGGCCGAGTCGTATGAAGTCCGACTGCCGCCGACCTTCGGAAACGCACTGCCCACTTCATACGACCGCCCGTTTCCGGCCCGTTTT
>CACYAX010000054.1:0-4476 GCA_902772435.1 uncultured Coriobacteriaceae bacterium | reverse complement strand
ACTTCATGGCGCTTCATACGACTGGCCGTTCTCGGCCCGTCTCGCCCCTCCGGGGCCGAGTCATATGAAGTCACGGGTCCGGCTACCTGCGGAGACGCGCGGCCCGCTTCATATGACCGTTCGTTCTCGGCCCGTTTAGCGCCTTCTGGGCCGAGTCGTATGAAGTCCAGCAGCAACCAACCTGCGAACGCCGCTACTCTTCCGTCAATCGTGCCATCACAGCCCTCGGCCCGCCTCTCCACTCCATATGAAAACTGCTCCGCTTGCGGCAACCATGCGCTCCACACGGTCCAAAGACGCAGCCTAATCGGTACCGTTAGAAGAGGGGAGAAACGCCGCGCGAGCAGGCAATCTCAGGCTAACAGGGAGAGGGGAAAGATGGCTCGGTACCAGACATTTACTACCGTAGGCGACATGGGAGCGTGGGTGTCGAAGCTGATCCTCGAGCTTCCCAGCACGGTCCGTGCGCACGAGGTATCCAGCGCGCTCTTCAACGTCTACGTCGAGCGCATCGACACGGCAACGGGCAAGGTCTCGTGCGCCAAGGTGAACTTCGATGACGTGGCACCCCTCCCGGGCTGCGGATACGTGCCCGTACGCGATGCCTACGTGTGTGACGAGACGGGCAAGCCCGCCGCCGAGGGGACGCACGTGGCCCTGACGCTGCCCGAATGCCGTCTCACCAAGCACATCGACAGCGAGATGATGGGCAGCTCTATCCGCCGGATGGACTTCCGCGTGACCCAGCTCGCAGACATTCTCGCAGAAGAGCCAGATGGCTATCCGGTCATGGGCCTCGTTTTCGACGAGTGCACGGGGGACGTGTGCCCCCAGCTGGCAGGCTGGCATCTGGACGCCTCGGGCACCTTCGCGGGCATCGAGCTGAACTACGGCTGGTTCGAGCCCAACGTCGCGCTCATCAACGCCTTCCGGGCGATGCCGGGCTTCTTCCACAAGCCGCCGCTGCCCGAGAAGCTCCCGCTCGTCATCTGGCTACACGGTGCTGCCGAGGGCTGCGACCCGTACCTCAGCGTGGCGGGCAACAAGGCCGTCGCGCTCAGCGAGCCTGACATCCAGGGCAAGCTCGGGGGCGCCGCCTACGTGCTCGTGCCCGCGTCGCCGACGTTCTGGATGGACACCGAAAACACTGGCCAGATGAACGATGACAACCAGAGCTACTACACCAAGGCGCTCAAGGCACTGATCGACGAGTTCATCGCCGAGCATGCGGCCTCCATCGACACGGACCGCATCTATATCGGCGGCCTTTCCAACGGTGGCTTCATGACCTGCCGCATGATCGTGGACTACCCCGACTTCTTCGCAGCGGCCGTGCCCGCCTGCGCACCGTGGGTGGCCGAGCTCTCCACCGACGAGGAGTTTGCCGCGATGGCCAAGACGCCCAGCTGGTGGGTGCAGTCGGATGACGACCCCATCGTGCCGCCGGCGACGCACTTCAAGCCTACCTGGAAGCGCCTCATGGCAGCTGGCGCGACCGATGTGCACGCGACGTACTATGACCACATCGAGGACGAGACCGGCGTCTACCACGATGCGGACGGACGTCCCACGCGCTTCATCGGCCACCTGGTGTGGATCAACGTGTACAACGATGCCTGCCGTACGGATATCGATGGTTCGCTCGTGCGCTGCGACGGTTTCCCCGTGACGCTCTGGCAGTGGGTGGGCCAGCATACGAGAGGATAGGCGTGAACAAACCTCCGTCCCTTGTTCCAGAAAGGTGGTCTGCATGGCGAGCAGCGAAGGATATCTGGCATACGTCCTCGACCTGCTGGGGGAGGTCCCTGTGGTCACGCATCGGAAGATGATGGGCGAGTATATGCTCTACAGCGAGGGTGTTCTGTTCGGTGGCATCTACGATGACCGCTTCCTGCTGAAGGACGTGCCGGCTGCGCGTGAGGCGTTTCCGCAGGAGCAGCTCCCGTACGAGGGGGCCAAACCGATGCCACTCGTCGACGCGGAGGACCCCACGTACGTAGCCAGCGTGATAGCCGCCATGATTCCCCAGCTCCCGAAGCCAAAGGGCAAGCGCTAACCAGCGTGGTGAACAGCCTGCATGATGTGGTGCACGTCGGCACGCTTGCCTGAGCATTCATAAGCCAGACCGTATTAACAGTGAGGCGCCGAGGACTAAAACTCGTCCTCGGCGCCTCACGCATTTGCTTGAAAGCGTGGTGGTCCTTCGCGCTACGGCTTACACCTCGCGCGGGTCAAGCGGCTGGTCGAGCTCGAAGGGCACCGCCGGTGTGAAGAGCGAGACGACCGGCACGATGATCAGCGAGAGCAGCATGGCGATGGCGCCGCAGTTGACGGGGCTCGCGATGAAGCCGATGAACATGTTGGCAGTGGTGAGACCCACACCGCAGATGAAGCTCGCCCACACGGCGGCACGCGAGACGCGGGCGCTGTAGAGGCCCCAGATGAACGGCCCGAGGAAGGCGCCGGCGAGCGCGCCCCAGGAGATGCCCATGAGCTGGGCGATGAAGTTGACGGGCGAGGTGTACTGCCAGAGGGCGATGGCCGCGGAGAGCACCACGAACGCGACGAGCAGCCCGCGCATGCAGAGGAGCTGCTTCTTGTCGTCCATGTCCTTGACCACGCGGCCCTTGATGAGGTCGATGGTGAGCGTGGAGGAGGAGGTCAGCACGAGCGAGGAGAGCGTGGACATGCTGGCGGAGAGTACGAGTACGATGACCAGGCCGATGAGCAGGTCGGGGAGGGTAGAGAGCATGGAGGGGACGATCGAGTCGTAGACGGGGGCGCCGGTGGTGGGGTTGAAGGTCACCTGGTCGGCATAGAGGCGGCCAAAGCCGCCCAGGAAGTAGCTGCCGCCGGCGACGATGACCGCGAAGAACGTGGAGATGATCGCGCCCTGCTTGACTGCTTCGTCACTCTTGATGGCGTAGAACTTGCCCACCATCTGCGGGAGGCCCCAGGTGCCCAGCGAGGTGAGGATGACGACGCCGAGGAGGTTCAGCGGGTCGGGGCCGAAGAAGCCGGCGAGCGCGCCCTGCATCTCAGAGCCCTCGACGGGAATCTGGGAGAGCGAGGTGATGGCGCCCATGAAGCCGCCGTTGTTGGCGAGCGCCGCGCCGATGATGGCGATGATGCCCACGAGCATGACGACGCCCTGCACGAAGTCGTTGACGACCGTGGCCATGTAGCCGCCCAGCACCACGTAGACACAGGTCACGATGGCCATGCCGATGATGCAGACGGTGTAGTCGATGCCGAAGGCCATCTCGAACAGGCGGGAGAGGCCGTTATAGACCGAGGCGGTGTAGGGGATGAGGAACACGAAGATGATGGCTGCCGAGGCAACGCGCAGGGCCTCGCTGCCATAGCGGGAGCCGAAGAACTGGGGCATCGTCGTCGAGCCCAGGCGATGGGTCATCTGGCGGGTGCGCAGGCCCAGCACGACCCACGCGAGAAGGCTTCCCACGAAGGCGTTGCCGATGCCGATCCACGTTGCCGAAATGCCGTACTTCCAGCCGAACTGGCCGGCATAGCCTACGAAGATGACGGCGGAGAAATAGCTGGTGCCATAGGCGAAGGCGGAGAGCCATGGACCGACGTTGCGGCCGCCGAGGACGAAGCCCTCGACGCTTCCCGCGGAGTCGCGGGTCTTGAGGCCGATCGCGACCACGGCCGCGATGAAGACGACCATCATGAGAATCTTGGCGAACATGAGGTTCCTTTCTGACTGGTGGGGATTGCGGACCAGCTGCCCTCACCTGCGAGAGCACGCGTGCGATGATAACGTGCGGAACCTGAAAGGAAGCTCACACGGGATAATACGTCTCAGCTTTGTAATAGACAGCGCCTGGCGCAGATGACGGATGCGTCTGCAGGCAAACGGATTCAAGATGCGGATACGTCTGGGCTAGCAGTACGTCTTGAAGAAGTCCATCTCCTCTCGGTTGCACTGGGCCGCCTCGGCGAGGCGCAGGTTGCAGTGGAACACGTGGGGGAGCTTGTTCTCTTGCGTCCCGTAGGTCTTGAACTCGTGCGCGATGCCGTTCGCCTCGAGTACGGGGAGCAGGTAGTCCGGCTGCCCGATGAGGAAGTCGCCCGTGGCGGTCATCACGTAGGCGGGCGGGAACGCGGGCGTCACGTAGTGGACGGGGCTCAGGACGTCGAGCTGTTCCTCGCTCGGCCGCCTCGTTCCCAGCAGGTCCTTGACCATCGGTTTGAGGAATGAGAGGAGCGGTCCTTTACCCGCCATGAGCTCCTGCATGTCGTATATGCCGCAGTTGAGGGCAAGCGCGGTGGGCACGAAGCCCGCGGGCGGCGTCACGCCCACGCAACTCGGGTAGCTGGGGTTAGTGCAGAGGCAGGCGTACATGGCGGCCATGTGCGCCCCTGCGGAATCGCCGACCAGGAAGACGCGGCTCGTGTCAGCTCCGTAGCGATCGGCGTTTGCCAGCGTGTGCTCCACCACGGCGTTCATGTTCT
>CACYAX010000053.1:10212-10624 GCA_902772435.1 uncultured Coriobacteriaceae bacterium | reverse complement strand
TAGCCCGTCCGCCAAGGCGTTTATTCGTTTTTGGATCTCGAGCTCCAGCCCCAGCTCGCGAACCCTCGCCTCGAGCTCCTCCTCGCGGGTGGCGTAGGTAGGCGGGGAGGCCTTCCCGGGCCTGCCCCGCGGCCTGGGGGCCAGCGCGTCCGGACCGCCCTCGCGGTATGCGCGGACCCACCTGTCGAGGGCCGAGAGCGAGCGGATGCCCATCGCCTCCATCACCCGGGGCTTTGGGGTGCCCTCGTCGACCACCATCCTGGCCGCCCGTACCTTCTCGTCCTGGGAGTATTGTTTGTATCTTGGCAACCGCGCCTCCTCTCCGAGCGCCCTCCAAGCATACTCCCATCTCTGCACGACCCTCCTGTGCAACCCGAGCCTCGACGCGACGGCCCTGGCGCCCCAGCCCTGC
>CACYAX010000053.1:0-10171 GCA_902772435.1 uncultured Coriobacteriaceae bacterium | reverse complement strand
GCCTCCTCTCCGAGCGCCCTCCAAGCATACTCCCATCTCTGCACGACCCTCCTGTGCAACCCGAGCCTCGACGCGACGGCCCTGGCGCCCCAGCCCTGCTCGAACAGCCTCGTGGCCTCTTCCCGCTCCCTGGCGTACTTCACGGAGATCACCCCCAAATAGAAGTTGGACTGGAAACCTGAGTTTCCAGTCCAACTATCGGGGTTCAGTTCACCTTCCGGGCGGGCGCTCCTTTCCTATTGCCGCGACCCCGCCTTGAGCGACGTGACCGCCATGTCAACGATGCAGGCGAGCTCCGCCGCGCCGCGCGTCTCGGAGAAGTCGTCCGAGGGAATGACCTCGCCGCGCATGAACTTGCCGGCCACGCTCATGAGGGCGTGGGCGACGGCGCGGTAGAACACCGGGAAGTCCACCTCGCGCACCACGCTGCCGTCAGCGAGGCCCATGAGATAGGCATCCTCGAAGATGAAGTAGAACGAGTCGACCTTCTTGCCATAAGCCGCGAGCGCCGCTGGGTCTGCCCCCTCGACCAGCACGAGGTGGTCGAGCTCGTCTAGGAAGCTCACGAAGCCGCGGTGATAGAGGTAGGCCGAGCAGTACTCGAGCAGCAGGGACTCGAGGCGCGCGGCACCGTCCATGGCGAGGAAGGCGTCCGAGTCCACGAGGGCCGCCAGCTGGTCGTTCAGACGGTCCCACATGAGGGAGGCCGCCGCGATGGCGATGCCCACCTTGGTGGAGAAGTGCCGGTAGATGGTGGCGACCCCCACACCGGACGCCGTGGCGATGTCGGTCATCTTGACGGGCGCGATGCCCTGCTCGAGGAAGAGCTGCGCCGCGCAGGAGATCACGCGCGCATCGGAGGCGTCCGCAGCCGAAAGCCGCACGCCATCCGTCGCGACGAGCGTTGCCATCTGCTTCTGATTGCTCACTTGACGCCCTCCTTCACGAATGATAGTCTGTCTATCAATGTGATAGTTAGACTATCAAGTCTAGCGCGTGACGTCAAGGAGGAATTGGGATGGAGTCCGCAAACGACCGCGCACTGAGCGCTTTTGGCAACGAGCAGGACGCACGCACCTATAAGAAGGCCGTGAAGGGCAAGGAGGGCTTCCTCAAGAAGTTCGGCGACGACACGGATGCCGTCTACCACCTCGCCGCTGCCGACGTGCCCGTGATCGGTGCGGCCCTCGGCGTGCGCAACCTCGTGATGGGCAGCGAGGCCCTCGACCTCGCCGCAGATGCCGCGGCACAGGGCATGCCCGCCACGACCGAGCGCACCGTGGCCGGCGCGGACGGCAAGCCCGTCATCGTGGGCAACATCCGCATGGGCTTTGGCCACTACCGCATCTCCATGGCCATGGCCAGCGCCGCCCACGCCATGGGCTACACCCCCTACTGGCTTGACCTCGCTTCCTTCGACGAGACCACGGGCTCCAAGGTCATCGCCTACCAGAACCAGCTCTACTCGCTCGGCTCGCGCCTCTCGCAGCAGATCGGGCTCTTCAACCGCCTCTACTGGGAGCCGCTCAACTCCGAGGGATTCCGCAAGCTCTCCTATAACGCGGGCGACCAGAAGAACGCCGAGCTCTGCACGCCGCTCTTCCGCGACATCCCCCAGGACACCCCGTACGTGGGCACGCACGTGTGGCCCGCACAGGCAGCCGTGCACGCCGGCCTCACCCACGTGGTGAACGCCATCCCCGACAACTGGCCCATGGCCCTGCATCTGGCTGAGGGCTCCATCCACACCGTGCAGACGCCGAGCGCCTATCTGGGCTACCACCAGCTCCGCGGCATGGACCCCAAGCGCCAGCTCAAGCCGATGCCGCTCGAGAGCCTCGTCTACACGGGCCACTACGTGGACCACGAGCTCGTGAGCAACATCGGCCGCGACTGCGCCGCTCGCCGCGCCCGCCTCATGGGCGGCGGCCCCGTGCGTTACCTCATCAGCGTGGGAGGTGCCGGCGCGCAGCAGGAGCTCTTCGCCGCCATCATCGAGCGCCTCCTCCCCTACGTCAAGACCGACCAGGCCACGTTGCTCATCAACGTGGGCGACCACCGCGGCGTCTGGGAGGGCCTCGAGAAGAGCGTTTCCGGCCTCGCCGGGCTCGCGCAGAGGCTCTTCGACGACTTCGCCGAGGTGGCCACCCTCGCCGAGGGCGCCCTTGACGGCGCGCTCACGGGCGTGCACGCCTTCTGTGACAGCGACATCTTCTCGGCCGTCTACTCCTCCAACCTGCTGATGCGCTGCGCCGACGTGCTCGTCACCAAGCCGAGCGAGTTCTCGTTCTACCCCGTGCCCAAGCTCATGATCCATCGCGTGGGCGGCCACGAGGCCTGGGGCGCCATCCGCGCCGCCGAGGTGGGCGACGGCACCTACGAGATCGACGAGACCGACGAGGTGCTCGCGATGATCGACTCGTTCCAGCTCGACCGCGAGCTGATCTGCTTCATGTGCGACCGCATCGAGGACGCCTGGCACGCCGGCATCTATGACGGTGCCTACAAGGTCATCGACCTCGCCGTCAAGGGCCACGTCTAGCCTGCGCCACCGTTTGCAAAGGAAGGGGCCGGCCAGAGCTCAAGCTCGGTCGGCCCCTCACGTTTTTGCTGGTAGATAGCTGGTATCAAGCGCGAACTCCCCGGCGCCCAGGCTAATGGTGGCGCGAACCCGAGCCGCGCATGATCTGCCGCACGAGCCACAGGCCCATGATGAGCGCCAGCACGTATCCCACGAACCCGATGAGCGGGATGTTGAAGATGACGGGCGGGATCTTCGAGTAGTAGACGACCGACGAGCCGATGAACAGACCCGCGATGATGATGCCCATGGTCAGGCGGTCGGCCGCGCTCGCCATGTCGCGAATCGGGTCCTCGGTGCCCGGCAGGTCCATCTGGAAGCGCAGCTGCCCCCGCGTGAGCATGTGCATGGCAAGCGGGAGCTCGTTGGCCGCGTCGAGCATGCTGTGCGTAGCCTCGACGGATTCCTGGGAGAAGCGGAGGACCTCGTCTTTGGCGAGATCGGTCACGCTCTGCTGGGCGCGCAGGTGCTGGGCGATGATCTCGACGATGCTCACGTCACCCAGCATCACGTCGGCAACGCCCTCGAGCGTCACGAGCGAGCGTGCCAGCATGGTCACCGTGCCGGGGAGCACGATGCCGTTCTTGCGCGCCATGGCTATGAGCGAGTTCAGGAATGCGCCCACGTCAAGGTCGGAAAGGTCGGCGTCCCCGTAGTTGGCGATGATGAGATCGAGGTCAGCGAGCAGGTTAGCATGGTTGACCTCGCTCACGTCGGAGATGGAGAACTGCAGCAGGCCTTCCTTGAGCTTTGACGAGTCGTGCCTGCCGACGGCGGAGACCATCGTGGTCAGGGCCTGGCGGTCATGCGAGGAGAGGCGCCCCATGATGCCGAGGTCGAGGTAGACGATCCTCCCTCCGCGGATGAGCAGGTTGCCCGGATGCGGGTCGGCATGGAAGAAGCCGTCGTCGAGCATCTGGCGCGCGTAGTTGTCGACGAGCTTGGTGCCGATCTCCTTGAGGTCGTAGCCCAGCTCGTTGAGCACGTCGAACTGGTCGATGGGCACGCCCTCGATGTAGTCCATGACCACCACGTGCGGCGTGCACCACTCGGGATAGGGCTTGGGGCAGTCGACGTAGCGCACGTCGGCGTTGTTGCGCTTGAATTCGGCAAGGCTGCGCGCCTCCACGAGGAAGTCGGTCTCCTCCACGATGGACTGCCAGAGCTCGTCGACCACCGACCGCAGGTCAAGGACCTGTTCGCCCTCCATGAAGCGCGCGGCGCGGCGTGCCAGCGAGCGCATGATCGAGATGTCCTGCGCCATGATCTCCTGCACGTGCGGCCGCTGGACCTTCACCGCCACGAGCTCGCCCGTGACGAGCCGCGCCTTGTGCACCTGGGCGACCGATGCCGAACCGAGCGGCACCTCGTCGATGGCGTCGAAGATCTCCTCGATGGGGATGTCGTACTCTGCCCTCAGCGTCTCGAGCATCGTGGCGCGGTCCATCGGCTCCACGTCAGTGCGCAGCTTGGTCAACTCGCGGCAGAAGCTCTCGGGCAGGATCTCCGAGCGCATGGAGAGGATCTGGCCAGCTTTGACGAAGGTGGGGCCCAGCTCCTCGAGCATCTTGCGCAAGGTGCGCGGGGTGAGCCCGTGGAAGATGTCGTAATGGCGCACGATGCCCAGGATCTCGCGCAGGCGCGCGAGCTTGGTCATGCGCGAGATCTCGAACTGCCCAGACGCGTCCTGCCTGCCGCCAAACAGCCCAATGGTGTCCGTCGAGGCACCGAAATCGGCAGCTACCTCGTCAAACCACTCCTGCACCTTGGCAGCGGAGGACGCGCTCGCATTGTCTTGGCTGTAGTCTTCAGCCACGGGGGCACCTAACCTTCGTCGGCTGCGTCACCGCTCTCCTCGACCTCGACCTCGACGGTCTCGGCATTGAGGTCAGCGACCATCTTCTGCGCACGGGCAAGCCATGCCTCGCGCTCCCGGGGCTTCATGGCAGCGAGGCGGGCGCGCAGCACGGTGTCGGGCGCATCCTCGGCAGCGTTGCGGACCTTGTGGGAGAGCTCCTCGTTGAGGGCCTTGCCCTGCTCAACGGTCAGCTCGCCCTTGGAGATGAGGTCTTCCACGATTTCCTGGGACTTCTCAGCACCAAGAGCTACGGCGCCCACGCTGGCGAGAAATGCTCTGCGTACGCCATCAGTAAGATCGAAACCAGCCATGGATAATCCTCTCGACGTGCCTCGCGTAAAGCTCTTATTCCCAGATTCTAGCAGTCGCGCATCATAAAGTGTCATTTCCGCACAAGCGGAGCGCCCCGCGCGCGCTTTTGCGGGAAGATTGGCAGCAAACCCACAAAAAATGCCCCGTCAGCTTGTGGCGGGGCACCCCTCAATGCAGGGACCATTCGCTAGATCGAACGGACGAAGAGCCCGGACAAGGGCTTGGGAGCAAACCATGTGGATTTGGGCGGCATGATGCCCCCCGCGTCGGCGACGGCCATGAGGTCGGCGACCGAGGTCGCGCACAGCGCGAAGGCCACGCCGTCCTCCCCCGCCATCTCCTCGAGCTCAGCCGCGCTCACGTTGCCGCCCACGTAACGCACGCGCGAGCTGGTCTGCGGGTCGTCGATGCCCAGGAGCGGGGCGAGCACGCGGCTCTGCAGCAGCGAGACGTCAAGCGACGCCACGGCGTCCATCCCCTCGGTGGACTCGGTGAACGCGAGGGCGAACCAGGTGCCGAAGGCACGCATCGCGAAGCGGCCACGCGCGGCAGGCAGCTCGCAGGCCGCCATGGGCGTGATGGAAAAGCCAGCAGCCCCGATCGCCGCCAGCAGCTCGTCCTTCCCGAGCCCGTTGCTGTCGGCGACCACGCGGTCATACGGATACACCGAGAGCTGGGCCGCAGGGAAGAGCAGGGCCAGGAACGACTCGTAGGCGGCACGCGGAGCAGCCTCTCCCCTCGCGGCGCGGCGCGCCGCGCAGATGCGGGTGGCAGCCTCGGCACGATGGTGCCCGTCTGCGATATATGCGGCGTCTACCTGCGCAAACTCAGCGCAGAGGGCAGCGGTGGCAGCAGGGTCGCTGATGCACCACACGGTATGGCGCACGCCCGAAGCGTCCTCGAAGTCATAGACGGGCTCGGCCTCACATGCCCGCGCCACCAGCTCGTCGAGCGCGACGCGGTCGCGATAGGCAAGGAGCACGGGACCGGGCTGGGCACCCAGGGCCTCCGTATGGCGCACGCGGTCGCGCACCTTGGCCTCGAGGGTCAGCTCGTGCCTGCGCACGGTACCGTCGAGGTAGTTCTCCACGGCGCACGCGGCGACGACGCCCACTTGGGAGCGCCCGTCGGCACTCAGGCGGTACGCGAAGAGGCAGGGAGCCTCGTCTTCCATGAGCGTCCCGTCAGCCTTGCGGGCAGCGAGCAGCTCTGCCGCCTTGGCATAGACCTCAGGCGCATAGATGTCCTGGCCCTCGCCGAAGGCGGTCTCGGGCCGGTCGATGGCCAAGAAGCTCGTGGGGTGCTCGGCAACGTAGGTGCGGGCGGAGTTGCGGTCGAACACGTCGTAAGGCGGTGCGGCGAAGCGGTCCACGAGGTCAGCTCGGGGCCGCCAGCACGTGATGGTCTCTATCCTCATGGGCACGCTTACGCCTGCGGCTTGAGAATACGGACGCGCGTCACGCCGGGGATGGACGAGATCTTGGCGGCGATGCCATCGAGGTCGCCCGTCACGTCGATGAGCGAGTAGGCGTTGTCGCCGCGGCTCTTGTCGGTCATGTTCTCGATGTTGAGGCCCACGTTGGAGATGACGGCCGCGATCTCGCCAATCATGCCCGGGATGTTCTTGTGGAAGATCGAGATGCGCGCGTCGTCGGTGATGGGGCCGAGGTCGACGGGGTCGAAGTTGACCGAGTTCTCGATGTTGCCATAGAGCAGGTAGTTGCTCAGCTCATGGGCGGCCATGATGGCGCAGTTGTCCTCGGCCTCCTTGGTGGAAGCGCCCAGGTGCGGGGTCACGGTCGCGTGGGCCATGCTCGTGGTCACGGAGTTGGCGAAGTCGGTCATGTAGTGGGCCACATGGCCTTCCTGCAGGGCCTCGGCCATCGCGCGCTCGTCGACGAGGGAGTCGCGAGCATAGTTGAGGAAGACGACGCCGTCCTTCATGGCGGCGATCTCGTCGCGGCCGATCATGCCCTTGGTCTTGGCCGTGGCGGGCACGTGGATGGTGATGTAGTCGCAGTTGGCCCAGATGTCGGAGAGGTTGTTCACGTGGCGCACGTGGCGGTCGAGGCTCCAGGCGTACTTGACGGACAGGAACGGGTCGTAGCCATAGACGTGCATGCCGAGGCTGCGGCCGGCGTTGGCCACCATGGCACCGATGGCGCCGAGGCCGATGACACCGAGGTTCTTGCCCGCGAGCTCGGTGCCCGCGAAGTCCTTCTTGGCCTTCTCGGCCTGCTTGCCCACGTTGGGATCATCGGAGTTCTCGTCGACCCACTCGATGCCGCCCACGATGTCGCGCGCGGCGAGCAGCATGCCGGCGATGACCATTTCCTTCACGCCATTGGCGTTGGCGCCCGGCGTGTTGAAGACCACGATGCCCTCCTCGGCGCAGCGGTCGAGGGGGATGTTGTTCACGCCGGCGCCCGCACGCGCGATGGCGAGCAGGTTGTCGGAGAAGTCCATCTCATGCAGGCTGGCGCTACGGACCATGATGGCCTCGGCGGCCTCGAGCTCGTCGGTGACCTCGATGCCAGCGCCCAGCGCGTCCGTGCCGACCTTGGCGATGTTGTTCATGCAGTGCACGTGGTACATGTCAGAATCCTCTCTTCAGAATCGGAAAGGAGGGTCACCCCTCCCTTCCAACGAGCCACGGAGTGGCGAAAAGACGTTTAGTGCTTGGCTTCGAAGTCCTTCATGAAGGCGACGAGTGCCTCGACGCCCTCGACGGGCATGGCGTTGTAGATGCTCGCGCGCATGCCGCCCACCGAGCGATGACCCTTGAGGTTCTCGAGGCCCGCCGCCTTGGACGCCTTCACGAACTCGGCGTCGAGCTCCTTGTCGCCAGTCACGAAGGGGACGTTCATGAGGGAGCGGTCCTCCTTGCGCACGGTGCCCTTGAAGAGCGAGGACTCGTCGATGAAGTCGTAGAGGATCTGCGCCTTCGCGACGTTGCGCTCGCGCATGGCCTCGAGGCCGCCCTGCTTGAGCAGGAGCTTGAAGACCTTGCCGCAGACGTAGATGTCCCAGCAGTTGGGCGTGTTGTAGAGCGAGCCAGCGTCGACCTGCGGGCGCCACTGCATCATGATGGGCACGTCGGCGAGGTCGCCCTCGGGCACGAGGTCCTCGCGCACCACGGTGATGGCAAGGCCGGCAGGGCCGATGTTCTTCTGGACGCCGCCATAGATGACGCCGTAGCGCTCCACGTCGTGCGGCTGGGAGAGGAACATCGAGCTCACGTCGGAGACGAGGATCTTGCCCTTGGTGTTGGGCAGCTCGTGGTAGACCGTGCCGTAGATGGTGTTGTTCTCGCAGATGTAGACGTAGTCGGCATCTTCACGGATGGGGAGGTCGGAGCAGTCGGGGATGTAGGTGAAGGTCTCGTCGGCGCTGCTGGCGACTTCCTGCGCGTCGATGAAGCGCTTGGCCTCGGCGAGGGCCTTCTTGGACCACATGCCGGTGTTGATGTAGTCGGCCTTGCCCGAAGCGCCGGGAAGCTTGCAGAGGTTCAGGGGGATCGCCGCGAACTGCTGGTGGGCGCCACCCTGCAGGAAGAGCACCTTGTAATTGGCGGGGATGCCCATGAGGGTACGCAGGTCGGCCTCAGCCTCGTCAATGATCTGCTGGAACATGGCGGAGCGGTGGCTCATCTCCATGACGCTCATGCCGCAACCGCGGTAATCGAGCATCTCGTCGGCGCACTCTTGCAGCACCTCTTCGGGAAGGACAGCCGGACCAGCTGAGAAGTTGTAGACGCGAGACATGGTGCCTCCTTTGATATCGAGTCGGACGCTGGAAAGCATAGCCGACGATTACCTGTCTCTCAGTACTCATCACACAAGCGTCTCATGCTTGAAACATGCAATATGGTACCCGTTACTTACGTTCACGGGGCGAATAATGTCATTTCACCGATAAAATCCGCGCTGTAGTACCATGAATCCACACATCCAAGGAGGCAACATGCTCACGTGGACCACACCCTGCACGCTTTCCGCGCGCCCGCACATACTCTTCGACTTTGACGGCACGCTCGCAGACACCAAGCCCACCATCATCAAGGTGGCAACCAAGGTGCTGCGCGACTGGGGTATCCCCGAGGAGGAGCTGCCGCGCGTCGAGGAGCTCATCGGGCCGCCCTTCCCCGACGCGTTCACCCAGGTGTTCGGCGTGAGTGCCGAGGACGCCGCCGAGATCACCCGTCGCTACCGCGAGATCTACTTCTCGCTCTGCCGCGAGGCCTGGCCACTGTTCGACGGCGTGGACGGCCTGCTCGCGGAACTCAGGGACGCGGGCAGGAAGACGGCCGTGGCATCATCCAAGATCCAGAGCGCCATCGAGAAGAACGTCGCCGACAACGAGGCGACCCACCTCTTCGACGCGATGGTGGGACGCCAGGCGCCCAACGTCCTCACCAAGGCGGACGCGATCGCCGCGGCCATGGAGGCCCTAGGGGCGTCGCCCCACGACAGCATCATGGTGGGCGACCGCTACCACGACGTCGAGGGAGCGGCCGAGATGGGGATCCCCTGCATCGGCGTGCTCTGGGGCGACACGGCCACCCGCGAGGAGCTCGTGGAAGCGGGCGCCGTGGTCACCCTCGACACCCTCGAAGAGCTGCGCGCGGTCCTGCTCGGCTCCTAGCGCGCACCTTCCCACCCACACACGAAGAGCGGCTGCACCGCACAGGCGATGCAGCCGCTCTCTGCATGTATCGGCTGGAAGCTACTCGATCGAGCCCAGGAACTGCTTGGTGCGCTCGTTTTGCGGGTTGTCGAAGACGTCCTCCGGCAGGCCCTGCTCCACGACGACGCCGCCTTCCATGAAGACCACGCGGTCGCCCACGTCGCGCGCGAAGCCCATCTCGTGGGTGACCACGATCATGGTCATGTCGCCGTGCAGGGCGAGCTCGCGCATGACGCCGAGCACGTCGCGCACGAGCTCGGGGTCGAGCGCGGAGGTGGGCTCGTCGAAGAGGAGCACCTTGGGATGCATGGCCACGGCGCGCGCGATGGCCACACGTTGCTGCTGGCCACCGGAGAGCTGGGGCGGCTTGTAGTCGATGCGGTCGCCCAGGCCCACGGCCTCGAGCTGCTTGATGGCCTCGGCCTCGGCCTCCTCCTTGCTCTTCTTGAGCACCTTGGTCTGGCCGATCATGACGTTTTCCTTGGCCGTGAGGTGCGGGAAGAGGTTGAACTGCTGGAACACCATGCCGAGCTCACGGCGGATGAAGTTGACTTCCTTGGCGCTCTTGCCGGTGATCTCGTCGTCCTCGATGAGGATGTGGCCGGCCGTCGGCGTCTCGAGGAGGTTGATGCAGCGCAGCATGGTGGACTTGCCCGAACCGGAGGGGCCGAGCACGACCACGATCTCGCCGTTCCAGACGTTGAGGTTCACGTCGCGCAGGACCTGCGTCGTGC
>CACYAX010000052.1 GCA_902772435.1 uncultured Coriobacteriaceae bacterium | reverse complement strand
GGTCTGCGCGACTGGCTCGGCCGCATGGCACGCGAGCTGGATGACCGCTATGACGACGAGGCCCACGTTCTCGGCCAGCATGACTTCACCAAGACGGCCGTGCGCGTCGAGCGCGTCGTCCACCACGTGACGCCGCCTCTGGAGCGCGCCGAGAACAACATCGCCGTGTTCGTGAACTTCTTCGTGCTACCGCTCTTCGCCTTCGCGAACGCGCAGATCCGCATCGTCGGCGCGGATTTCGGCGCGATCCTGACCAACCCCGTGACCCAGGGCGTCTTCTTCGGCGCGGTTATCGGCAAGCCGATTGGCATCATCCTCGTCACGTTCCTGCTGGTCAAGATCCGCTTCGCCAAGCTGCCGCGCAACGTGACCTGGGACCAGGTCATCGCCGTGGGCATCATGGGCGGCCTGGGCTTCACCATGTCGATCCTCATCTCCGGCCTTGCCTACAGCGACTCCTTCGACGTGCTGAGCGCCAAGTGCGCGATCCTGGCCGCATCGGTCGCGGCCTCGGTGCTGGGCATCCTGTTCGTGCAGATATATCACGGAATCACGAACATGTCCGAGGAGCCCGACGGCGAGCTCGAAGCCGCCGAGGAGGGGTAGCCTCGAGGGGCAGCCGGCACCTCGCGTGCCTTGCCTGTGGTACCAAAAGCGGGTCCCCTGAGATGGCTCAGGGGACCCGCTTCACGTTGTGGGACGGTGGTGCGAGGCGCTATGCGCGGGATGCCCGCTCAAGGCGCGCCGCGACGAGCTGCACGACCACGACGAACACGTCGAGCGCGGCACCGAGCTCGTCAAGCGAGGGATAGGTGGGGGCGATGCGGATGTTGGTGTCGTGCGGGTCCACGCCATAGGGCCAGGTGGCGCCTGCCCCGGTCATGATGACGCCGAGCTCCTTCATGAGGCCGACCGTCTTCTTCGCGGAGCCCTCGGGCCCGTCGAAGGAGACGAAGTACCCGCCCTTGGGGTGGGTCCAGCTGGCGATGCCCAGCTCGGCGAGGCCCTCGGTGAGCTTGCGCTCCACGAGCTCGAAGCGCGGGCGCACGATGGCGGCATGGCGTGCCATCTGGGCCTTCACGCCGTCGAGGTCCTTGAGGAACAGCGCGTGGGCGAGCTGCGAGAACTTCTCGGGGCTCACGCGCTCGATGGCGAAGGCGGAGCGCAGGTCGACCATGTCGATGGGGCTCGCCGTGATGAAGGCGATGCCCGAGCTGGGGAAGGTCACCTTGGCCGTGGAACCGAACTCGTAGACGAGGTTGCCACCGCCTGCCTCCCCGATGGCGTCGAAGATGTTGAGCAGGGGCTCGTCCTCACCCGTGAAGCCGTGGACCGCATAGGCGTTGTCCCAGAAGATGCGGAAATCGGGGGCCGCGGGCTTGAGCGTCGCGAAGCGGCGCACGACCTCGTCGGAGTAGACGACGCCCGTGGGGTTGGCGTACTTGGGCACGCACCAGATGCCCTTGACCTGCGGGTCGCTTTCCACGAGACGGACGACCTCGTCCATGTCGGGGCCGTCGGCGCGCATGGGCACGGGCACGTTCTCGATGCCGAAGCTGGCGCTCACGGCGAAATGGCGGTCGTAGCCAGGGCTCGGGCAGAGGAACTTGACCGTGCCCTGCTGGGACCAGGGCTTGCAGCCCGCGATGCCGCGCACATAGGCGTTGGTGATGGCATCATGCATGAGGTTGAGGCTCGAGGAGCCGTTGACCACCACGTTTGCGGGATCCACGCCGAGGATCTGCGCGGCCAGGCGCCGGGCGGAGGGGAGTCCGTCAGGCACGCCGTAGTTGTCCACGGGCATGCCCTCGTCAACCAGGACCGTCTCGGAGGTGACCATGTCGAGCATCGGGCGCGAGAGGGCGACCTGTTCGGGTGAGGGCTTGCCGCGGGCCATGTCGAGCTTGAGTCCCTGGGCGGCGATGTCATCGACCTTGCGCTCGAGCTCGCTGATGGTAGCGTCAAGCTCTGCCGTGGTCATGAGCTGGTATGCGTTCTTGTCGGCTGTGGCCATGGGGCTCCTTCCGTGGTGCAACGTCGCGGTGAGCAGGGCTCTTCGAGAAGTATAAGCGTTTGAGGTTTCAGACCTGCTACCATTGGCCGCATGAAAAACTCTTCAGATACGCCGTGAGCGAGGTCAGACAATGAGCAAAGACGATTCCGAGCGCCGCCCGCCGGTGCGTCCCAGCGCCCCTTCCAGCGAATATGGCGAGCTGCAGCGGCTCGTCGACGCGGTCTATGCGGTCAATCCCTCCCAGGCGGTGTCGCGCATGGACATCATCGTGCGCGCCGAAATCGATGACCTGGGCGAGGACCTCATGGAGGTCGTGCAGCTGCTGCCGGCGGGGAAGTACAAGCGC
Source organism: uncultured Coriobacteriaceae bacterium (assembly GCA_902772435.1). Classification (GTDB taxonomy): domain Bacteria; phylum Actinomycetota; class Coriobacteriia; order Coriobacteriales; family Atopobiaceae; genus UBA1367. The sequence continues at coordinate 13,434 of CACYAX010000052.1, read as the reverse complement.
TACCGCCTCTGTGACCAGCTCAACTCCATCATCACGGCCCACGGCTGGGCCTACCTCTACGGCACGGTGGAGTGAGCGCGCTGCGCTGGTCTTCCGCGTGTGGAGTGCGGGGACCAGTCGTGACGGCCTGAGAATGCGGGGTGGTTGTGTGTCTGTTGGGACCTTTGCCAAGCGCGATGCGTACGGGCGCCAGTCGCTGCTGGGCGAGGCGGCCGGCCTCAGGTGGCTTGCCGAGGCCGAGGCGCAGGGCGGGTTGCACGCGGCGCGTGTGGAACGCGTGAGCGAGACCGAGCTCGTCGAGGAGCGCATCTCGTGCACGCGGGCGACGCGCGATGCCGCCGAGCGCATCGGCGTGGCGCTGGCCCATACGCACGCCGCCGGTGCCCCGTGGTGGGGCTGCCCACCCGCGGGCTGGCAGGGTGCCTACCGGCTGGAACACTCCCGCACGCTCACCACGAGCGCGCAGGAGGCCCCCGCGAGCTGGGGCGCGTTCTATGCGCGGTTCCGTATCATGCCCGCCGTGCGCGTGCTCTGCGACGGGGGATTGTTCGGGGCGCAGGAGCGCGCGTTGTTCGAGCGGGTCTGCGCAAAGCTCGAGGCAGGTGCCTACGATGCTCCCCAGCCCGAGCTCGTGGGCGCACAGGGCCACGCGGTCGCGCGCCTCCACGGTGACCTCTGGGCGGGCAACCTCCTCTGGGATGCCAACCCGCAAAACCACACGGGCGGTGCGTTCATCGATCCCATGGCACACGGTGGACATGCGGAGACCGACCTCGCCATGCTCGCGCTGTTCGGCTGCTCGTTCCTCGACACCATCCTGGCCTCGTATGACGAGCTGTCCCCGCTTGCCGACGGCTGGCGGGAGCGCGTCGGCCTCCACCAGCTCTCACCGCTCCTGCTGCACTGCGTGCTCTTCGGCGGGCACTACGTCGGTGAGACCCTGCGCGTGGCTCGGGGGTACGCGTAGGTCCAGAAGCGTGGGCCGCGGCAGGGCACCCCTCCCAAAAATGCAACAAGTGTTCTATAATGCTGTCCCACGATGGGGGTAGGGCATTGTTGGCGGGGAGGGAAGTTGGGCGAGGCGGAGAAGGCACGGCCTACGTTGGAGGATGCGCGCGCGGCTTTGGCCGAGCACTTTGGCTACCAGAGCTTCAGGCCGGGGCAGGACCGCGTCATCGAGGCGGTGCTCGCGGGGCGTGACGCCCTTGCCGTCATGCCCACGGGTGCGGGCAAATCGGTCTGCTACCAGGTGCCGGCGGCGCTGCTTCCTGGCCTCACCATCGTGGTCTCGCCGCTCATCTCGCTCATGGCTGACCAGGTGCGTGCCCTCAAGGAGGCGGGCATCCGGGGTTCGTACTACAACTCGTCCCTCAAGGCCCACGTGCGCCCCGAGGTGCTGCGACGGGCTGCCGCGGGCTGGTACGACATCATGTACGTGGCGCCTGAGCGCCTGACCGATCCGGCCTTCCGGGCCTTTGCCACGCAGGTGCAGATCCCGCTCGTCGCTATCGACGAGGCGCACTGCGTGAGCCAGTGGGGGCAGGACTTCCGGCCTGCCTACCGTGAGATCGCGAGCTTCGTGGCGTCGCTGCCCGAGCGGCCGCCTGTGATGGCCCTGACGGCCACGGCGACCACGCGGGTGCGCGAGGACATCTCCGCGCTCCTGCGGCTGCACGACCCCATCATCCAAGTGAGCGGGTTTGACCGCCCCAACCTGCGGCTCTCCACTTTCGAGCTCACGCCCAAGAAGCGCGAGCGCTGGGTGGCCAACTACGTCAAGGCCCATCCCGAGGAGTCGGGCATCGTCTACGCCACCACCCGCAAGAAGGTCGAGCAGATCGCCGACGCGCTGGTGGCCGAGGGCATCGCCGCCACGGCCTATCATGCGGGGATGAGCGACGAGGACCGTGAGGCTGCCCAGCATGCCTTCGTGCACGACGATGCGCTGGTGCTCGTGGCCACGACGGCCTTCGGCATGGGCATCGACAAGTCGAACGTGCGCTTCGTCATCAACTGCGGCCTCCCGCTCTCGCTCGAGGAGTACTACCAGGAGGCGGGCCGCGCGGGCCGAGACGGCGAGCCGGCTGCGTGTTACCTGCTCTGGAGCAGGGGAGATATCCGTACCTGCCACTACTTCATCGACATGGTCGAGGACGAGGGCATGAGCCGCGCCGACCGCGAGCGCGTGCGGGCAACCAAGGAGCGCCTGCTGGGCGAGATGATCGGCTATGCCATGAGCACCTCGTGCCTGAGGGCGCGCATCCTGCGCTACTTCGGCCAGCCCACGGAGGGGCTCTCCTCGGGCTGCGACAACTGCTCCGTGTGCTGCGAAGATTCAGCCGAGCGCTACCTCGTGGCTGAGCGCACGCCGCGGCGCTCCTCGCGGGCGGCCGAGCGCATACGTGCCGAGCGCGCCCGTGCCGAGCGCGACTTCGATGCCTATGAGCCGGGCGAGGGTGACGAGGAGCTCTTCGCGCGCCTGAGGGCCCTGCGCAAGCGGTTGGCAGACGAGCAGGGCGTCCCGCCCTACGTGGTCTTCTCCGACGCCACGCTTAGGGCCATGGTGCGGCAGCGTCCGGCCAACGACGAGGAGTTCCTTGCGGTGAGCGGCGTGGGCAAGGTCAAACTCGAGCGCTATGGCGCGGAGTTCCTCGAAGAGATTGGTGCCTGAGAGCGGGAATGCCCGGAGAAGGCAGCCTGAGAGGGGGTGGCGCGAGACGCGCGGCCCCCGTTTCTGTATCGCGCGCGTTTCCGCTGCTCACGTTCCCAAAATTCATGCTTGCACGCGAGAGGTCATCTGCTAGTATTGCGTCGAGGGTATAACACAATCATACCAAGTCATACCAAATCATACTCTAAACGTAGAACGGCTGCACCAATGTCAGAGCGGATGACCCCCGTCGTAACCAAGGTGCTCCCCACCGAGAAGGATCGTTTCTTCGAGGCAACGGAGCGCATAGGAACCACACCCTCAAACGCTATACGTATGTTCATTTGCGCATTCAACCGCGCCCGTTCCCTGCGCCACGACCCAGCGAATGCGCCAATCATCAGTGGGCAACTGCATGCGCAACATGTGGCCTGACTGATGAGCCAGGACAGATACCGCTCGTTTCACGACGGTGAAAGGCGTGCCCCAAGAAGGCTCGCCTTTCACCGTTTCGTGTTTCTCGGGGCAGCAGCGTCCGAAAACGCATGCACATACGAAAGCGGGGCCCGGCAGCTGCCAGGCCCCGCTCTTGCGTGCGGTTGCAGGTGGCTAGTCGATGGTCACGTCGTAGGTAGCGAGCGTCTCGTAGTCCTCGTTGTACATCTCCAGCTGGCCCTTGATGGTGCCGAGCGCGTTCATGTCGGTACCGATCTCATCGGCCGAGAACCATCCGATGGTCCCCAGCGTCTCGCCCGCGGAGATGCTCTCGAGAACGATTGGATCGTGGGCCTCACCATTGACGGTCCACGTTCCGTCAACCGAGTTTATGCCCACCTCTGCGTCGGTCTTGTTGGTGACCTCGAAGTAGAACGCGGGATCTCCCACGTAGAGGCCCTTTGCCAGGATCTTGATGGTGAAGTTGTCGTCGTCGACCACGAGGATGTCCATCGCGGTGGGGTCGTCAAGGTCATCGATGTCGTCACCGCCCCATGACGTCAGGCCTCCCAGATCCTCTTCGAGGCCATTGTCGTCTTGGCTCTCAGCAGGCTCGTCCTCGCTGGTGGCGGGGTCTTCCTCGGGTTGTTCCAAGTTGCCGGTAGAGCCGCTGGTCGTCTGCTTTTGCGACGGGTCGATCTTCTCGAAGACGAGCTTCGAGTTGTCGGACTCCATGCTGAGCCGCCCATCGCCAAGGACCATGGGGGCTGAGGAGCCTTCGAACGTGACGGTGCCCTTCTCTGCAGACGAGGCGTCCCACGTTCCCTCCATCGCTTCCCCGAAGAGCTCGAAGGAGGCGCTGCCATTCTCGTTGAGCTCGAGGTAGACGTTCAGACCGTAGTCCTTCATCGCCGCAAGCGTCTCGGCATCCGTCTCCACGCCGTCTTCCGTCAGGCTCGCGATCTCCCACGTGCCCACGAAGTTGGCTTTGAAATCAGTTCCGCCTCTGCCACAGGCAACGAGCGAAATGCAGAGCGCAAGGGCGCCTACAACTGCCATCCAGATGCGCTTCATAGCGGGGTCCTTTCTCTCATGAGAGCTGCGAACCTGTCGCCTCCATCTTAACAAGCCCACCGAGCGGTCTCGGTGGGCTTGCCACGAATGTGCTGAAAGAGCCTCTGACGTGCACTATTATGCGAGGTCGAGCAGGTCCTCCACGAAGCCCACGCGGTAGTTCTCGAAGACGGCGGCACCCTCGTCCTGTGTGGCATCGAGGTCGACGTCTGCGGCAATGCCGAAGTCGCGGTCTTCCTCAGGATCGTGGAAGGTCTGCTTCACGTGCCAGACGTGGTCTGACTTCTCGGCGGAGTCGTCGATTTCGAAGTAGCTGGTCGAGCGGGCGTCGGCGTCGAGCAGCACCTCCTCGTGCTCCTCGAAATAGGCCTCCATGGCACGCTGCCAGCGCGGCGCACGCCAGCCCCAGTCGGCGTCGAGGGCGCCCAGTTCGTCGTATTGCTCGAAGGCGGCGAGGCGCACGCGGGCGAAGAGCGCGTTGCGCACGAGCAGCGTGACGGCGCGGCGGTCGCGCACCACCACGTCCTCTTCGAGCTCGAGGGCACCGACCTCCACCTCTTCGGAACCGAAGCCGGCCCACTCGTCCACGAGGCTGGAGTCGGTCGTGCGGACCACGAGGCCGAGCCAGGCGATGATCTCCTCAAGCTGCTCGTTGCGCTTATCGAAGGGTACCGTGCGGTCTAGTGCGCGGTAGGCCTCGGAGAGGTAGCGCAGCAGGATGCCCTCGGCGCGCGAGATGTTGCAGCGCTGGATGTAGCCCTTGAAGTCCGAGGCCGTCTCGAGCATGTCGCGCAGGATGGACTTGGGGCGCGGCTCGAAGTCGCGCGCCCAGGGCACCTGCTCGCAGTACTGCGCGTAGGCCGCCTCGATGAGCTCCTCGAGCGGGCGCTCGTAGGTGATGTCTTCGAGGCGCTCCATGCGCTCCTCGTACTCGACGCCATCGGCCTTCATCTCGGCGACGGCCTTGGCACGCGCCGCCTTCTCCTGTGCGATGAGGATTTGGCGCGGGTCCTCGAGGGTGGCTTCGACGAGGGAGATGAGGTCGAGCGCGTAGGTCTCGCTCTCGGGGTCAAGCAGCTCGAGCGCGGCCAGCAGGAAGGGCGAGAGCGGCTGGTCGAGCGCGAACCACTCGGGCAGCTCGACGGTGACCCAGTAGTCGTCGTTGCCGTCCTCGTCCTGCTCCATGAGCACCACGCCGGCATCCATGAGGGTGGCGAAGACCTCGTCGGCACGCTGGTCGAGGGCGAGTTTCTCCGCATCGGTCTGCATGGAGTCAGAGATGAGCTTTGCCACGCGGGCACGGGCGTCACCGCCCTGCTCCACCTCGGCAAGCACCATGGAGTGGCTCACCTTCATGCGGGGCTTGAGCGCCTCCGGCGTGGCCTCGATGAGGCGCTCGAAGGTCTGCTTGTTCCAGCCCACAAAGCCCTCAGGGGGCCTCCGGGTCTTGACGTTGCGGGCCTTCTTGGGGTCGCCGCCCGCCTTCGCGAGCGCGCGGGCACGCTCGATGTCGTATTCGGTTGCCTGCGCGATGACCACGCCCTCGGTGTCGTAGCCCGAGCGCCCGGCACGCCCGGCGATCTGGTGGAACTCGCGCGCGTTCAGGCGGCGCTGGCGGCGGCCGTCAAACTTGGCGAGGGCCGTGAGCAGCACGGTGTGGATGGGCACGTTGATGCCCACGCCGAGCGTGTCGGTGCCGCAGATGACGGGCAGGAGCCCCTGCTGGGCGAGCTTCTCCACGAGCAGGCGGTAGCGCGGGAGCATGCCCGCGTGGTGCACGCCCACGCCGGCGTAGAGCAGGCGCTGCAGCGTCTTGCCGAAGGCGGTGGAGAAGCGCGTGCCCTTGCAGGCCTCCTTGATGAGGTCGCGCTGCTCGCGGGTGGAGACGCCGTAGCTCGCGAGCGAGCTCGCGCTCTTGAGGGCGCTGTCCTGCGAGAAGTGCACGGCATAGATGGGGGCCTGACCTGCGCGAATGGCAAGCTCGACCGTTCCCTCGAGCGCCGTTTCCACGAACTCGTAGGAAAGGGGCACGGGGCGGGGCGCGTCGAGCACGAGGGTCACGTCGCGGTCGGTCTCATGGCGCAGGAGCTCGGCGATGTCGCTCATGTCGCCGAGCGTGGCGCTCATGAGCAGGAACTGCGTGTGGGGAAGCGTGAGCAGCGGCACCTGCCAGGCCCAGCCGCGGTCGGCATCGCTGAAGTAGTGGAACTCGTCCATGGCCACGCAGGTCACGTCGGTCCACTCGCCCTCGCGCAGCGCCTGGTTGGCCAGGATCTCGGCCGTGCAGCAGATGACGGGCGCATCGGCGTTGACCTGCGCGTCACCTGTGATCATGCCCACGTTGTCGCGGCCCAGGATGTTCACCAGCTCGAAGAACTTCTCGCTCACGAGCGCCTTGATGGGCGCGGTGTAGTAAGCCCGTCCGCCCGTGCAGAGCGCGTTGAAGCAGAGCCCGAGCGCCACAAGCGACTTGCCCGAGCCCGTGGGCGTGCCCAGGATGACGTGGTCGCCTGCGGCAAGCGCGAGCAGGGCGTCCTCCTGATGGGGCCAAGGCTCGATGCCGCGCGACTCCACCCAGGTGAGGAAGAGGCCGAGCGCCTCCTCGGGGTCAAGCTCGGGCATGGATTCGTCGAGGTAGGGAAGGTACATGGCGAGAGAGCCATGGGCAAAGGGGTCAAGCTCGTGAGTGGGCATACGGTCTCCTCATCGCGGTGTAGTCATTCGATGGTACCGCAAGAGCCGGACCAGAATCGCCCGCGCGTGGCGGCGGCAATTGCGCTCCGTCCTGAACCACGCCTGACGGAAACGTTAACGGGCGAATACATTTCCTCCCGCCCTCGGCGCGTGCGTGCTAGAGTCACTTGCGTCCTACCGACGACGTACTGCAAAGGAGCGCCCCATGATTGATGACAACTGCATCTTCTGCAAGATCGGCGCAGGCCAGATTCCCACCAACAAGATCTACGAGGACGAGGTCTGCATGGTCTTCCGCGACATGGAGCCCCTCATGCCCACGCACGTGCTCATCATCCCCAAGGACCACTACCGCGACATCACCGATGACGTGCCGCCCGAGACGCTGGGGCACTGCTTCTCGGTGGTCAAGAAGATCGCCGAGATGGAGGGGCTGACCAACGGCTTCCGCATCCTCGTCAACACGGGTGACGATGCGAGTCAGAGCGTGAAACACTTCCACATCCATATCCTCGGCGGCGGCCTCATGCCGCGCCCAAACGACCAGGACTGGGGCGCCTACGCCACCAACGCGCACAAGTTCTACGCCTAAGGTGCAATACAAGCAGGTATTGATGCGAAGGAGCGCGTCCCTCACGGGGCGCGCTCTCCGTTTGCGCGCCCTGCGATGCAATAAGGCTGCATAGACATCCTTCCTTGTGGGGCCCGTCGCGTATGCGTCGGGTCCCGCCTCTTTGAGTCGCGATAGAATTCACTCATACGTTTTCTCCTTGGAAGGAACCAGATCATGAAGCAGCTTCTCATCCGTGCCGATGACATCGGCTACAGCTACGCCGTCAACGTGGGAATCGCCCGTGCCGTCAACGAGGGCCTCGTGCGCTCCGCGGGGCTCATGCCCAACATGCCCGAAGCCCAACGCGGCTGGGACTGGGTCAAGGACGCCGGCATCGCCATCGGCCAGCACACCAACCTCTGCCTCGGCACCCCCTGCGCCGACCCCGCGCTCATTCCCAGCCTCGTGGACGAGAACGGCCAGCTCCATAGCAGCCGTGAGTACCGCGCCGCTTTCAAGGAGGGGCGCGAGTTCGCCGCCTACGACGAGCTGGTCATCGAGGTCGAGGCCCAGCTCGCCCGCTTCCGCGAGATCGTCGGGCACGACCCGGAGTACTTCGAGGCCCATGCGGTGATGAGCAGGAACCTCAACCGGGCAATCCACGACGTGGCGGAGAAGTACGGTTTCAAGGAGCAGGTCGCCAGCTTCGATCCCACGAAGATCGTGCGCTGCGGCTCCACCGACGTGCGCATGGCGCTCGAGGACATGCTTCCCCCTGAGCAGTACGATCCCGCCGACTTCATCCGTCGCAGCGTGGAGGGCATGGCTGATGGCGAGACCATCGTGCTCGTGTTCCACCCGGGCTATCTGGACGACTTCATCCTGCGCAACTCCAGCCTCACGGTCAACCGCACCAAGGAGGTCGACGTGCTCATCGATCCCGCGATGCGCGCATGGCTCGAGGCCCAGGACGACCTGCGCCTGATCTGCTACCGCGACCTGTAGGAACGATAGGCACTCATGCCGTGCGCGGCGCTCACGACTTAGTCGCGAGCGCCGCGTCGTGTCTGTGTCCGCATGCCGCCCCGTAGCTTGCAATGTACAACGCACACACCGTTTGGGCAGGCCATTTAGCCGTAATGAGGGACTGAGCAGCGAATTTGATGCCGCATAATCGGCACTGACTCGTCATGATGCATCAATCGTTTTGCATGGAGGAAGCGATGCGTGATAAGGGCCTCATCAAGATCTCAGAGATGGCTTCGCTTCACGGAGTCTCGCGTCAGACCCTCATCCTCTATGACAAGAACGGGCTGCTCAAACCCGTGGAGATAGCGGAAAACGGGTACCGCTACTATTCCGTGGACCAGATACCGCGCCTGCGCCAGATCTGCCTGCTCAAGGAGATGGGCGTGCCCCTTTCGGACATACGCGCGCATCTCGAGGCGCCGACGACCGACAGCATGCGCGCCCTGCTCGAGGGGCGCCGCCAGGCAATCGCCCAAGAGCAGGCGAGGTTGGAGGAACAGCTGCGCGAGCTGAACCAGCTCGACGACATCTTCGTGCACGTGAGGACGAAGGAGCGCAATGCGGGTATCCCCTTCGTGCTCTGGATTCCCGAGCGAACGGCGCTGTTCTCGCCGTTTCCCAAGGAGCGCATGGACGAGAAGACCTTGCATCTAGCGCTCATGGATGCGTGGGGACGGCTGCTCGAGGCGGGTGCGATCCCGTCGCGTGGGTTTGCGTCGCTGCTCGATGCCCCTGCGCTGCGGTCTGACCGGCCGCTTGATGGCGCGGGAAGCCTCGTCATCATGCCGCGTGAGCTGCCCATGGACGATGTCGCGCTCGTCAAGCTGCCCGCTGGGGAATACGCCTGCATGTACAAGCACGCGATGCCGTATGACGTGGAACCCGCGCATCAGCTCTTGGATTGGATGGGGGAACAAGGGCTCGAGCCTGCGGGTCCCGTGGTCGACCGCTGCCTGCTCGACTCCGTGTTCTATGACGAGAACCGCACGGCAGATTTCTGTCGGCTCGAGGTCCTGATCGCTCCCTAGGACCGTTCGCGAAGGCGAACGGCGCATTTTGAGCCGTGAGCGGCAATCTCTCATCAAAATCTATTTGACTCGCTACCTGCTACACAGTTGCAGAATGGCCCCAGGATAGAGGTGGGGCCGCTTGGCCCCGTGGTGCCCATCAGGGCAGAAGGAGGCCAAACATGGCAGAGATCCACGACCTTCGCAGCGCACTTGAGTATCTGAAGACCCAGCCCGGCCAGCTTCTCGAGACCGACGTCGAAGTCGATTGCAACGCGGAAGTCTCGGGCGTCTATCGCCACGTGGGTGCGGGCGGCACCGTTGCGCGCCCGACCAAGGAAGGCCCGGCGATGGTCTTCAACAACGTGAAGGGCTTCGATGACGCCAAGGTCGCCATCGGCCTGCTCTCCAGCCGCAAGCGCGTTGCCGCCCTCATCGGCCTTGACGAGCAGTTCCTCGGCCTCGAGATGGGCAAGAAGCTGAACGAGACCATCCCGCCCACGCTCATCGCCGAGGGCAAGCACATCGACTGCCAGGAGGTCGTGCACTTGGCGAGCGATCCTGACTTCGACCTGCGCAAGCTCGTGCCCGCTCCCACCAATACCCCCGAGGACGCTGGCCCGTACGTGACCATGGGCCTCGTCGCCGGCCACAGCCCCTTCAACGCCGACTCCGACGTCACCATCCATCGTTTGTGCATCGAGAGCAAGGACACCATGGGCATGTGGATCACGCCGGGCAGCCGTCACCTGGGCGCCTTCTTCGACCAGTGGAAGCAGAAGGGCGAGGACATGCCTGTCACCGTCTCCATCGGTCTTGATCCGGCTGTATACATGTGTGCGGGTTTCGAGGCGCCCACCACGCCGCTCGGCTACAACGAGCTGCAGATTGCCGGCGCCCTGCGCGGCAAGGCGGTCGAACTGGCCAACGCCGTGACCGTCCCCGAGACCTGCATCGCCAACGCCGAGTACGTCATCGAGGGCTACCTCTCCATCACGGACACCATCCGCGAGGACATCAACACCAACACCGGCAAGGCCATGCCCGAGTTCCCGGGCTACACCGGTGACGCAAAGCCCGCCCTTCCCGTGATCCACGTGACCGCCGTCACGCACCGCGAGCATCCCATCATGCAGTCCTGCATCGGTCCGTCCCACGAGCACGTCTCCATGGCCGGTATCCCCACCGAAGCCTCCATCTACAAGATGGTCGAGACCGCCATCCCCGGCCGCCTCGTCAACGTGCATGCGGCTCCCTGTGGCGGCGGCAAGTTCGTGGCCATCCTGCAGTTCAAGAAGAGCTCCATCAACGACGAGGGTCGCCAGCGCAATGCCGCCATGCTCGCCTTCTCCGCGTTCTCCGAGCTCAAGCACGTCTTCCTCGTGGACGAGGACGTTGACATCTTCGACATGACCGACGTCATGTGGGCCATGACCACGCGCTTCCAGGCTGACACGGACCTCATCACCATCCCGGGCTGCCACTGCCACGTGCTCGACCCGTCCAACGACCCCGCCTTCGACGCGTCCATCCGCGTGCACGGCATCGCCTGCAAGGCCATCTTCGACTGCACCGTGCCCTACGACCTCAAGGACGAGTTCCATCGTTGCGCCTTCCTCGACATCGACGAGGACAAGTGGGCCGCCGAGCTCGCGTACTAGCCGGATTGACGAACTGACGCTGGGGAGGGCAGCCTCCCCAGCGCTTCCTGATTGCGGAAGGACGTTCCCATGAAACTCAACAAGCGTGTGATAGGCCTCATCGCCGGCCTCGTCATCTGCGGCATCATCTGGGTGGCCCCGCTCTCCGCCCTCGGCGAGATCTCCGCCCAGGGGCAGCAGTGCCTCGCCCTCACCCTCATGACGGTGGTCTGGTGGGCCATGGGCGTCGCGCAGCCCGCGTATGTGTCGGCCATCTACCTGGCGCTTCTCATCCTCACCGGCACCTCCGACACCGCGACGGTCTTTGCCTCGTGGACCAAGATGCAGATGTGGATGGTCATAGGCGCCTACCTCATCGCCGCCGCCGTCAAGGACTCTGGCCTCGGCGAGCGCATCGCCTATTGGTTTGCCCTCAAGTTCGTGCGCGGCTGGCAGTCGCTCGTCATCTCCATCTTCGCGCTGACGTTCGTGCTGTCGCTGCTCATCCCGCATCCGTTCCCCCGCGCCTTCATGATCCTCGCGGTCATGCATGCCATCTGCGACTCCGCCAAGATGTCCAAGGCCGACAAGAACAAGGTGGGCTTCCTCACCTTCGCCGCTGCCGCGCCGGGTTCCATGTTCTTCCTCACGGGCGACGCCACCCTCAACCCGCTCGTGGCCTCCTACGCCTCCGCCGGCTGCTCCTTCATGCAGTGGTTCCTCTACATGTCCGTCCCGATGCTCGTGGCCACCGTCTGCACCCTCTTCCTGGGCCTCGTGCTCTTCAAGCCCGAGAAGGAGATGAACATCGATTTCGACGAGGTGCGCGCCAAGCAGGAGGCGCTCGGCCCCGTGACCGTCACTGAGAAGCGCACCGTCTTCTGGATCGTCGTGGCCATCGCCCTCTGGCTCACCGAGTCCATGACCGGCCTCAACATCGGCTTCGTGACGCTGCTCATCGGCGCCGTCATGGCCCTGCCCGTCATCGGCGAGATCCTCACGCCCGCCACCTGGAACTCCGTCCCCATCAACACGCTCGTCTTCCTGACGGCCGCCATGGGCATCGGCACCGTGGGCGGTGCAACGGGCATGAACGACTGGATCGCCAACGTGGTCCTGCCCTCTTCCGTGCCGAGCAACGTCTTCGTGCTCGCCCTGCTCATCGCTGGCATCACCGTGATCATCCACATGTTCATGGGCTCGGTCATGGCCGTGCTCGGCATCTGCGTGCCTGCCTTCCTGGCCTTCACGGCGGGTTCCGGCGTCTCTGACATCGCCGTTGCCATGATGGTCTTCTCCGCCATCAACATCCACTACATCCTGCCCTTCCACAACCTCGCGATCCTCGTGGGCGAGGGTGAGGACAACGCGGGCTACAGCGCTGCTGACGCTATGAAGATGGGCATCCCCCTGACTGCGGTCGTGTTCATCGTCGTGCTCGTCGAGGCTGTGTGGTTCTCGGTCCTCGGCTTGATGTAAGACTCCTCTTTTGCGGGGCGGCCGCCATGGGTCGCCCCGCAGATTCCGTTCGCATCCATTGGGAAGGCTTCCGCTCATGAAGAGACTCATTGTTGGCATATCCGGCGCCACGGGCGTGCAGATGGGCTATCGACTGCTCCAAGCCCTGCGCACGTTTGAGGACATCGAGGTGCATCTGGTGGTGTCAGATGGCGCAAAGCTCATCTTCGAACGCGAGTCAGACCTGACCATGGAGCATGTCGAGGCGCTCGCGGACGTGGTCTGGGACAACCACAACCTCGCTGCCTCCATCTCGAGCGGCTCCTTCCGCACCGATGGCATGGTCGTCGTGCCGTGCTCCATGAAGAGCGGCGTGTCCAGACGGTCTATGAGATATGGGACAGAGCGCACGTTGCATTCAGCGTCTGTGAAAAAGCGGCCTGTGGCCTCGGCGAGATTCGGTTGATTTGGAACGCAAACCATTGCACTGGAAGAATAAACTGCGGCGAATGTGTTTGGCGCGTAAATGGCGCTAAGCAACGCGATGTGCCCGCCCTGGCTGCCGCCATAGACGAAAATCCTCTTGTGGTTCAGATTCGTGTGGAGTCGGAGGATGAATCGGAGGGCGAGAAGAGCGTCAAACGTCTGATAGAAGCTCAAATCATATGGCTTGAACCAACCCAATCCGCTGCGGGGAGCGTAGTCGAAACCGCTCATCCTGTATTCTGGCGAGAGGCAGAGGAGATTATATTTATCCGCTACTGCCTTCATAAACTCCTGATGCTGAAACCTGTTGCCGCCCCAACCGTGGCAGAAGAGCATCGCGCCGGTCTTGTCGTCGAATTTGTCTGGAGCAACGACAAGGATGGTTATCTCCTTTGTGTAGGTTTCATT
>CACYAX010000051.1 GCA_902772435.1 uncultured Coriobacteriaceae bacterium | reverse complement strand
CCGCCGTGCTTGGGCCCCTTGAGCGAGCCGAGCGCCGCCGCGTAGGCGGAATAGGCGTCGGTGCCCGAAGAGGAGAGCACGCGGGTGGCAAAGGTCGAGTTGTTACCGCCGCCGTGCTCGGCGTGCAGCATGAGCATGATGTCGAGCAGCAGGGCCTCGTCGCGTGTGAAGCCCTCGTCGCCACGGAGCACATCGAGGATGCTCTCGGCCACGGAGTAGTCCTCGCGCGCCGGCGGGATCTTGAGCTCGCGGTCCTCCTGCGCCGCCACGTCAGCGGCATGGGCGATGGAGGCCACGCGCGGCCAGCGACCGAGGAGCGACAGCGCCACGTCCACCTCATGGGTGGGCATGGTGTCGTCGGGCGTGGGATCGAAGGCGTAGAGCAGAAGCGTCGCGCGCTGGAGCACGTTCATGATTGACGTACTGTAGGTCCTGCGCGGGAAGATGGCGAGGTAGCCCTCGGGCAGCTGGCGGCGCATGCCGATGCGCGCGCGGAAGTCGTCGAGCTGCTCCTGGGTGGGCAGGGCGCCCGCGATCAGCAGGTAGGCGACCTCCTCGTAACCGAAGCGGTTCTCCGCCTGGGCTCCCGCCACGAGGTCGGACATGTGGTAGCCACGCAGCGTGAGCTCGCCCTTGTCGGGCACCACGCGGCCGTCGACCTTGTCATAGCCGTGCACGTTGGAGATGGTCGTGAGGCCCACGAGCACGCCCGAGCCGTCGGCGTTGCGCAGACCGCGCTTCACGTCGTAGAGCTCGTAAAGCTCGGAGTCGATGGTGTCCACGTGGTTCATGCCGTCGTAGAGCTGCTGGCCCGCACGGCCGATGCCCATGCCCACGGAAGGCATGGGATAGGCGTCCATGACGCGCTGGAGGGCCGAGGTCTCGGCAGCGGAAAGCATGCGTCGCATGCGCTTGGGTAGCTGGGGTTCTGTCATAGCAACCTCCTGTCTTGGCAAAAATCAGTGCGCGCCTAGAGGCGGTACATGAACTTGAAAACCTCTTCGCGCTGCAGCGTGATCTGCACCCCGAGCTCTGTGGCGAGCTCATTGAGGCGCCCCTGCACCGTGGAGAAGTCCGCGCTCGCACACGCGAGGTCGACGAGCATGGTCATCGTGAAGATGCCCTGGAGGATCGTCTGGGAGATGTCGAGGATGTTGACGTCGTAATCGGCAAGCGCGCCCGCGACAGCGGCGACGATGCCCGAACGGTCGCTTCCCAGCACGGTGATGATGGCGCGGTTGGTGGTCTCGTCGATCGGGGTTGGCATGGGTATCCTCCTGTTGCTCGGTACTGCAGCGTCCCATTGTAGCGAAGCACTGTGGACTCCTTATGCACCCCACGTCGCGGTATACGGATGGAAACGTTTGCGCGGCATGGGCGTGCGGAGCACCATAAGGAAGGGCCCCGCACAGGCGAGGCCCCAGAAGAACGCTGTGGCGTACGGGCTAGATTGCGGCAGCGTAGGCCTCGCCCTGCTCCTCGAAGCGGGCCACGACGTCATCGGTCGACACGTCAAGCGCCACGGCAAGCTCGGCCAAGGAACGCTGGCTCGCCTGCTTGAGGATGCGCTCGTAGGCCACGGGCGGCCGCTTGTTGCGCGAACGGACTTCGGCAATGCGCTCACGGAAGGTCTTCACGATGCGCATGGACGTGCGGCAGGTACCGCGCCTGATCTCGTCGCGATAGAACTCCTCCTCGAGCGAGCCGCTGCGGCCCGTGTACTCCACGGTGTCCATCTGGGCGTACTCGCCGATGAGGTCCTCCGCCTCATCGTGGCTGATGACGGGACGCAGGCGCGCCTCACCGGCAACGGGGAAACTGATGCGCATCGGATGCCGGCCTCCGACGGGCATCAACATGTATGTGGGTTGGGGGCTCTCCAGCACTTCGTCGACGCGACAGACTCCTTGACCGGGATGGACGATGAAATCCCCAGCTTCGTACATGACAGAACCCCTTTCTTGAGTGCCAAAGCTATAATATCACGAAATCTGCGGTATTTCATACTTTTAGCGATTTTCTCTTGCACATATCACCACGAGACGTTATGTTTGCATGTTTGCCTTTTTCGCCAAAGCCTATCATCCACGTTTGCACGCCCACCGCGCCCGAAAGGCCCTCGGCAGAGTCGGCGCATCCAAAACCGCGCCTCCCGCATCGCCAGCCACATAAACAGCGGGCCCGCCTCAAAAGAAGCGGAGCCCGTCATCTGAGAATATGTGAGTGTAATCGAAAGGCTAGTCCTGCTTGACGCCCTTCACCTTGCCGTAGCCCTTCCCCTTGCGACGGTCGTCACCCCAGAAGCAGCAGGACACCATGCCGGGGCCCACGTGGCAACCGATGGTGGGGCCGATGTTTGAGCGCAGCACGCGCACGTCGGGCTCAATCTCGCGCAGCAGGGCCTCGAGGCGATCGAGGTCCTCGGGGCAGTCGGCGTTGCCGATGGAGACCACGGGGCCATACGAGCCATTACGGTGGTACTCAGCGTAATGCTTGGCCAGCTTCTTCAGGCCCTTCGCGCGGCCACGCGTGACGCCGATGATGCCGAGCGAGCCATCCAGGTTGAAGTTGAGCAGCGGCTTGGCGTCGAGCTTGCCCGCCACGATCGCCACCGTCTTGGGGATGCGGCCGCCACGGTGCAGCGTGTCGAGATTGTCGACCATGAAGATGGTGCGGGCGTGGAAGCGCGCGTCGAGCGCCCACTCGTAGACCTCTTCCACCGTCTGGCCCGCGTCGCGACGACGGGCAGCCTCCTCCACCAGCATGTACATGGGTGACGAGGTGATGAGGCAGTCAATGACATAGATGGGCAGGTCGTCCTTGCCCAGTTCCTCCTTGAGGCGGTCAAGGGCGGTCACGGCACCGTTGTAGCCCCCGGAAAGACCGCTGGAGATGCAGAACACGATGGTGGGCAGACCCGTATCAAGCGCCTCGCGGAACGCCTCCTCGAAGATGAGCTGCGAAGGCTGCGACGTCATGGGCGTGGCACCGTTCTTGATGGCCTCGTAGAACTCGTGCGGGGAACGCGAACGATACTGGTCGTCGATACCATGGAAGCCACCGTCCGGCTTGCCTGCCTCGGTGTAGGAGAACGGAAGAATCTTGATGTTGAGACGCTGCGAGTCCTCAAGCGAGAAGTCGCAGGTAGAGTCGGAAATTATGTTGAATAGCGCCGCCATGTGACCTCCGTGGTGGTGTTGGTTCGTGAGCTGATGCTACATTGTAAGCCATCTGTCAAGATTCCCAGCCCAAAGGGGTGCGTAATGTTTGGAATGCGCCGTAAACCCAAACCTGAACCGCGCGTTCTGCCCGAGGGGGCGCGTAGGCTCCACATCTCGTTCATTGGTGAGGTGCAGGGCGTCGGTTTTCGCTGGACAGCACAGCTCAAGGCACGCGAGGTGGGCATCACCGGCTGGGTGCGCAACGAGTCGGACGGTTCCGTCACGATGGAGATCCAAGGCTCGAACGACGAGATAGCACGCTTCTTCGGGCTCTTCAACCGCTCGTACGCCAACTACCCCATCGAGTACATCATGGATGAGAAGGAGGAGATTCCGCTCGACCCGACCGAGACCGATTTCGAGGTGCGGTTCAACCATTCTTGATGTGCGACTCGTGAACATCCACAAATCTTTTCGCCGACAAAAGTTTTCGATTGACTCAGTCCCGCAGTCTGCTATAGTTATTTTTCGCCGACGCACGGCTGGGTAGCTCAGTTGGTAGAGCAGGGGACTGAAAATCCCTGTGTCGGGGGTTCGACTCCCTCCCCAGCCACCATTTGAATTCACGAAGACGCTCCAGCTGGGGCGTCTTTTCTTTTACGGAAACCGCACATGGGAGGGAGTCGAACCCCGCTGGGGGCGCGACATGCCCTCTGGCATGTCGCGGGCGCAGGGCCAAAGGCCCGGAGCTAAAACGCGGGGCGTACCCTGTCGGCTCGCCCCGCGTCTCGTTCGGCTTTTGATGCTCCCCTACTCCACCAGGCGTCCGCCCAGGTAGGTCTGCTTGAGCGTGAGGTCGGCCGCCAGCACGTTGAAGTCGGCGTCGCGGCCCGGACGGATCTGCCCGCACACGTCATCGGTGAGCGACATGCGCGCCGGCACCTCGGAGGCCATCCTGATGGCCTGCTCGGCCGTCACGATCCCCCAGTCAACCACGTTCTTGACCTCGGCGGCCAGGGTCGCCGTTGAGCCTGCCAGCGTGTTGGTGCCCTGTAGGTAGGCGGCCCCGTCATGCAGCTCGATGGGCAGCTCTCCCAAGAAATAGTCGCCATCGGCAAGGCCGCCGCAAGCCAGGCAGTCCGTGATGAGGGCAACGTAGTCCCAGCCCTTCGCCCTCACGAGTGCCTCAATAGCGCCCGGCGAGACGTGCTTGCCATCGCAGATGATCTCGGAGATGGCGGTAGGGGCCGTCATCGCGCACCCCACCAGGCCGCCGTTGCGATGGTGCAGCGGGCTCATCGCGTTATAGGTGTGCACGAAGGAGTTGGCGCCCGCGGCAATGGCGGCGCGGCCCTCGTCGTACGTGGCATCAGAATGGCCGAGTGCACAGGCGACGCCCATACTCGCCAGCTCGGCAATGTACTCAAGCGATCCAGCGCGCTCAGGCGCAAGGGCGCTGCGTGAAATCAGGCCATGGGCCGCCTCCTGCCAGATGCAGAACGCGTCAACGCTGGGATCCACCATGTAGATGGGGTTCTGGGCACCCTTGTACTTCTCGGCAAAAAACGGCCCCTCGAGGAAGATGGCCTGCACGCGCGCACCCATGAAGGACTCATCGCGCTCCGAGACGGCCTCATACACGCTCGCGCAGGCAGCGCGAGTCTGCTCGAGGGAGGCCGTGAGGGTGGTCGGCGTCCACGAGGTGGTGCCGTGACGGGCGAGCTCGAGCGACGAGGCGTTCACGCCCGCGGGATCGCAGTCCATCACGTCGTGGCCAAAGAAGCCGTGAATATGCGTGTCCACGAAGCCAGGCGTGATCCAGCAACCACTGCAATCAAGGATCTCCGCGCCCTCTGCAGGCGCCTCCGCCGAGAAGAACCCGAACGCACCATCAGATATCTCAAGATATCCTGGCCCTTGCACGAAACCGGGAAGCACGAACTTGTCTGCCTTCACATAGTATGAGGACATATCAACTCCTTTGATTAAGCCTCCGCCACGCCTCTATTCTCCCATTGTAAGGCACTCGTGTTACGGTCAACGGAATATTCGGGCTGATTACCTATGCCTTCGCAAAAAAGCAAGCCATTGATGCTAAGTTACCCTATGTATGTTTTTCCCCAACGAATGGAGGAGCACCCCATGAGCGATTTCATCAAGGCTTCCAACGTTTTCTTCGATGTCCCCGCCGCCGATGTCGACGAGGCACTCGCGTTCCTGTCCGACAAGGCCATCGAGCTCGGCCTCTCCGATGACCGCGATGCCGTCCTCGCCGCCTTCAAGGCTCGCGAGTCCGAGGGCACCACGGGCATGATGGGCGGCTTTGCTATCCCGCACGCCAAGTCCGACGCCATCAAGGACGCCGCCATCCTCGTCGCCAAGTTCGCCGGCGACGTGAAGTGGGATTCCATGGACGGCTCCGCCATCAAGGTCGCCATCGCCCTGCTCGTTCCTGGTGGCGAGGCTGGCACCACCCACATGCAGCTCCTCTCCAAGGTTGCCGCCCTGCTGCTCGACGACAAGTTCCGCGATGAGATCAAGGGCGCCTCTGACGCCGAGGCCGTCGCCGCTGCCATCGTCAAGGGCCTTTAAGCTCTCGGCTCCCGCACGGGATACCATCCGCCATTGCGCGATCGGGCGCACCCCTCGGGGTGCGCCCTTTTTCTGTCTGCACGCACACGGACGCGCATCATCTCTGCTTTGCGATGGAGCGCCCACGTGCACGGATGCCTTTGGCGCCAACGCAAACGGCCCGCCACGAAAGCTCGTGGCGGGCCGTTTCATTGCAATCCGTAAGCTGCCGGAGCGTCCGCTACTTGCGCTCGGAAAGGGCCTGGAAGGCGCAGCCGTACATGGCGGCGTCGTTGCCGAGGCTCGCCGGCAGGATGCGCGTGCTGGCGCTCGGGGAGAGGCAGTACGAGCGATAGGACGTGCGCAGGGCCTCGGCGAAGAGCTTGAAGCCACCGCCCACGCCGCCGCCGATGAGGTAGGCAGCCGGGTCGACGACCACGGAGACCTGGGCCATGGCATAGCCGAGATAGTCGCACATCTGGGCGATGGCCTTCTTGGCGGCCTCATCACCAGCGCGATAGGCCTCGAAGACAGAGAGGGTGTCGGTCGGGCCGTCCAGCTTGACGGGCTCGATGCCCAGGCGCGCGCACTCCTGCTTGTAGATGCGCACGACGCCCTTGGCGGAGGCGTACTGCTCGAGGCAGCCCTTGCGGCCACAGCCACAGGACTCGGTCTCGGCGCGGTTGACCGTCACGTGGCCGATCTCGCCGCCGGCACCAAAGGCGCCCGCCACGAGCTTGCCGCCCGTCACCACGCCGGCGCCGACGCCCGTGCCAAGCGCGATGAGCACGAAGCTCTGCGCGTCCTTGGCCGTACCCTGCCACAGCTCGCCGAGGGCGGCAGCGTTGGCATCGTTCACGAACGCCAGGTTGGCGTTCGGGAAGGCATGCTTGATGGCGGCCTGCAGGCCATCGGGATCGAGCTCGATGTTGGCGAGCATGCCCACCTTGCCGTTGTCATCCACGGGGCCGGGCACGTCGAGGCCCACGGCCACGACCTCGTCAGGAGTGCCGCCGTTCTCGGCGAGCAGGGCCTTGAGGCCGTTGGTGACGATTGCGAAGGCGGCCTCGCTCACGATCTCGCCCGTCGGGCTCTTCGTGACGGCCTCGAGCGTACCCTCCATAGAGAACAGGCCGACCTTGATGCTGGTGCCGCCGATGTCAATACCAAGTACGCGATCCATGATGAACGCTCCTTTCAGAGGAATGAAAAACGCACTGCCCTACAGATTATCATTCTGGTACAGCCCCTCTGGCAGCAGATTTGCGCAATCCGCCCAGCGTGTGGCGCAACTTGTTGCACGGCCACCGCATTGCCCACCATTTGCGCACAGCCGAGCGCTACACTCTAACCCGTGACGCCAAACGCAGCAGAAAGGAAGCCATGAGCGATCTCGAAACCACCTCCGCAGACACCACCACGGCGCTTAAGATGCCGGGAACCCCTGGCTTCGCGGCCCCTGCGGCCATCATCAACCCCAAGCAGGACATCGCGGCCCTCGACGACCTCGAGCGGCACCTGTATGCGCACCGCTACGCCATGTCGGGCATCGACTGCTACATGGGCTCCATCGACCCGGCGGCCTCCTCGGCGGACTCGGGCGAGGCGCTCGCCATCCTCGGCCAGGAGAACCACGAGCTCATCTGCTCAGACGCGACCGGCGCCATGCTCGAGCGCCTCTCCGCCCATGGCGAGGTGCTCTCCGCCACGCAGCGCGCGCAGGTGCGCGTGCTCATGCGCGACCGCGCGAGCATGGTCAACGTGCCGTCTGAGGAGCAGGCTGACTTCGCGCGCCTGACCAGCGAGTCGTTCGCGGTGTGGAACCGCGCCAAGCTCGCCAATGACTGGGCGAGCTTCGCACCCCACCTCGACCGCATCGTCGCGGCCATGCGCAGTATGGCAAACCACATGGATCCCGCCAAGGATGTCTACGACGTCTGGCTCGACCAGTTCGAGCAGGGTACCGACCGCAGCTTCTACGATGCCTTCTTCGCGCAGGTCAAGGAGGTCGTGGTACCGCTTTTGGCCGACGTGGCGAAGAGCAGGCGCCAGCCCCCGCGCAACCTCTTCGCGGGCCACTTCGACGATCGCCGCCAGTGGGACCTCGCAAGCGACATCATGGACCTCGAGGGACTCCGCCGCGACGCGCTCTTCGTCACCAAGACCGAGCACCCCTATTCCGGCGGCCTCACCTCCAACTACGTGATCGTTGCCGGCCACGTGCATGAGGACGACGTGCTCTCCAACGTCTACTCGATGCTGCACGAGGGCGGGCACGCCCTCTACGAGCAGGGCGTCAACCCCGCGTTCAACTACACCTCGCTTGCCGGCGGCACCTCCAGCGGCATGCACGAGGCGCAGTCACGCTTCTTCGAGAACTACGTGGGGCGCTCCGAGGAATTCGCGCCGCACCTGCTCGCGCTCCTCAAGAAGCACTTCCCCGGCCAGCTGGGGCGCGTCACGTCCCGCCAGCTCTACCAGGTGGTCAACCGCGCCGAGGGCAGCCTCGTGCGCACCGAGGCCGACGAGCTCACCTACCCGCTGCACATCATCGTGCGCTACGAGATCGAACAGCTGCTCCTGTCCGGCGAGGCCGTGGCCAGCGACGTGCCGTACCTCTGGGCCAAGAAGTACAAGGACTACCTCGGCGTGCAGGTGCCCGACGACACGCGCGGCGCCCTGCAGGACGTGCACTGGAGCCAGGGAAGCCTGGGCTACTTCCCCACCTATGCGCTCGGCAATGCCTATGGCGCACAGCTCCGCGCTGCCATGATGCGCTCCGGCATGGACTATGCCGGCCTGCTCGCGGCGGGCAACCTCGCGCCGATTCGCGAATGGCTGCGCACCAACGTGTGGCAGTTCGGCCGTGCCAAGGATCCGGAGCAGATCATCGCGGACGCCTGCGGCGAGCCCTTCTCCGCCACGTACTACACGGACTACCTGACCAAGAAGTTCTCGTCGATCTACGGCCTGTAACCACCCTGGTCGTCGCGAAAGGCGTTGGTACGTTGGGGATACTCCCTTTTGTACCAGCGTGGACAAAAGGGAGTATCCCCAACGTCCATGGTGCCAACGTGGACAAAAGGGGGTATCCCTTTTGTACCAACATCGAAGGAGGCGTGATGCGCGCGCTGTTGCAGAGAGTGAGCGAGGCCCAGGTCAGCGTCGAGGGCGCGGTGACCGGACGTTGCGGGCACGGCTATCTCATCCTGTTGGGCGTCGCCCCTTCAGACGACGAGGCCGTTGCCGCACGCCTCTGGGACAAGATCTCGAAGCTGCGCGTCTTCTCCGACGAGGAGGGCAAGATGAACCGCTCCCTCCTCGACGTAGGCGGCAGCGTGCTCGTCATCTCGCAGTTCACGCTCTACGCCGACGCGCGCCGGGGCAACCGCCCCTCCTTCACCGATGCCGCGGGCCCCGAGCAGGGCAACCGTCTCTACGAGCACTTCTGCTCGCTCGCACAGGCCCAGGTTCCCTGCGGGCGCGGCGTGTTCGGCGCCGACATGCAGGTCTCGCTCACCAACGACGGGCCCGTCACC
Source organism: uncultured Coriobacteriaceae bacterium (assembly GCA_902772435.1). Classification (GTDB taxonomy): domain Bacteria; phylum Actinomycetota; class Coriobacteriia; order Coriobacteriales; family Atopobiaceae; genus UBA1367. The sequence continues at coordinate 3,116 of CACYAX010000051.1, read as the reverse complement.
ATCTGGCTCGATTCCGACGACCTTGCCCGCAGCAAGCGCCGCCCCTCGTAGGCGCATCGCAACATCACAGCCGCCTGCGCAAACGCGCAGGTACCCTATGCCGTTTTCGTGTCATCACGCGCACCGAACGCCCCGATTCGCGACCAGTTTCGTTTCGCTTCGCTTTCGTCTCTTCACTTTTCCTCCATATGCGCTAGAGTAGAGCTGCCCATGAAGGAAAAGGTTCTTAAAGGAGGTAGCTTTTATGAGCAAGTACATGGATGAGTTCAAAGAGTTTATCGCTAAGGGCAACGTCATGGATATGGCCGTCGGCGTCATCATCGGCGGCGCGTTCACCGGCATCGTCACGTCGCTGACCGACAACATCATCAACCCGCTCATCACCGCCGTCACGGGTGGCGGCACCGACATGACGGGCTCGCTCGTCGTCCCCGGTACCTCTATCGACTTCGGTGCCTTCATCAGCGCCATCATCAACTTCCTGATCGTCGCCTTCGTCGTCTTCAACCTGGTCAAGGCCGTCAACGGCGTGAAGTCCAAGGTCATCAAGGAGGCCCCTGCCGAGGAGCCCGCTCCCGTGCCCGTGTGCCCGAGCTGCCTCGAGGAGGTCAAGGAAGGCGCCACTCGTTGCCCGCACTGCGGCGGCGAGATCCCCGGCGGCGCGCACGCTGCATAAGCCACGCGCACTTCCCCACGCACGACAAAGGCCAGCTCCGCGGAGCTGGCCTTTTTGTGTGACGCAGATGGCTGGCATATGCCCTACAGCTCGCCGGCCTCCAGCAGGTCGCGTACCTCGAAGAGGCTCGCGCACTCGCGGCTGTAGATCGCGCGGATCTCGTCAGTCGGCGCGATCATGTCGGGCACCATCACGGTGATGAAGCCGCCCGCGGCGCCGGCGCGCACGCCGTTCAGGCTGTCCTCGAGCACGAGCGTCTTGGCGGGGTCAAGCCCCATCTTCTTGGCGGCCACGAGGAAGACCTGCGGATCGGGCTTGGGGCGCTGTACCTCCTCGCCCGAGATGGTGTAGCCGAAGTACTCCGTCACGCCCGCGTTGGCGAGGTCCATCGCGATGGTCTCGGCAGGGCTCGACGACGCGATGGCCATCGGGATGTCATGCTCCTTGAGATACGCGAGCAGCTCGTCGAGGCCGGGCTTCTTCTCCACGCCCTGCTCGAGCATGCGGTGCATCCGGCATGTCAGGCGGCACCTCGGGGATGCCGAACTTGGGCAGCACCTCGTCATACGCCACCGTCCACAGCGGCTCGGTGTCGAACATCAGACCATCCATGTCAAAAATAACGCCCTCGATCATGCTTTCCCCTTTCCCCATAAATCGTTATGCACATGATACCGTGCGGACGGGCGCCAATTGGTACGCGACCTGACCAAATAGGGCAATCGGCTACTATCATGGGAGTGACGAAAGGAGGATGGATGCTCTCGTTCTCGGAACTCTTCGGTTTGGCAGAAGACCCCGCCAACCTCGCCGAGCTGCCCACGATGTTCGGACGAACGCAGGTCTACGACGCCGAGGACGACGACGGTACCCTCCTGCGCGTGCTCGACGTGGATGGCAGCTGGCAGTCGGCGAGCTATCTGGGCGAACGTTGGAGCGAGCTCGCTTTCGGGTACCACCGCGTGTTCAACGTGGCCCTGTCCATGAACCCCCGCGCCACACGGGCGCTCGTGCTCGGCGGCGGCGCGTTCTCCTACCCCAAATACCTGCTCACGCACCAGCCGCAGCTCCACGTGGACGTGGTCGAGATCGATCCCGCCATCATCGCGCTCGCACAGCAATGGTTCTTCCTCGACCGCCTCTCCCCCGCCGAGCGCATGCGCCTAAACGCCATCTGTGAGGACGCGCCCACCTATCTTGCCTCCTACGCCGAACGGGCTGAGACGGGAGACGCGCCGCGCTACGACCTCATCGTCAACGACCTCTTCGCCGCGGAGATGCCCACCGCTGCGCTCATGAAGCCGGCCGGCCTCGCGCAGGCCAAGCGCGCGCTCGAGCCCGATGGTATCTACGTGGCCAACGTGGTCTCCGCCCTCAAAGGAAAGCGCGCCAAGCCCCTCAGAGAGGTGGTTGGCGCGCTTATGTCCACGTTTTCTGACGTGCGGGTCATCCCGCTCAGCACCGACGAACCGCGTGTTCCCGACAACAACGTCGTGCTCGCCTGGAGTGGCCCCTACGCTGCTCCCGGTTCGTCCTTCTCACCTGAGGAGCTCGCACTCGCCTGACGTTTGGGAAGCCTTCCCGCGTCCTTGAGCGCCCGGCGCAAGATCCACTCGACCTGGCCGTTCGCGCTGCGCATCTCGTCGTCGGCCCAGCGCTGGACGGCATCCCAGATCTCGGGATCCACCCGCAGCGGATATTGCTTGCGCTTTGCCATCTTCCTGCCTCCGAAAGGGGGAAGGGCCCGCAGGCCCCTCCCCTCCGCACGCTAGTACAGGCTGCCCGTGTTCACGATGGGCTGTGCCTCGGACTCGCCGCAGAGCACCACCATGAGGTTCGTGGCCATCTGGGCCTTGCGCTCGTCGTCGAGGTCGATGTTGCCGCCCTCGGCGAGCTTGTCCACGGCCATCTCGACCATGCCCACGGCACCCTCGACGATCTTCTTGCGCGCCGCGATGATGGCCTCGGCCTGCTGACGGCGCAGCATCGCCTGGGCGATCTCCTGGGCATACGCAAGGTGCGTGAGGCGGGCGTCGAGGATGTCCACGCCGGCGATCTCGAGCCTGCGGTCAAGCTCCACCTTCAGGGCCTCGGAAACCTCCTCGATATTGGTGCGCAGGGTGATGGCGGTGGAGTAGCTGTCGTCATCCTCCATGTGGTCATACGCATAGAGGCTGGCCACGTGGCGCAGGGCGGTCTCGGTGATCATGCTGACGTAGCTCTCGTAATCGTCCACGTCAAAGACGGCCTTGGCGGTGTCGACCACGCGCCACACGATGACGGTCGCGATCTCGATGGGGTTGCCCATCTTGTCGTTGACCTTGATACGCTCACCGTTGTAGGTGCGGGCGCGCACCGAGATCTTGGAGCTGTGCAGATGGGTCTTCTCGACCTTCTCACCCGACGGTGCGGTCGCGGTCTCGGCGACGGCCGCCGGACC
>CACYAX010000050.1 GCA_902772435.1 uncultured Coriobacteriaceae bacterium | reverse complement strand
CGTGCGCTTCGCGGGAGCCTTCTTGGCCGTGGCGGCCGTGGTGGTCTTCCTGGCCCTGGTGGTCTTCTTGGCGGGAGCGGCCTCAGCAGCCTCCTCGACCTTCTCCGCGGCTTCTTCCTTGACTTCGGCAGCGGCGGTCTTCTTGGCGGCGGTGGTCCTCCTGGTCCTGGTGGTCTTCTTGGCGGGAGCCTTCTCGGCGGCCTCTTCGACCTTCTCGATGACTTCCTCTGTCACTTCTGCAGCAGCAGTCTTCTTTGTAGGCATTACAAATCCCTCCGTCGGAAGTTTTTTTACAGACAAGTCTATTAAAGCCTGTCTGCGTGCCAATTTGCCTCTCATGCGAGGAGCTTATCGGCGAACATGGCCAATTATCTGGCAAAACGAACATTACACGCAATCACAAACGCAGGTGATAGCGAATGTGATGGTGCCCCGTTTACAGCGAACCTATACGACGCCATAAACATGCCTTGCCACGGGGCTTCCCGTGCGCTAGGATTTGAAATCGACTTTCAAATTCAAAAGAGTGGGCAAGCGTGGCTGAGCAGCGAAAATACAAGACGAAGCAGCGGGAGGCGGTCTCTGCGTACCTCGCGCAGAACTGCGAGCGCTACTTCAGCGTGGACGACGTGTGGTCTGCCGTGTCTGCGGACGGAGCGCGAATCGGACGCTCGACCGTCTACCGCTGCCTGGAAGCCATGGCCACTGACGGATCCGCGCTGAAGGCGACTACGCCAGGTGGCGAGGCGCGCTACAAGGTTGCCGGGGACAGCCCTGCCGGCCAGCTCGTCTGCCTCAAGTGTGGCCAGGCCTTCGCGCTCGACTGCCACATGGTCGTCGAGTTCTCCAGCCACGTGCAGGAGCACCATGGCTTCATGATCGACCCCTCGCGTACCGTGCTCTACGGGCTGTGCGGCGCCTGCAGGGGGGTGTCCTCGTGATTCGGGCCAGTGCCAAAAGACCTGCTTCCAAGGCAAGCGGCCGCATGACGGTTCTCGTCCTCACAGCCGTCGCCGTGGCGTGCCTGGCGCTCATCGAAGCGCTCCACGGCCACGATTGCGTGGGGGACGGCTGCGTGTTCTGCCTCGTGACGGGGTGGGCGCACGCCGTGCTCGGCCTCTGCGTCGGCATAACGGCGGCACGCGCCGTTTTAAGCGCGTTTACGGGCTTCGCGGTCTCAGTTACCACTGTGTCGTTTGCGCCCCGTATTTTGGCCCTGGTGCCCTCAGAGGGCATTCGGAACCAGCTTGTGCCCACCCCCGTCAGTATGGGTGTGCGTCTGCTGATCTAAGGTCATCCCTTTGGGCGCAGGGCGCCCGCCCTCATCCGAAAGAGACGAGTTACGTGCGACCGCATGGCCGCGAAGGGATGCACAAATACCATGAAGAACAAATTGATTACCGCCGCTGCGGCGGTCCTGCTGTGTGGCGGCCTTCTTGTTGGCTGTGGAAGCGGCGAGCAGAAAAGTGCCGAACCTGCAGCAGACGCTGCAAGCGAAAAGATCGAGGTCGTCTGCACGACTTTCCCTGCCTACGACTGGGTGATGCAGGTCGTAGGCGACCAGGCCGCCAATTATGAGATTACCTATCTCATGGATAGCGGCGTCGACCTCCACAGCTATCAGCCCAGCGTGGAGGACGTGGCAAAGATCACCGATGCCGACCTGTTCGTGTATGTGGGCGGGGAGTCCGATGAATGGGCTTCGGACATCATTGCGTCGTCTGGTGGCCCCGACCTGCATACCGTGAGCATGCTTGAGGCCGTGGGCGATGCCGCCGTCGAGGAAGAGATCGTCGAGGGTATGCATGCCGATGAGCACGAACACGAGCACGAGGAAGGCGAGGCCGCGGAAGACGAGGACCACGAGCACGAGGAAGGCGAGGACCACGAGCACGAAGAGGGGCCCGAGTACGACGAGCACGTGTGGCTCTCGCTCAAGAACGCCCAGACGCTCGTGAACGCCATCGCCGGCGAGCTCTCCGAGGTCGATGCTGAGAATGCCGCAGTCAATACCGCTAACGCGTCTGCCTACTGCGCGAAGCTTGCCGAGCTTGACGCCAGCTACGCCGACGTCGTGAAGGCCGCAAGCAAGTCCGTGGTGATCTTTGCCGACCGCTTCCCCTTCCGCTACCTCGTGGACGATTACGGCCTGACCTACTACGCCGCCTTCGTGGGCTGCTCGGCCGAGACCGAGGCGAGCTTCGAGACGGTGGCCTTCCTCGCGCAGAAGGTGGACGAGCTCGAGGCAAAGAGCGTGCTCGTCATCGAGAACTCCGACCAGACCATTGCGCAGACCGTCATCCAGAACACGAAAACCAAAGACCAGACCATCCTGGTGATGGACTCGCTGCAGTCAACGACCGCTGCTGAGGTGGCTGAGGGCAAGACCTATCTCGACACCATGGCGAATAACCTCTCCGTGTTGACGGAAGCACTTGCGTAAGGAGCACTTGATGGCCTATCTCACCTGCACAGACCTTTCTGTGGGCTATGGGGGCTCGCCCGTCGTCTCCGGCATCGACTTCTCCATCGGCGCGGGCGACGCCCTGTTCGTCGTGGGCGAAAACGGTGCGGGCAAGTCAACCCTCCTGAAGACCCTGCTCGGCCTCCTGCCGCCGATTTCCGGAAGCATTTCGTTTGGTGACGGAGCTACCGCAGGCGAGATAGGCTATCTGCCGCAACGCAACGAGTCGCAGCGCGACTTTCCTGCGTCGGCGTGGGAAATTGCCCTGTCGGGTCGCGCCAGCTGCCTGGGCAGGAGGCCGTTCTACTCGAAGGCGGACCGTGCAGCTACCGAGCAGGCCATGCGCCGCGTGGGTGCGTTCGAGCTCAGGGAGGCTCCGTTTGGTTCGCTCTCGGGCGGCCAACAGCAGCGTGTGCTCTTGGCCCGTGCGCTGGCGCTGGAACCGCTCCTGCTTGTGCTCGACGAGCCGACGACCGGGCTTGACCCCAAGGCGACCGAGGCGCTTTACGAAACGGTAGATGAGCTGCGCGCCGCTGGTGCGGGCGTGCTTGCGGTAACGCACGACGTGGATGTCGCGCTGCCGCACGCAACGCAAGTGCTCGAGGTCGGCGCTGACACGGCCGGGATCGTCACGCCATCGTTGCCCGAGCGACCCGGCGCGTCCGTGGCCAGCCCCGATGACGAGTCGTGCGAACCTCTGTCGGCCGCCGTGCCTGAGGCGTTGCCCACGCAGGAGCAGGGAGGTGGTGCCGCATGAACCCGATAGAGCAGCTGGTAACGTACCTCTCCTACCCGTTCGTGGTGAACGCGCTGCTCGTGGGCGTACTTGTGGCTCTGTGCGCCTCGCTTTTGGGAACGACCCTCGTCATGAAACGCCTCTCCTTCATCGGAGACGGCCTTTCGCACGTGGCGTTTGGGGCCTACGCCGTCGCTGCGGTGGCAGGAATTACGCACGACATGCTCATCATCGCGCCCATGACGGTGATCGCCGCCGTGCTGCTTCTCAAGCGCGGCCAGTCCGCCAAGGTGAAAGGCGATGCCGCCATAACCATGATGGCGGTGACGGCGCTCGCGGCGGGCTATCTCATCATGAACGTATTTGGTACCAGGTCAAACGTGTCGGGCGATGTCTGTTCGACGCTCTTCGGATCGACGTCCGTTCTCACGCTTACGCCCTTTGACGTGGCAGTATGCGCCGTCATGTCTGTCATCGTCGTGAGCTGTTTCGTGCTCCTGTACAACCGCGTGTTCGCCGTCACCTTCGACGAAGCGTTTGCGCAGGCATCGGGACTTCCCGTGGGTCGCTACAACCTGGCAATCGCGGTGATGATCGCACTGGTCATCGTGGTGGGCATGAATCTGGTGGGAGCCCTCCTGCTCTCGGCCCTTGTGGTCTTCCCAGCGCTTGCCGCCATGCGCGTGTGCAGGACGTTCAGGAACGTCACCATCGTGGCAGCGTGCATCGGCGTGGCCTGCGCGCTCGTGGGCATGCTGGCGTCCATCCTCGCGGGCACCCCTGTGGGTTCCACGATCGTGATGTGCGACGCGCTGGCGTTTGGCCTGTTCTGCCTGATCGAAAGAGCCAGGGAAGGAAGGGGCGCATGAGTGTTCAAAAGCTAGTCTTTGGTGCGGTGCTTGTCGTCGCATTGGTGGGTCTTCCGGGATGCGCGGGTAACGACAGGCGTGACGCGCTCTCCACGCAACAAGGAGTCGCCGAGGTTCTGCAGCAGCAGACAGAGGCTCAGGACGCGCAGGGGCAAGCCACAGGGCAGGAATATGCCGACGCACAGCAGCAGTCCGAAACGCCTAAGAAGGAGTTCGTAGGCGATGCCGCGCCTGCATTTGAGCAGGTAGACATAGACCTCACGTCGATGAATGCGGATATGGTCTATGCGACGGTCTATGACATGATGGCAAATCCCGCGGCGTACGAGGGCAAGACTGTCCGAATGACGGGTCCTTACTACTACACCTATTACGAGCCGACGGCTGCCATTTACTACTACGTGCTCATCAAAGACGCGATGGCCTGCTGTTCCCAAGGGCTCGAATTCGTCTGGGGCGATGGAAGCCATGCTCTTGACGAGTATCCCGAAAACGGCACCGAGGTGATCGTGACGGGCACGTTCAAACCCTACAGGGAGGGAGAGACGCTGTACGTGCACCTAGTCGGGGCGAGTCTTGAAGCGGCCTGACGTCTGGCGCGCCCAAATCCCAAGACAGTAAAAAAGCGTGCCCCGCCAGTTTGCGAGGCACGCTCCTCTTGTTCGTAACGAGTATCGGGCTCCGAGGCGCCATGTGGTGCTAGTCGCGTCCGGTGAGCTTCTTGCCAGCGCCGATCACGCCGTGCTTGATGACGTCGAAGAACGACGGCGAGCGGAACATGCGGTCCTCGCTGATGTACGTGCGCACCGCGCGCAGCGTCTCCTTGTTGTCGCGCGTCGAGAACGAGAAGTGGTTACCACCCTGCTTGATGAAGATGGCGAAGCGCACGATCTTCTTGCCGATGACCTCGGCGGAGATGTAGTCCACCTCGGTCCACGGGATCTGGATGTAGTCCTCGGGGTTGCGCTCGTTGTAGAACTCGAAGGCGTTGTTGCCCACCATGACATGGCCATAGGTGCCGAGGCCGGAATACGACGTCGCCTTGATGGTGAGGTCGACTGAGCTGTTCTGGGACTGGGCCATGATATGTCCTCTCGCAATGACGGCGCGGTGGGCGTAATAGATACCGCCCGACCAAGTCACGTTAGCATACTTGGTCGGGCGGCACCTAGGGAAAGGGATGCGAGCCGAGGAAGACGGGATGGGCTCGCAAGAGGAACTGCTTACATGAAGCCGAGCAGACGACCAGCGATACCCACGGCGAAGAGCGCGAGGATGATGGCGATCGGGGAGACGCCCTTCTTCAGGAGCTTGCAGCACAGCAGCGTGAGCAGGACGGCGGCCAGGCCCGGGATGAGCTGGTCGAGGTTGCCCTGGAGCGTGGTGACCTTCTCGACGTTGAGGCCGGTGGCACCGAGCGAGGAGTACTGCTCGAGTGCGCTCTTGATGCCCTCAGCACCTGCGGGCAGAGCGCTCCAGTCGATGTAAGCGCCCTCAGCCTGCGTGACCGTGGAGACGATCGGGGTGAAGGAGATGGACACCCAGCGCTGTACCAGCGCGCCGATGATGAACATACCGAGGATGGAAGCGCCCTCGGTGATCTTGCCGAGCAGACCGCCGGAGAGGTCCTTGGCGATGGAGGTGCCGACGCTATAGCCGAACTCCTGCGTGTACCACAGGAAGGCCATGCGGATGAGGTTCCAGACGATGAAGAACAGGAGCGGACCGACGATGGAGCCACCGAGAGCCATGGAAGCGCCGAGAGCGCCCAGAATCGGGCGGACGGTGAACCAGAAGACGGGGTCGCCGACGCCGGCGAGCGGACCCATCATGCCGACCTTGACGCCCTGGATAGCCTGATCCTCGACGGGCATGCCATTGGCACGCTCCTCCTCGAGAGCCAGGGTGACGCCGATGACGGGGGCGGACACGTAGGGGTGAGTGTTGTAGAACTCGAGGTGACGCTTGAGGGCAGCAGCCTGCTCATCCTTGGTCTTGTAGAGGGCCTTGATGGCCGGGATCATGGCGTAGCACCAACCGCCGTTCTGCATACGTTCGTAGTTCCACGAACCCTGCAGGAACTGGTGACGCCAGGCAACTGCACGACGATCAGCAACAGAAAGCTTGATCTCATTCTCTGCCATAGTTATCAACTCCCTTGTGGCTTAGTAGTCGTTGAGGATGTCGCCGAGCGGGTCGCCCGAACCGCCACCTGCGCCGCCACCCTGCTTAGCAAGGTCCTTGAGGCCCAGGTAGATGAGGGCGAGGGAAACGCCGATGACGCCGAGGGCGATGAGGGTCAGGTCGCCGAGGGCAGCGAGAACGAAGCCGAGGGCGAAGAACGGCCAGACCTCAGGGGTAGCCATCATGTTGATGACCATGGCGTAACCGACGGCAGCAACCATGCCGCCGCCAACGGCCATGCCGCCGGACAGCCAAGCGGGCATAGCGTTGAGCATGGAGGTAACGGCCTCAGCCGGGATCATGCAGAGCATGGCGGCCGGGATGGCGATGCGGACGCCCTGCAGGCCAATGGCCAGCAGCTGCCACATCTCGACGCCGCGGAAGTTAGCTTCCTCAGCGGCTGCGTCCATGAAGTGAACCATCGGGATGGCGATGGTACGGCAAAGCATGGTGAGGAACAGGCCGGCGACCGACAGGGGCACGGCCAGGGCGATTGCGGTGTTGATGGCGGTGGTGGTGTCTGCACTACCAAGGCCCTTCACCATGATGATGGCGGACGCCACGGAGGCGAGAGCCGCGTCAGGGGCGACGGCGGCGCCGACGTTCGCCCAGCCAAGGGCGATCATCTGCAGAGAGCCGCCGAGGATGATGCCCTCGGTGGGATGACCAGTCACCAGACCGATGAGGGTGCAGGCAACCAGCGGCTGATGGAACTGGAACTCGTCAAGAATGCCTTCCATGCCGGCAAAGAAGGCCACGATGATGACGAGCAAGATCGAAATAGCATTCATGCGCTATCCTCCTTCTACTACTTCTGAGCTGCGAGCTCGGCCTTGGCCTTCTTGATGACGGCATCGAACGGCTCGGGGGAGTCGGCAGGGACCTTGCGGACGTCAAACTTGACGCCCATGGACGCGATTTTCTCGAGGCACTCGACGTCGGCCTCGTCCATCGCGACGGCGTTGGTCACGACGACCTTGCCGAGAGAGTGGGCCATGGAGCCAAGGTTGACTTCCTTGATCTCCACGCCGCCCTCGAGGGCACGCAGGAGGTCCTGCGGGGTCTCGAACAGCAGCATGGCGCGGGTGTCGCCGAAGCGCGGGTCCTTGCAGACCTCGATGATCTTCCAGATGGGGACGACGTGAGCCTTGACTCCAGGAGGAGCTGCCTGCTCGATCATGGACTTGCGCAGGTCGTCGGCCGCGACGGCGTCAGAGCAGACGATGATGCGGTCGGGGTTGACCATCTTGGTGACCGTGGTGGCCACCTGGCCGTGCAGAAGGCGCGTGTCGATACGGGCAAAAGCAATGTCAATCTTGCCGTCGCCGAGCACCGTGCCCTCGGGAATGGCGGCCATCGGCGCGGCTGCGGGAGCAGCTGCGGGGGCCTGGGCGCCGGAGATCATCTCCTGCAGGCTCTCGGGCTTGATCTTCACACCGGCAACTGCCTCGGGGAAGATGCACTTGGCGATGTCCGCGGCGGAGTCGTTACCCATGCGCTCGCCATACGCGGCGATGACCATGGGAAGGTTCAGGCCCGTTACGATGACCCAACCATCGGTCCCGTTCTCCTCTACGAGACGGCTGCACTGATTGAACGGCGTGCCGCCCCATAGGTCCACAAGGAACAGAACCTGATCCTTCTGGCTGAACGTGTCGATGGCCGCCAGGACCTTGGCGTGGAAGTCGTCGGGACCCATTTCAGGCGTCAGGACAACGGCCGCAACATCCTCTTGCGGACCGAAGATCATCTGTCCGGACTCCTTGATTCCCTCGGAGAACCTGCCGTGGCTGGCTAGGACTATGCTTACCATCCAATTACCTCCTTTTCCTACAAATCGCTTTCTCCACTGCTTGCGAATGATCCATGGACATACCCCTAGGCATATTCATGATTCCTCCACATTGTAGGCTTGATTCTGCAATTATTGAAATGCCTATTTCGCGAACTTGAAATGCTTAACAGTAATATCATGAAATGAGTAATTTGAGGCATTAAATATGATCAACTGGCCGAACGGCTCAGGTAGGGATGAAGAGCGTGCCAGGTAGTTTCTTACAGGAGGTATTCCTTCACGGCTTCAAGAAAGCGTGCGGCTGCGGGACGCAGGGGCCTGTCCTTGCACCAAATGAGCGCCTTGTGTGACAGGAGTAGGGGATCGAGGCGACGGACGACCATGTCGTCGCGGTCAGTGGGTGCGAGGCCCTCCCACGTTATGAGCGTGCCGAGGCCTTCTTGTGCGAAAACGTTGTTGGCAAAGGATAGGTTTGAGGTCGCGACGACGTTGAGTTGGGAAAAGTACTTTCCAAACCATGAGGCCACGTTGTTTCCCTCAAGGGGATAGTTCATGACTTGGTCGTACATGAGCAAAGGCTCTTTCGCGAGATCGGCAGCGGTGACGGATGGTTTCGATGCGAGTGGATTGTCGGCACGCATGTAGGCAACCCACCGCTCGTTAAAGGGAAGGTCCAGCGACTCGTACCTGTCGAAGCGTACGGGCTCACTCACGAAGCCAAAGTCAAGGACGCCCTGATCCAGCTTTGCGGATACGTCGGGGAAGTGCCCTACGTAATAGTGGAAACTGATGGTGGGGTTCTCGTCGTGCATCACCCTGAAGACCTGCACAAAGCGATGGAGGTAGTGGGACTCGAAACCGCCGATATACACATCTCCGAGGGGTTTGGAGTGCATCATGGCAAACTCCATCTCCACCTTGTCCGAGATGTCCATCATCTGCTGGGCATAGATGCGCAGGAGCTCGCCTTCGCTTGTGAGCCGGACGCCGTGCGGCTGGCGCACGAAGAGCTGCTTGCCAAGCTCGCGCTCGAGGTCCTTGAGCTGGCGGGAGAGCGTGGGTTGGCCCACGTGCAAAAGCGATGCCGCCGTGGTGATGTTGCCCTCCTGGGCGACGGTGAGAAAGTAGTTGAGGACGCGCAGCTCCATGGTGCTCCCTGAGCAGACAAGTGGTTGTACGAATTGCATCATACGTCATGAAGCGCGTCAGACGCGCCGTCTTGTCGGTTGCGGGCGAGCGGCGCATGTGCGTCTAGGTGAGCCCCATGCTGCCGAGCCAACCCCAGCGCGGCTCGTCCATGAGGCCATAGGCACTCAGCCAGAGCACGATGGGCACCTTGCGCACGCGGCTGTCCACGGAGTCCATGACCAAGTCGTCACCCGCGTAGAGGCCCACATGCCCATGGATCTGGCCCTGCGCGGAATAGGGGTGACGGGGGACCGCCATGATCATGCCCACCTTGAGGTCGGCCGTGTCGGTGTAGTGGCAGTAGGAGTCGTACAGTTGGGCAGCGTCGCCCAGCACCACGCCAAATCCGAGGCGCGAGAACGACTGCTCGACCCAGCTGGCGCAGAGGTCGTCACCCGGGGAGGGGGTGCCATGTGCGCATGCGAGAAACCTGCGTTGAAGCGAACTCGCGTCCATGAGGCGCTGAGGCTCGTGACCTGTGGCTACGGGCCGCAAGGCGGGCTGGCCCCAGCGCGAGAAGCCGTCTTTGACGAACCCACGCGTTGCGAGGTCTTCCAGCAGGCGGTTTTCGAGGGACGGCTGTCGTTCCATGTTGCTCATTGCTCGCGAGCCTTGCAGTGTGGGCAGTTGGGGCCGCCCGTGCAGCCTGTACAGCCTGAGCTGCAGGAACACCCGCCCTTGCGCACATTGCTGATGACCTTGCGCAGGGCGAGCGCAACGACCAGCGCGATGATCGCAACGAGCACATAGTCAACGGGCTTGAGCATCCTAGGCACCCTCCATCAGGCCAGGCCAAGCGCGAGCATCAGCAGACGGAATGCGAACGTAACCAGCCAGGCGACCGCACACTGGAAGACTACCATGCTGATGGCCCAACCGCGACCGAGTTCGCGCTTCGTGGCGGCGATGGCAGCCACGCAGGGGGTGTAGAGCAGGCTGAAGATGAGGATGGCGCCCGCCACGACGGGGGACACGGCCGCTATGACACCGCCCTCCGAGCCGAAGAGCACCTTGAGCGTGGAGACCACGCTCTCCTTGGCCATGAAGCCGGTGATGAGGGAGGTCGCGATGCGCCAGTCGCCCATGCCGAGCGGCCTGAGGATCGGGACGAGCAGGCCGGCGATGAGCGCCATGATGCTGTCCTCGCGGTCGGTCACGAGGTTGAGCTGGGGGTCGAAGGCCTGAAGGAACCACACGACGATGGTGGCGATGAGGATGACCGAGAACGCCCTCACGAGGAAGTCCTTGGCCTTCTCCCACATGAGCTGGACGGTGCTGCGCGCGCCTGGCAGGCGGTAGTTGGGCAGCTCCATCACGAATGGCTCCGCCTCGCCCTTGAAGAGCGTGCGCTTATATAAGAAGGCCGAGAGCACGCCCATGACGATGCCGAGGAAGTAGAGCCCCGTCATGATGAGCCCGCCGT
>CACYAX010000049.1 GCA_902772435.1 uncultured Coriobacteriaceae bacterium | reverse complement strand
CGTGAGAAACTTGCTCAGCGGCAATTCTTCTTTTGGTACAAGCCTGAAGAGCGAAGGAAAATCGAACAGGAACTACGACGAATCGGCCGTGCAGACCTTATTCCTGTGCTATTAGGTGACAATAGAAAATTCACAATGAGAAACACACATGAAAATGGAAACAAAAAGACAACAAATCGTCATCAAGGAGCAACACCTGATGGGCAAAAGAGATCTGGAGACATGCGAGGACGGCATCGTCGCCACAGATGACTTTGTGGCAGTCATCGATGGTAGCACCAGTAAAGCGCGGCAGCAACTCTCCACCGAAATGCGCAACGGCAAGTTTGCGATGCTTCTGTTGAAGGAACGGGAAATATATCTCTTTTCGACATGAAAAACGAGATGTACCAGCATCTCCAGTACATGCCGCATTCGTTTTTCACCACCGAGAAGCAGGGCGACATCGTCACGCGCATGAACACCGACATCTCGGGCGTGAGCTCGGTCATCTCGGGCACACTCACCCAGATCGTGAGCAACGTGGCAACCGTGGTCACAACCCTCGTGGCGCTCTTTTCCATGAGCTGGAAGCTCGCCATCGTGGGCCTCGTGGTACTGCCACTGCTCATCTTCCCCACGCGCAGCGCCGGCAAGGTGCGCCTGAAGCTGGTGCAGGAGTCGCAGGCCAAGAACGACGAGATGAACCAGCTCATCAACGAGACGCTCTCCGTCTCGGGCTCGCTCCTCATGAAGATGTTCACCGCCGAGGCGCGCGAGTACGACCGCTTCGTGGGCGTGAACGAGGAGGTAACCGAGCTCTCGCTCAAGGAGACGCGCTCCGGCTCGTGGTTCCGCGTGGTCATGGGCATGTTCATGCAGCTCGGACCTCTGCTCATCTACTTCGCGGGCGGCCTCTTCATCATCCGCAACCTCGACCCCACGCTCACCGTGGGTACCGTCACCGCCACGGTCACGCTCGTCAACCGCCTCTACCGCCCCGTGGAGAGCCTGCTCAACCTACAGGTCAACTTCACGCGTTCACTCGCCATGTTCACCCGCATCTTCGACTACCTCGATCGCAAGAGCACCATCGTCTCGCCAGAGAACGGCGCCAAGCCCGACTGCGAGCAGGCCACCATCGCCTACGACCACGTGGCCTTCGGCTACAACGACACCGACGACCTCGTGCTCACCGACGTGAACTTCACCGTGCCCGGCGGCCAGATGTACGCCATCGTCGGCCCCAGCGGCTCGGGCAAGTCGACCGTGGTCAACCTCATCCCGCGCCTCTGGGACGTGAAGGACGGCTCGGTGCGCGTGGCGGGGACCGACGTGCGCGACTTCGACCTCACCTACCTGCGCGAATGCGTGGGCATGGTCACGCAGGAGGCCTATCTCTTCAATGGCACGATCCTCGATAACCTGCGCTACGCCAAGCCCGACGCCACCATGGAGGAGATCGAGGCCGCCTGCCGCGTGGCCAACATCCACGAGTTCATCCTCGGCCAGCCCAAGGGCTACGACACCGAGGTCGGCAACCGCGGCCTCAAGCTCTCCGGTGGCGAGAAGCAGCGCCTGTCGCTCGCACGCGTGGTGCTCAAGGACCCCAAGATCCTCATCCTCGACGAGGCCACGAGCGCCCTCGACTCCATTTCCGAGAGCGCCATCCAGGACGCCCTCGAGCAGCTGATGGTGGGTCGTACCAGCATCGTCATCGCCCACCGCCTCTCGACCATCCTCAAGGCCGACCGGATCTGCGTGGTCAAGGGCGGCGTCATCGCCGAGCAGGGCACGCACGAGGAACTGCTTGCCGCGGGAGGCGTGTACCGCGAGCTCTACGAGACGCAGTTCAGGCAGGTCATCGAGCACGAGCACAGCGAAGGCGAGATGCCCGCGTTCGACCTCCAAGGCCTCTCCACCTGCCACGACGTGCGCGCCATCACGCAGGACAACCTCCCCGACGTCTTCTGGCTCATGCGCACCAACCGGCGCTACTACCGTGAGCTGGGCGAGCGTCCCACCATGGCGGCGCTCACCACCGCCATGGAGACCGTGCCCGCAGGCGTGAACCCCGCCAACCACCACCTCGTGGGCTTCTACGACTGCGAGGGCGCGCTCGTGGCGGTCATGGACCTCACGAGCGACTATCCTCGGGCGGGCTCGGTATACATCGGCTGGTTCATGGTCGCCGCCGACCAGCAGCACCAGGGCATCGGAACCCAGATCGCGGCGGATATGCGCGCAGCCTGCCAAGCCCAGGGCTACACCCATCTTGAGCTGCGCATTCCCGAAGCGGCCGAGGAAGGCATCGCCTTCTGGCAGGCGCAGGGCTTCGCGCCCACGGGCGAGCGCACGGAAGAGAACGGCCGAGCAAGCATCACCCTCGCACGCGACATCCCGCCGCTTGCGCCGCGCGCTGTCCGCACCTCCGACGAGCCCAAGCAGGACGCGGAACCGTCCCCGCAGCCACGCCGCGACCCCAACGCAACTCGCGGTCCCCGCGGCGAGCGCAAACGTAGGACATAGGCTCCCGGACGGCTGTCAGCACGGCCGCAGCCTAACCCCCACGCAACACAAAAGCGCCCCTCCGACCGCAACGGTCGGAGGGGCGCGTCAGCTCTGGAAGAAAGCCTAGATCTGCGCGAGAGCCTGCTCAAGGTCGGCGATGATGTCGTCGGCGTCCTCGAGGCCGCAGGAGAAGCGCACGAGGCCCGGCTCGACGCCGCAAGCCACGAGCTGCTCGTCGGTGAGCTGGCGGTGCGTAGAGCTGGCGGGATGCAGCACGCAGGTGCGGCTGTCGGCCACGTGCACCTCGATGGAGGCAAGCTTAAGCGAATCGAGCAGCTTGGCTGCGCGGTCGCGGCCGCCGTCGACCACGAAGGAGATGACGCCGCAAACGCCCTTGGGCAGGTACTTCTGAGCGAGGTCGTGGTCGGGGCTCGAGGCGAGGCCCGGGTAGTTCACGCTCGCGATCTTGTCCTGACCCTCGAGCCACTCCGCCACGCGCTGGGCGTTCTCGGCATGGCGCGCCACGCGCACCGCAAGGCTCTCGAGCGACTGGTTGAGCGCGAAGGCCTGCACCGCCGGCGGATATACGCCGAGGTCGCGAATGAGCTGCACGCGGGCCTTGGTGATGAAGGCGGCGTTGCCGAAGTCGCGGGTGTAGGTGACGCCGTGGTAGCTCTCGTCGGGCTCAGTGAGACCGGGAAACTTGTCGGCATGGGCGCTCCAGTCGAAGTTGCCGGAATCGACCACCACGCCGCCCACGAACATGGCATGACCGTCCATGTACTTGGTGGTGGAGTGCACAATGATGTCGGCGCCCCACTCGAAGGGTCGGCAGAGCACGGGCGTCGGGAAGGTGTTGTCGATGATGAGCGGCAGGCCCTCGGCGTGTGCGGCCGTGGCAAAGGTCTCGATGTCGAGCACGGCAAGCGCCGGGTTGGCCACCGTCTCGCCAAAGACGAGCTTGGTGTTGGGCTTCACGGCGGCGCGAATCTCTTCCACGGTGGCGCGCGGGCTCACGAAGGTGGTCTCGATGCCGAAGCGCTTGAGCGTGACGGCAAGCAGGTTGACCGTGCCTCCGTAGATGGTGGCGCTGCTCACCAGATGGTCGCCGGCGGAGCAGAGGTTGAGCACGGACACGAGGGTCGCTGCCTGGCCGGAGCTCGTGAGCAGGGCACCCACGCCTCCTTCCATCGCCGCGATTTTGTCCTCCACGAACGCGCAGGTGGGATTGGAGATGCGGCTGTACATGTGTCCCTCGACGGAGAGGTCGAAAAGACCCGCGACTTCGTCGACCGACGAGTAATGATAGGTGGTGGACTGGTAGATCGGCAGGGCACGCGGCTCGGAGTTCCCGGGCTGATAGCCGGCGTGAAGGGCGATGGTGTCGATGCTGTGCTCGCTCATGGTTGCTCCGTTCTTTTGGCTGGCGTGACCAGTATAGCCGCGCGCAGGGACAATGCGGCAAATCGCTCATAGCGGCTCACGGTATCGTAACTATTAGGCATACGAGCTGCAAGTTTTCGGCAACCCACGCTCCCGCGCTCATGCGCCCCGCGAGAAGAACGCGGCGTCCGCGGCGCGCCACGGCCGCTCGCGCGCGGGGTCGTCTGCCACGTGCATGTGGGTGGCCGCCTCGTGCCACTTGACGGTGTAGCCTGCCCCGTGGCTGCAGAAGACCGAGTCGGGCGTGTGGGGAAGGTCCGCCTCGGGCTCGTAGGCAGCCTCGGCAATCACGCGCTCCGCGTCGTGGCAGGGCTCATAGCCCGCGAACTCCACCGAAAGCCGTCCGAGCCCGCCTGTGTAGGCAGCGACTTCCAGCGCATAATCGCCCAGTTCAGAGGCGGGAACCATGCCCGCGAGCACCGCCTCGTCGCCCGCCTGCGCAGGCGCGTCGAAGCGGGCCTGCATCCGTTGGAAGTCAGCGAGGGCGCGCCCGAGCTTGTCTGCGGGCAGCGCCAACTCGAAGCGATACCACGGCTCGAGGAGCACGGCGCTCCCCTGCGCGCGGGCGCTCATGAGACCCTGGCGGATGGCCCGCCACGCGCTCTGGCGGAAGTCGCCGCCCTCGGTGTGCTTGGGGTGGGCGCGGCCCGAGACGAGCGTGATGCGCACGTCCGTGAGCGGCGCGCCCGCAAGCACGCCCTTGTGCTCGCGCTCCATCGCACAGCTGAGGATCAGGCGCTGCCAGTTGAGGTCGAGGTCGTCCACGCTGCAGACCGTCCCGTACACCACGCCCGAGCCCGCGGGCAGCGGCTCCAGGCGCAGGTGGGCCTCCGCGTAGTGCCGCAGCGGCTCGAAGTGGCCGTAGCCCATCACCGGCGCGGATATCGTCTCCTTGTAGAGGATGGAGCCCTGGCCGAAGTCAACGGGCGCCCCGAGACGGGCTGAGAGCCGCTCGCGCACGACCTCGAGCTGCACGGCCCCCATGAGCTGCACGCGAATCTCGCCCAGCTGCTCCGACCAGCTCACGCCGAGCAGCGGGTCTTCCTCGGCGAGCTCGCGCAGGGCCGCGTAGACGGTGTGCACGTCCGTCTCGCCAGGCTCCACGCGGTAGGTGAGCACGGGTGCCAAGACGGGTGACGCGGTGGGCGGCTCCGCTCCCAGCACGTCTCCAGGAAACACGTGGCTGAGCCCCGTAGCTGCGCAGACCTGACCAGCCTCCACGGACGGGACCGCCTCGTAACGCTCGCCCTCGTAGATGCGCAGCTGGTTGACCTTCTCGGCCCACGGGCCTGCCTGCACCGCACCGAGCGCACGGCCCGGCCTCACCGTTCCGTCCAGCAGGTCGCGGGCGTGCAGGGACCCGCCGGTCACCTTGAGCCAGGTGATCCGCTCGCCACGTTCGTGCGTCACCTTGTAGACACGAGCCGCAAACTCCTGCGGCCAGCTCCGCTCGGCGACCAACGCCGAGAGGCCCTCCAATAACGCGGTCACGCCCTCATCGCGCAGGGCCGACCCGAAGAAGCAGGGGAAGAGCTTGCGCTCTCCCACGAGGCGCCTCAGGGTCGGAAGCGAGAGCGCACCCTCCGACAGGTACTCGTCGAGCGCCGCCTCGTCGGTTTCGGCCGCCGCCTCGAAGAGCGCGGGCGCCATGAGGTCCGTGCAGTCGACGCAGGTATCCGCGAGCCGCGCGGCAAGCCGCCCTACCAGCGCTTCCCGACCCTCATGGGCGAGGTCCATCTTGTTCACGAACACGAAGGTGGGCACCCCATAGCGCTCGAGCAGCCGCCAGAGCGTGGCGGTGTGGCCCGTGACGCCGTCGTTGGCGCCCACGAGCAGGACCGCGTAGTCGAGCACCTGCAGCGTGCGCTCCGCCTCGGCGGAGAAGTCCACGTGGCCCGGCGCGTCGAGCAACATGAAGTGCGTGCCCGCATAGTCGAGCACCGCCTGCTTGGAGAAGATGGTGATGCCGCGGGCACGCTCGATCTGGTCGGTGTCGAGGTGGGAGTCGCCATGGTCGACGCGCCCGAGCTTACGGATGCGGCCCGCGTGAAAGAGCATCGCCTCGGCAAGCGTCGTCTTGCCCGCGTCCACGTGCGCGACGATGCCCACGACCGCCTGCTTCATCCACCCTCCTCACCGACTCCTGCGATAGGGGCATTCTAACAAAGACCCTGTGACAAGGGGTGTGCGGAGCGCGACCCTACGATGCGAGCGCCACGGCCGCCTAATCTGCCGCGACGACGTGGTGCTGCGCGTCCATCCGCACGACGCGCGCGCCAAGGGCCTCCACCAGGTCGCGATGGTGCGTGGTCATGAGCACCGCGTGGCCCGCGGCAACATAGGCGCGCAGGAACGCGACGACCCGGCGCTCGCCGTCCTCGTCAAGCGCGTTGGTCGGTTCGTCGAGCAGCAGCAGGTCGGGCGCCAGCGAGACCACGCAGGCCACCGACACGCGCTTCTTCTCGCCGCCCGAGAGCTGGTACGGAGCCCGATCAGCAAGCTCCTCTATGCCCAAGAGCGCCAGACAGTCGTTGGTGCGCTGCGCGACCTCGTCTTCGGAAAGGCCCATCTGGCGCGGGCCAAACGCCACCTCGTCGCGCACCGTGGGGCAGAAGAGCTGCACGTCGGAGTCTTGGAACACGAAGCCCACGCGCTGGCGCAGGCGCTTGGCAAAGCCCGCGTCGGCCATCGACTGCGCGTCGACGCGCTCCCCCGCCACGCGCAGCGTTCCGGCGTCCGGTACGTCGAGCCCCACGCAGAGCCTGAGCACCGTCGACTTGCCGCAGCCGTTGGGACCCACGAGGGCGACCGCCTCGCCGCGGCGCACCGCAAAGGACACGCCGTCGAGCGCGGGGCGCTCCCCATAGGCAAAGCTCACGTCGTCCATCTCGAGCACGGCCGGGGAAGAAGGGACCTGCGCCGCAGCGTCAAGAGAACCCATCGCTAGCCCACCCCCATCGCGCGCTCGAACCAGACGAACAGTGCCACGACACAGATTATAGCCAGAGCATAGAGGACTCCCGCCACGCGCGACGCGCGCTCAGGCGCTGCCGTCGACGTGCCGTCGTAGCCGCGACACGCCATGGCCTCGGCCTGCTCGCCCGCGAAGATGCTCGCGCGCACGAACGTCATACCCATGATCGCGCCGGCACTGCCCGATTTGTGCTGGTTGTGCCCCACGCTGCGCAGCGCCAGCGACTCGTTGAGGTGCTGTGCCACGCGGCCCAACACGAAGATGCCGCGCATCGCGGCGTCGGCCACGAACACGACCGCAGCCGGCACGTGGGCGCCCGTCAGCGCGGAAGCCATCCGCGACCAGGGGACGCCCTGCGCGAGACCCAAGGTGAGCCCCACGGTGCAGAAGGTCTTGACTGCCATGCGGACCACGAGGGACGGCGGGGCCATCCCCATCAGGGCACCAGGGAGGACGACGAGGCCCGCGATCAGGGCAGCCAAGGCCGCGACGGGCGCCGTGGCACGCAGCTGGGGAAGCGGTCTTAGGGCAAGCGAGACGAGGACCGCGGCGAACACGACCCACACGAAGGCCATGTTGGTCGCCGCCGAGACGCACACGACGCTCACGATCAGTCCTGCGAAGCGCACGAGGGCAGGCACGGGCTGCAGCAAGCGGTCCAAGAACGCGGGCTTCCCCGCAGCCTGAGCCATGCGGGCTGGCAGCGCCGCCAGACGCAGGAGGTTCGTGCGCACGAAGCCATCGCGGTCACGCGGCGGCTCATACGCGGGAGACTCGGCAAGCCATGTGGGGAGCTCTTGGGACATGTGTCGTCACTTCATAGTGCCGCCGCGGGGGTGCGGGCGGTCTCTTCTAGCTGCCAGCTTAACGCACGAGAAACGCGCCAAGCACCGGATTGGCCTACGCCCCACTTCTCCTCGCGGGCGCAAAGGAGGCGGCGAGACGGAAGATGACCGCGAGCAGCGCGATGCCGATCACGGCCGAGAGGATGTAGGCGGCAGCGTCGGGAAGGCCCGCCAACGCGTAGTCGGGCATGATGGCCTGCCACTCGAAGCCGTTGGCCATGCCGGCGGGAGCCTGCGCGAGGCCTGCGACCTCGGCGATCTCGTCGGTACCCCACTCGCCCCACGCGGTGCCCTCAGCGAGCAGGCCGAGCGGCGTGGCGATGGCGAGCACGCCCACGAGGACCGCGACCGGGACCAGGGAAGAGGACCCCGACTCGGCATCGGCGACAAGGCCCGGCGCCACGCGCAGCACGTACTCGTGGATGGCCACCGTGGCCACGCCCTCGACGACGCAGGCGACGAGCAGGTGCGGGATCATCATGGCCGGGATGGAGACCGAGAGCGGATAGGGGCAGTAGAGCGCGGCACCAGCGGCATCCTTGAAGAGCAGGGGCTGGACGCCGAACTCGATGGCCGCGGCGAGCGCCGCCACGGCGAGGCCCACGTAGGAACCGATGAACGCGGCCGCCATGCGGCGTCCAGACGAGGCGCCCTCGCCACCCAGCACGAGGCGATAGACCGCGCAGCCCACGAACGGCAGGATGAACGCCATGTTGAAGCAGTTGGCACCGAAGGCGAGGATGCCACCGTCACCGAAGATGAGGGCCTGGATGCCCAGCGCGACCGAAACGGCTAGGCACGCGGCCTCCGGCCCCAAGAGCAGCCCGATGAGCGTACCGCCCACCGCGTGGCCCGTGGTACCACCGGGAAGGGGCACGTTGAACATCATGAGGAGGAAGCTGAAGGCGGCTGCCATGCCCAAGAAGCTCATCTGGCGGGCATTGAGCTCCTTGCCCACCTTGCGCGCACAGTGGGCCCAGATGGGCACCATGGCGACGGCGAAGACAGCGTCGGTCTGCGGTGACAGATAGTTGTCAGGAATGTGCATGGTATCCCCCTACCGAACACTTTTTACTATCTGTTCGTTATCTTCTCACACGCCGCAGCCCTGCGCAAGCAGAGGTAACAAGTTGGCATGGTTTGCGACGATGACGGGGCAGATGCGGAAGCTCCGCGCTAAAGTAGTCTCAACCAGCAGGAAGGGATGCCCATGAACCGCCGACAGCGCCTCGCCGCCATCTTTGCCGACACGCAGGACATGATTGCCTCGACGCCCGAGCTGAGGACGGCGTCAGCGCGCACCATCAAGCAGACGCGCGTGTATGACCAGGACGAATATCCGCAGCTTGGCGCCGCGAAACGGGCAGGCGTCATACGCGTGACCGAGCGCCGCAGCTTCGAGGCAGCCATGGCCATCGCGGCCGAGGCGCCTGACGCACACATCGCGGTCCACAACTTCGCCTCCCCCACCAACCCCGGCGGCGGCGTGAAGAACGGCTCGGCGGCCCAGGAGGAGAGCCTCTGCCGCTGCTCGACCCTCTATGCCAGCCTTGACCAGCGTCGCATCTGGGACGCCTACTACAGCCCCAACCGCGTGAGCGCCACGGCGAGCATCGTGGCCACCGACGACTGCATCTGGTCGCCGGGCGTCGTGATCTGCAAGACCGACGACGAGTTCCCCGAGCGCATGAGCCCCGACACGTGGGTCACGGTGGACGTCATCACCTGCGCGGCACCCAACCTCGTGCACACCTCGGCCAACCTGCTCAATCCCCAGATGGCGAGCGACGTGACCATTCCCCTCACGGCAGTCTATGACATCCACCGCCGTCGGGCGCGCCACCTGCTGACGATCGCCGCTGCCGAGGGGGCCACCCATCTCGTGCTCGGCGCCTTTGGCTGCGGCGCGTTCCGCAACGACCCCTACATCGTGGCGAATGCCTGGCACGGCGAGGTGGAGGCCATGCGCAAGCACTTCGATCTCATCGAGTTCGCGATCTTCCACATGCCCTACGAGGCTGAGAACTACGAGGCGTTCAGCGCGGAGTTCGCCGAATAGCGCAGCTACGCCCCTGCCGTCATGACGCGCACGAAATAGCCGGCCACGGTGTCGGGCTCCTCCTGCATGCCGCGCATGACCCACCAGTGTATGGCGCCGATGAGGCTCACCGCGAAATGGTGCGCGAGGAAGCGCCGCGGGAGGTCGCCGCTCAGCTCCACGGCAAGCTCGCCGCGCTCGATCTGCGCCGACGCGAGGTCGTAGAGGTGGCGCTGGAAGCGGGCCATGACCACGTCCGACGACTTTCCGCATATGAGGTCGGCGACCCCCATGTCGTTCTCGGCTATGTGATGGAGCAGGTGCGCGACCTCGGCATGCAGGTCGCAGGGGCCCTGGCTGTAGTCGTGGCCCGGCTCGGGTGCCTCCGGCGTGTTGAACACGTGCTCGAAGATGGTGCAGCACACGTCGTCGAGCAGGGCGTCCTTGGTGGAGAAGTGCGCATAGAAGGTGGTGCGGCCCACGCCCGCGCGCTCGATGATGTCGGCCACGCTGATCTTGGCGTAGTCCTTCTCGGCGAGCAATTCCTTGAAGGCCGCGTAGAGCGCCTCGCGCGTCTTGCGTTGCCGCTGGTCCATGTCCCCGTTCCTTCCTGTTGCCTAGCGACCATGATACTTGAAGCCGTGGGACACGGGTGGCAACGCGATGAACGCGGTTGAAGCCTCCGCGCCTCGCTTCGGGGCCCTGCGCAACCGGATCGCGCCGACACCAGGCCTGCCTCGGGCCCTGCGCAACCGGATCGCGCCAAACGGAGCCCCGCAACTACCGTTTTTCGCCTGTCGGCGCATTTGCCCAGATGGCAACGGACGAAAACGGCGTCGTACGCAAACCGTGGGTTTTGAGGTACATATATCCGCCCTTAACGCGGGCGAATCTCTGGCAAAGCCACGGTAGCAGGGCGCGCGCCAGATGTGACCGCTGCGGCCCCGCTATGGCTACGCCTGGCAGGCATTCCAGAGGCACGCCGGATGTGACCGTCTCGGCCCCGCAATGACCACGTCTGGCGGGAATTCTGGAGGCTCACGCAAGGTTTTGGTAATTATCTTCCCTCGCTACAGCACCTTTTACCTGCGGAAATGCACACCACTCAAAACGAAACGAAAGAGTCCGAACTTTTCTTGGGACACCCCGTCAGCGGGTGCGTATAACCTCACGACAGCAAAGAAGCACAGCAACCGAGGCTTCAGAAAGGAGCCATGTTAACAATGTCAACCGCAACCCTGTCCCCCACGATCTCTAGGTCCAAGTACAACTCCGTGTTCGGTCTTTCCCTCATCCTTGGCCTGGCAACCACCGTCCTGTCCGCCATGTTCCTCACCCCGATCCTGACCACCCTCAACTTCGCAGTTAGCATGGGCGTGTGCATCGCGGTAC
The DNA here is from genome assembly GCA_902772435.1 of uncultured Coriobacteriaceae bacterium. GTDB lineage: Bacteria > Actinomycetota > Coriobacteriia > Coriobacteriales > Atopobiaceae > UBA1367. Next base: position 185 of record CACYAX010000049.1, on the reverse strand, counting down.
TGCTCGTCTCTTCCATCCTCGTTCACGTCGTCAAGCGTCCTGCCATCAACGCGGTGCTCTTCGGTGCCGCAGCAGTTGCCATGGGCGGCCTCGTCGGAGTAGTGGCAGCAACCTATAGCCTGACCTCCATCCTGTACGCAGTGGGCATCACCGGTGGCGTCACCGTCCTCATGGGAATCATGGCA
>CACYAX010000048.1 GCA_902772435.1 uncultured Coriobacteriaceae bacterium | reverse complement strand
GAGGACGAGGGCGTGGCCGAGGCACTGCTCGACATCGCCGCGGCTGCCAAGACCGGCTCCATGCCCACCTTCATGCAGGAATAGCCATCTGCGTGCGTCGCGCATGCCGTGAGCTGCATTTCTCGTGGCAAATTGATTCCATCCTGTAACCACCCTTGCGCCGCGCAAGGCGGTGCTGCTATGGTTGCACCAGTGATAGAGGCGCGGAAAGGATGAATCCGGGCGAGCCGGCAGGCTAAGACCCCGAAGGAGGCCTAATCCGCCGAACTGCGCGTCCAGGCATGGGCACGTGGTGGGCCTGCGGGGAATACCCGTAGGACTGTCCGCAGGAACACCTGTGGGTGCGCTATCCCCTCGAGCTGGAAAGCTGGGGCGGCAGCGCTGCCCAGAGCAAGACAAGAGGGGAGAGGTAATGTCACGTATCCAGTCACATGCTGCATATGGCCAGCTCATGGCCTCTGTCGTGCTGTCTCGTGCGTGCCAAGCGCTCTCGAATCCCGCGGTTTGTGCCTCGTACGTCCGACGAAAGCAAAAGCCGTAGCCAGCCCGCGTGCACCTGCGCGAGCTGGCTTCCCGTCGTCTGCGGTCGGTGCGCCGCCCGCATGACAAGCCCTGCCTGCCACCTCACCAAAACAGTTCGCCAGAACAGGAGAGACCATGGACATCACCAACCTGACCGGATCGATCGTCGCCCTCGTCACCCCCTTCAAGGAGGACAAGTCCGTCGACTGGGAGGCCCTCGAGCGCCTCGTCGACTTCCACCTCGAGAACGGCACCGACTCCATCCTCGTGCTCGGCACCACGGGCGAGAGCTCGACCATGACCGACCGCGAGGACTTCGAGGTCGCCAAGTTCGTCGTGGACCACGTCGCCGGCCGCATCCCCGTCATCGGCGGCTCGGGCTCCAACTCCACCGCTGAGAGCCTCAACAAGTCGCTCGGCCTCGTGGAGCGCGGCATCGACGGCCTGCTGCTCATCACCCCGTACTACAACAAGTCCAACGAGGAGGGCATCTATCGCCACTTCACGACGGTCATGGACCAGGTGAGCGTGCCGTGCATCCTCTACAACGTCCCCGGCCGCACGGGCTGTTCCATCAGCGAGCGCAACCTCGCCCGCCTGCGGGAGCATCCCAACGCGTGGGCCATCAAGGAGGCCTCGGGCTCCATCTCCTACGCCACGATGTGCGCGCAGTACCTGGGCAGCGACTTCCGCATGTTCTCGGGCAACGACGACATCATCGTGCCAATCATGTCGCTCGGCGGCTCCGGCGTCATCAGCGTGTGGGCCAACATCGCGCCGCAGACCGTGCATGACCTCTGCGCCGACTGGGCCGCGGGCAACATCGAGGCCGCACGCAAGACCCAGATCGAGAACCTTGAGCTCATCCACGCGCTCTTCTGCGAGGTGAACCCGATTCCCGTGAAGGCCGCCCTCGCCAAGATGGGCCTCATCAGCCCCGTGTACCGCCAGCCGCTCTGGCCGATGGACGCCCCGAACGAGGCCCGTCTCGTCGCGGCTCTGAAGGGGGCTGGTCTCCTTGACTAACACTACCGCTGCTATTCGTACGTTGGTGTGCGGCGACGGCCGCATGGGCGCGCTCGTGCGTGCCGCCGTCGAGGCTGACGAGGCCTTCGAATGCGTGGGCCAGGTGGGCATCGACGACGTGGACGCCCTCGACGCGGGCGAGGTGCCCGCCGCCGACCTCGTGATCGACTTCACGCACCGCGACATGCTGCCGCATCTGGCGGCCTACCTCGAGCAGAATCCCGCGGCGCTCGTGAGCGGCACGACGGGACTCGAGGCCGAGGGGCTCCAGACCCTCGACGCGCTCGCCAAGCGCATGCCCGTGGTGCACAGCTCCAACTACTCGCTCGGCGTCGCCGTGCTCAATCGCATCACCTCCGAGGTGGCCCGCGCGCTCGACGGCTTTGACGTCGAGATCGTGGAGACCCACCACAACCAGAAGGTGGACGCCCCGAGCGGTACCGCGAAGCTGCTGCTCGCCGCCGTGGACCCCGAGGGCATCTACAGCGTGAAGAGCGGTCGCGACGGCATGGTGGGCAAGCGCCCGGAGCGCGAGATCGGCATGCACGCCCTGCGCGGCGGCACCGTCGCCGGCACGCACGAGGTGCATTTCTTCGGTCCGGACGAGGAGGTCTGCCTGACGCACCGCGCCTCGAGCAGGCAGATCTTCGTGGCCGGCGCCATCGCCGCGGCCAAGAAGCTCGCAGGCCGCGAGCCTGGTCTCTACACCTTCGACGAGCTCGTGCTGTAGCGCATGCTTTGGGCCCGCCCTTGGGGCGCCTCGTGCGGGCGTTCCTGGGGCGGGCTTTGTTGGTTTTGGCGTATGTTTCGGCCCGTGGTGCCAATTGTTTCAGTTGGTGAACGGATGCATGCAGTTTTATGAGTCACTATCCCCGTATGCTAGGGTTTTTATGTCACGTATTCGTAAGTTTGAATACTGAGGGGTTAGATTTCCACTTGGAGGATGGCTAATGGCTTTTGCGAGAGCGCATGGGAAGCGGGTCGCGGGCTTGCGACGACGATCGGCGCTCCCTGCCGTCTGAGGCCTGTTGGCCTCGGGAGGCACGCCGCTGGTTTGCGGCGCACGTCGCCGGCACCCTCTGCCCCCGGCGTATGGCCTAAGATGCGCGCCTTCCCCTGCGCGCACCGCCTGATCCGATTCCGTGATAGCGCCGTCCTCCATGCCCGGCGCTCCATCAGAAGGAGACACCATGTCAACCTATCAGCCCCTGACCTTCGCTGACCCTACCGTCGACCTCGCCGCCCTTGGCTTCGCGCCCTGCGAGGGTGGCGTCTGCGCCGCCGCGGGCATGTCCGCGGCAGGCATCCACGCGGGCTTCCGCAAGGAGCCCGAGCGCCTGGACTTCGCGCTCGTGGCTGCTGACGAGCCCTGCGTATGCGCGGCGACCTTCACGCAGAACCGCTTCTGCGCCGCGCCCGTGCAGGTCTCGCGGCCGCGTGCCGCAGCGGGCACGGCCCGTGCGGTGATGCTCAACTCGGGCAACGCCAACGCTTCCACGGGTGCCGAGGGCCTTGCCGTGGCGCAGGCCTCGACGGCCCTGCTCGCCGCCGAGCTCGGTTGTGCGGAAGACGAGGTGCTCGTGGCGTCCACGGGCGTCATCGGTGTGCAGCTGCCCCTCGAGCCCTATCACACGGGCGTGCCGGCAGCCGTTGCCGCGCTTGGTTCCGACACGGCCCATGCGCATGCGGCGGCTCGCGCAGTCATGACCACCGACACCGTGCCCAAGGAGTGCTCCGTGGCGGGCATGCTCCCTGGCGCGGACGGCCAGGCGACCGTGCACGTGGGCGGCTTCGTCAAGGGCTCGGGCATGATCCAGCCCAACATGGCCACCATGCTCGCCGTCATCTCCACGGACGCGCCGCTTACGGTCGATGCCGCGCGCGCCGCGCTCAAGGCTGCCGTGGGCGTGAGCTTCAACAAGGTGACCGTCGACTCCGACACCTCCACCAACGACTCCTGCTTCTTCTTTGCCACGGGCGCCGCAGGTGGCGAGCCTATCGAGCAGGGCACGCCTGCCTTCGAGGCCATCGCTGCCGCCGTGCGCTACGTGTGCGAGCAGCTCGCGCGCAAGATCGCGGCTGACGGCGAGGGCTCGACCAAGCTCGTGACCGTGGACGTGATCGGCGCGGCGAACGAGAAGGACGCCGACACCGTCGCCCGCTCCATCGCCAACTCGCCGCTGGTCAAGACCGCCATCTTCGGCCACGATGCCAACTGGGGCCGCGTCGCGGCCGCTGCCGGAAAGTGTGGCGTCCTCTTCAACCAGGAGGACGTGGACATCGACTTCATGGGCGTGCCCGTCTGCCGTGGTGGCCTGACCGTTCCCATGGACGAGGACGACATGCTCAGGCGCTTCGAGGAGCCCGAGATTCCCATCGTGGTGAGCCTCGGGCAGGGGAGTGCGCAGACCCGCGTGTGGACCTGCGACCTCACGCACGACTACGTGACCATCAACGGCGACTACCGCACGTAACGGCGCGAGAACTCCCTCTGACGAACGATCCGGGGGCCTCGAAACGCCCCGCATGACGAAAGGAAGCCTCATGGCCAGAAAACGCGTACGTCTTGACGATCAGGTCGCGCAGCGTCGTGCCGCCGTCCTAGCCGACGCCCTGCCGTGGATCAACAAGAACGCCGGCAAGACCTTCGTGATCAAATACGGTGGCTCCGCGATGGAAGACCCCGAGCTCTGCCGCCAGGTCATCGCCGACGTCGTGCTCATGAAGCTCGTGGGCATCCGCGTGGTGCTCGTGCACGGCGGTGGCAAGGCCATCTCGGCCCTCATGAAGGAGCTCGACCTCAAGGTGGCCTTCAAGGACGGCCTGCGCGTGACGGATGACGCGGCCATGCGCGCCGTGCAGATGGCGCTTGTGGGCGAGGTCAACCAGTCGCTCATCTCCCAGATGAACGCTTACGGCGACTACGCGGTGGGCATCACGGGCGCGGACGGTCGCACCTTCGAGGCGGAGGCGCTCGACCCCGACCTGGGCCGCGTGGGCCACATCACCAAGGTGAACACCAAGCTCGTTGACTCCATCCTCAACGAGGGCTACGTGCCGGTGGTGGCTGGCGTGGGCTGGTCCGAGAGCGGTTCCTACAACATCAACGCCGACCTCGCGGCGAGCGAGCTCGCCATCGCGCTCAAGGCAGACAAGCTCATCTACCTGAGCGATGTCGACGGCCTGTACCGCGACTTCTCAGACAAGGACAGCCTGCTCTCGTCGCTCACGCTCGACGATGCGCGCGAGCTCATCGCGTCGGGCACCCTCGAGAGCGGCATGATCCCCAAGGTCAAGTCGTCGGCAGACGCGCTCGAGGCCGGCGTGCGCCACGTGCACTTCCTGAACGGCACCTATCCGCACTCGATGCTGCTCGAGCTCTTCACCACCGCCGGCATCGGCACGATGTTCCGCCAGAACGACGAGCTCTAGCACGCGTGGTACGAGGGGGAGCATCCCTGGACAAAAGGGAGTATCCCCAATGTCCACCGTGGACAAAAGGGAGTATCCCTAATGTCCACCAAGACGTCCGCGCTGACCCTACGAAAGGACAAACGATGAATCGGACCACCATAGAGGCCATGAAACTGGACGACACCTACGTCATGCACACCTATGGGCGCCTGCCCGTCGAATTCGTCTACGGCGCGGGAGCCGAGCTCGCCGATGCCGAGGGCAATCGCTATCTCGACTTCCTCGCGGGCATCGGCGCGGTGAGCCTCGGCCACGCCCATCCCAAGGTCACGGCGGCCCTCATGCGCCAGCTCGACCGCGTCTGGCAGGTCAGCAACTACTACTACGAGGAGAACCGCGGCGAGCTCGCCTGCGCGATCTCCGACCTGCTTTCCACCACCACCGACGAGCGGGGCCACATGACGGGCTCGACGGGCACCCTGTGGAAGAGCTTCTTCTCAAACTCCGGCGCGGAGTCCAACGAGGGCGCCATCAAGGTGGCCCGCCGCTGGGGCGAGGTCAAGCTTGACGGTGCCTCGGGCATCCTGACCGCGCGCCAGAGCTTCCATGGCCGCACGCTCGCCACGCTCTCGGCCACGGGCCAGGACGTCTTCCACAAGAGCTTCGGCCCGCTCCCGCAGGGATTCGCGTCGGTGCCCCTGAACGACATCGATGCCATGCGTGCGGCCATCGAGCACCCCACCGAGTCCACGGGCCGCTTCTGTGCCGTCATGCTCGAATGCGTGCAGGGCGAGGGCGGCGTCTGGCCCGCAACCGCCGAGTACCTGCGCCAGGTGCGCGCGCTCTGCGACGAGTACCGCCTCGCGCTCATCATCGACGAGGTCCAGACAGGTTTCTTCCGCTGCGGCTCCCCGTTCTCCTTCCAGCTCGCCGGCATCGAGCCGGACATCGTGAGCATGGCCAAGGGCATCGCTGACGGCTTCCCCACGGGCGCTGTGGCCGCGCGCGCCGCGCTGGCCGACCTCATGAACCCCGGCGACCACGGCTCGACCTTCGGCGGAAACGCCCTTGCCATGGCCGCCGCCCGCGCGACGGTCGAGACCATGATTGACGAGCGCATCGGCGAGCACGTCATCGAGACGGGCGCCCACATGCGCGAGCGCCTCGCGGCCCTGCCGCACGTGACCGAGGTGCGCGGCCATGGCCTCATGCTGGGCGCGCAGTTTGACGTGCCCATCGCCACGCCGCTCGTCACCGACGGCCTCAGCCAGGGCCTCGTGCTCAACCACATCCGTGACTACATCCTGCGCTTCCTGCCGCCCCTCGTGGTCACGACCGCGCAGGTAGACGAGATGGCCGACAAGCTCGAGGGCCTCATCGTGGCGCTCGCGTAACTAACAACCTGAGAAGACGAAGCGCGGGGCGAGGTAATGGTTCCCTCGCCCCGCGCCGCTGTTGCGTGTTCTGGTGACGCGCTATGTCTGGCTGTTGTACATGCCGAGGATCGCGACGCCCGCAAACCAGACGGCGATGCAGAAGGTGATGAAGGCGATCGCGTAGAGCACCAGGATGGGGACGAAGTCCTTGACCGTGGGTGTCTCTATCTCACGGTTCTTCCAGTAGTTCCACGCCTTGACGGCCGCCCAGATGGAGCCGACGGTCGTGAGCACGACCGAGATGACGAGCCAGGGAAAGGCTGGACTTGTGACCACCGTGGCTGCCGCTTCCAGCGCAACGTACAGAACGCCGACGACAAGGAAGAACGGCCACGCCATCATCAGAAAGACTATGGAGCATCCAGCCATAACGCAGTCGCTTCCTATGCCTTGTTCACGATGTTGGAGTAGGCGGTCTTGGCGCTCACGCCGGGCAGGTTGCCCACCTTGCCCGCAAGCGCGGAGATGATCTCTTCGGGTGCGTCCACCGCAATGCTGATGATGTTGATGTCACGCTCACGATAGGGGATTCCCATGCGCCCCACGATGTAGGGGGAATATTCGTGCAGCGTCTCGTTCAGGCGCTCGACAGAGTCGGCGTCCTCGACGATGATGCCGATGACCGCAACGCGTGTCTCCATGATCTGGTCCTTTCTCGCAGGTCGACGATGCCGTTATCTTACCACGTACTCCGACAGGACCCCGCCGTGCGCGATGGCGGCACCCCGCAGGGGCCGCGCAGCTGGCGAAGGTGACCGTCGGCCTCCCGAGCTGCCTACACGCGGTTGTAGGCAGCGAAGAACTCTTGCGTCTCGGGGTCGGTCGGGTGGTCCATGACGTCGTAGGGGCTGCCGTTCTCGGCGATGTGGCCGCGGCGGAGCAGCACGATGCGGTCGGCCGCGTCGTGGGCGAAGCCCATCTCGTGGGTGGCCATGAGGATGGTGGCGCCCTGGGCCTTGAGCTCGCCGACCATCTCGAGGACCTCGCCCACGAGCAGCGGGTCGAGAGCCGAGGTGATCTCGTCGAGCAGGAGCAGCTCGGGTTCCATCATGAGCGCACGGCAGATGGCCACGCGCTGCTGCTGGCCGCCCGAGAGGCGGTCGGGGTACTCCTTGGCCTTGTGGTCCATGCCGATGCGCCTGAGCAGGCCCATGGCCTTCTCCTCGGCCTTCTCGCGCGGCCACTTGTGCACCTTGCGGGCGGCGAGCGTGACGTTGTTGAGCACCGTCATGTGGGAGAAGAGGTTGAACTGCTGGAACACCACACCGATGCGCGAGCGCTGCTTGTCCATGTTGATGCGCGGGTCGGTGATGTCGGTGTCGCCGAGCCAGATCTGGCCGTCGTTGACCTGCTCGAGCAGGTTGACGCACTTCATGAGCGTGGACTTGCCCGAGCCGGATGCGCCGAGCAGCGCCACGGTCTCGTGCTGGTGCACGTCGAAGGAGATGTGGTCGAGCACGGTGTTGTCGCCGAAGCGCTTGACCACGTTGTCGATGCGCAGGACCACGTCGCCGATGGGCGGATGCTCGACGGTCGGGGTGGCTTGCGTGAGCTTCTCGTCTGCCATTAGACCATGCCTCCCGTCTGCTCGCGCTTGCGGAGCTTCTCCGAATACCAGTCGTTGAGCAGGATGAAGGGCACGCTCATGAGGATGAAGAGGATCGATGCCACGACGTACGGCGTGAAGTTGTAGGTCTTGGCGACGATGATCTGGGCCGCGCGGACGGCGTCGATGGCACCGAGCGTGGAGATGAGGCCGACGTCCTTCTGCATGGAGATGAAGTCGTTCATGAGGGCGGGCGCGATCTTGCGCAGGCCCTGTGGGATGATGACGAGCCACATGGTCTGGGCCTGGGTGAGGCCGAGCGAGCGGGCGGAGGCGCGCTGCGAGGGGTGCACGTCCTGGAAGCCGGCGCGCAGCACCTCGGCGATGTAGGCGGAGTAGCTCATGACCACGGCGATGGTGCCGAGCACGGCCTTGTCGATGCGGCCGAAGAGCCCGAGGCCGGGGATGCCGAAGCCGATGAGGTAGAGCACCACGATCATGGGGATGCCGCGCATGATGGTGGTGTAGAAGCGCGCGACCACGCGCAGCGGGAACATGACCGCTGAGGTGGTCATGCGGATGAGCGCGAGCGACGTGCCGAGGATGGCGACGCCGATGAGCGCGATGCCGAGCACGCGGATGTTGAGGAGCAGGCCGTCGAGCACCTGGGGCCATGCCATGGCGAAGTACTCGGGGGAGAAGAACGACTCCTTGACGCGCGGCCAGCCGGGCGAGTTCTTGAGGACGATGACGACGAGCGCCACGAAGATGAGGGAGGAGACGACGCTCGTGATATGCGAGCGAAGGGCTTCCTTGCGCCTGAATTGCGCGCGCTCCTCCTCGACAGCGCTGACCTCGTATACCGTGTTGTTGGGCATGCGGCTGACCACCTCGCTTCGGTTGGTGTGGGTGCAAGCATTCCCATGGTACTATCTTTGTCCGTCGGCGGGCCAAATTGGCGGCAGAACATTCACCAACTTTTATGTTTGCGGTAGCGCGTGGGCCGTTCGCGGCGTGCGGGACAAAAAGGCGGCTGGCAGGTCGTCCTGCCAGCCGCCTCGGTCGCGCTTCGACGGGCTCGTGCTTAGGCGAGCGTGGGGATGTCGGTGGTGTAGGCCTTGAGCCACGTGTCGATGAGGCCCTGGACGGTGCCGTCGTCGAGGATGGCGTTCATGGCGTCGGTCACGTACGGGGTGAGCGCGGAGTCCTTGACGAGGGTGATGCCCAGGCCGTCGGGATCCTCGGTGCCGGGGATCTGGCCGAGGACGAGGCCGTTGGCGAGCTGCTCGGACTCGACCATGTAGACGCACTGCGGGGTGTCGGTGACGAGGCAGTCAGCCTGGCCGTTGTCGACGGCGGCGACGGCGTCGGAGTTGTTGTTGAAGATGTCGATGCCCTCGTCAGAGCCGCCCTTGATGATGTCCTTGACGTAGTCAGGAGCAGTGGTGCCGACCATCACGGCGAAGATGGCGTCCTTGAGCTCGGCGCAGGTCTTGGCGCCGGCGAACTTGCTGTCCTTCTTGACGATGACGGACTGCGTCGGGCGGAAGTATGCGGGCGAGAAGTCGACGGCCTTCTTGCGGTCCTCGTTGATGGAGACCTGCTGGATGTTGAGGTCCCAGTCGTGCTCGCCAGGAGCGCAAGCCTCGTCAAACTCGGTGCGGACCCACACGACGTCCTCCTTGGCAAAGCCCATCTTCTCGGCGAGCGCGTAGATCAGCGCGGCCTCGAAGCCCTCGCCGGACTCGGGGTTGTCGCCGATGACCCAGGGCTCCCACGCGGGGTTGCCGGTGGCGACGGTGAGCTTGCCCTCGGTCATGGTGGGCAGGGCGCCCTCGGTGGCGGCGGCGTCGGTGGTGGCGGCGTCATCGGTGGTTTCCTTCTTGCCACCGCAGGCGACGAGGCCGAGCGTGGCGAGCGTGGCGGTGCTCATGCCGAGCATCTGACGACGGCTGATGATGAAGTCCATGGCAAAACCCTTTCTCCCTACCCCGCGTCTTGGTGTGCAGGGCATACGTACTGTCAACATAGCACGAATGGTGCCGCAGCTGGCGCGGGATTGGTGATTAACATCCCATATGGGCAAAGGGTGCCCGTGGTTCGGAACCCCGCGGCGCTACGACCAGATGCGGTCATAGGCGAGACGGCCCTCGATCACGGTCGCGCGACAGCTGCCCGCGCCATGGAGGACGAAGCCCGCGAGCGTCGCCTCGAGCGCTTCTGGCGATGACACGTCGGTCTCCACGTCAAAGAACGCGAGGTCTGCCAAGGCGCCCACGTTGATCTGCCCGATGCGCTTGGGTCCCACGTTGAGGCCCATCGCCTCGGCGCCGCCGAGCGTCGCCATGCGTATGAGCCTGTGCGAGAGGTCGTCTCCCTCGTAGCCCTGCTCGATGGCAAGGTCGTAGAGGAAGGCCACGTCGTCGAGCACGTCGAGGCTCGGACAGCTGGAGAGCGAGTCGGTGCCCACGGCCAGGGGGTTGCCCTCCTCGAGGTAGCGCGCGATGGGTGCGTCCGCCTCGGTGCAGGTCACGCGATTGGAGCGCGGGCAGAGCGCGACCGAGACGCCGCGCTGGCGCAGGATGCGTCGGTCCTCGCGCGAGGCATGCACGCCGTGGGCGATATGCACGTCGGGGCCCAGCACGGCGAGCTGGTCCACGAACTGTATGGCGCTGGCTCCCGTGCCAGCCGCCTTGAGGTCGTTGAAGTTGCGCCACTCGGTGTGGTTCCAGGCCCACGAGGTGAGGTTGGTGAGCTTCGAGGGGATGGCGCCCGCCTCAGCCGGCGTCTCCCCGAGGTGGATGTGCAGGCGCATGCCCATGCTGCGGGCGATGTCGGGGAGGTCGAGCAGCGGGTCGGAATCGAGCGAGTAAGGGGCGTGCGGGCTGATCCCGAGCTCGCTCACGCCTTTGGCGCGCGCCTCCTCGAGCCGCTCGCACAAGGTGTTGAGGCCCGAGCGCGACCACTTGTCGTTGTCCCAGTCCATGACTTCCCAATAGCTGATGCCG
>CACYAX010000047.1 GCA_902772435.1 uncultured Coriobacteriaceae bacterium | reverse complement strand
CGCCCTTGCGGTTCTCGAGGGGGAACATGATGTTCTGGCGCACGGTCATGTGCGGGTAGAGCGCGTAGCTCTGGAACACCATGCCCACGCCGCGGACCTCGGGCGAGAGTTTGGTCACGTCCTGGTCGCCGAACCAGATCTTGCCTTCCGTGGGCGCCTCGAGGCCGCAGATCATGTTGAGCGTGGTGCTCTTTCCGCAACCCGAGGGCCCGAGCAGGCCGATGAGCTTGCCGTCCGGGATCGTGAGGTGGAAGTCATCGACGGCGGTCACCTCGCCGCCCTGCTTCTTGTTGCGGTTGGGGTACCGCTTGGTGATGTGCTCGAGTTCGATTTTCATAGGTCCATCCCTATACGTGAAGTGGAAACGTATGGCCCCGTGACGTGCGGACCAAGGTCAATTGTAGTGTTGTGTATGGTATTGGGCTCCAAGGTATCCGCCCTGCGTGACAGATTGGACCCATAACGTTTATTACGAAGGCTGAAACGGCCTTCATGGGGCCGCGTCGCAAACGGTCCGCATGCTGCACGAGGTTCGCGAGCTGCCCCGATGAGCGAAGAGAGATGCTTTCCGTTTCGAGGGTCTGCCAAACACTCTAACGCGCCGCCACCCCCGCACTTCCCAGCGCTGCGCTGCCACCAAGCGCATGCCGCGACGCTCCAGCGCGTCACCGCTCCCTATCTTTCCCCGACCGCCCTGGAGATGGCTTGCGCGTTGGCCACATCTGGAGGGTTCCAGCCAAAAATGGGCTCAAAAGTGCCCCATCGGGCACCCCAAGAAACGCCGCATGGACGCAAAAGCTTCCTATGCGACATTTATTCGCGAATGCAGAAGTATTAGGCTTCCAAATCCTGCGAATATGTGACTCACTACGAGCAAGGTCTCCAAAAAATGACGCATAGGAAGCACTTGCGTCCAAGACAACCCACTTTTTAGCGTCGGCAACACCAAAACGAGCGGGTTGGGAGGACGAAACGCATCGCGCGCGCAAGATTTTGGCCTCAATGGCGCGTTTTGCGGGTTGGGAGAGACGAAACGCTTCATGTGTGCAAGATTTGGCCGCATCGGCGCGTTTTGCGAGAACAGGAGCGGGCGTTATCTATCCCCTTGCGTGTTGCTGTGGCACAATACAACCCGTAACAGGCGAAGGGAAGTGAGCTACGTGACAGATACCACCGCGCAGGAGCCCAACAATCTGGACGCAGCAGAGGCGCGCATCAAGGCGCTCGAAGAGGCTGAGGATGCCATCGAAAGCGCGTACGCCACAGGTCGCGCCAACCGCGCCGAGATCACGCGCTCCGCGCAGGACGCCGCAGCCAGGGCCGTCGACATCGTCGGCACGGCCATGGAGGCCGACGAGCTGGCAGATGACGCGATGCGCATCGCCGTGATCGCCGAGCAGACCGGTGGCTACGAAAACGCCAAGGAGGCCCGCAAGCGCGAGCGCGAGGCGCGCAAGAACGCCCGCGTCCAGCACAAGGCCGCGACGCAGGCCGCGAAGGAAGCCTACGACGCCATCAAGTACAGCGACCCCAACACGATGGGCTTCATGCGCGTGGTGCAGGTGCTCTTCGCCATCCACATCGTGAGCTACATCATCCTGCTCGGCATCACCTCGCGTGACATCATGATCTACGACATCACCACCGTGCGCAGCTGGATCATGGTCATCCTCGAGGGCGTCGCCTTCTGGCTCTTCGTGAACCGCTACAAGGTCGCGCGGCCGTTCGTCATCGGCATGTCCATCATCGCGATGGCGATTCCGCTCGTATGGGACCTCGCGACGGGCACCTTCAACCTGTTCGCGTGGCTGTTCAACGACATCTTCTACGTGTTCCTGCTGCTGTACTTCACCTTCTCCGACCGCGTGAAGGTCGTGCTGGTCAACGACATCTCGCAGAATCGCGACACCGTCAAGCAGGACTTCGTCATCGAGCGCCGTGGCTGGCCGTTCGTCCGCAACCTCATCATGTACTTCGTGGTCTTCTCGCTGCTTGGCCACTGGATGGAGATGGCCATGTGCCAGCTCATCATCGCGGGCCTGGTGCAGGGCGACTACGACCCCACCAACACCATGCTCTGGCGCGACTGGCTCTTCCCCTTCCCCATGGAGGGCGCCGCCGTCGTGTTCATCGCCCTGTTCCTCTACCCGTTCTTCATCTGGCTCAAGAAGAAGATGAGCAACCGCTGGCTGCCCTACGTCATCAGCTTCGTGAGCAACGCGCTTCTGTGCACCGCCATCGAGTTCTCGATGGGCCTCGTCTTCAACGCCCACTACGAGTTCTGGAACTACAGCGACCACTTCTGCAACATCATGGGCCAGGTCTGCCTGCAGAACACGCTGGCGTTCGGCGTGGCGGCATCGCTCATCAGCTGGTTCGTGTATCCCCTGCTCGAGCGCTGGATCGCCCGCGTGCCGCGCGACATCATGAACATCGCCTTCGTGGTCGTGCTCATCTTCGGCGGCATCATCTTCTCGCTCTACATGATCGATTTGCCGCAGTTCAAGCCGTCGCCGGAGGAGCTGGCAGCGCCGGAGAGCACGCCGGCCGAAAAGGACGCGCATGCGTTGGCCGTCTCGCTCTACAACATTGACTCCAATATCGGGGAGCTCGAGTCGAAGCTCGCCGAGAGCGAGAACCTCGACCCTGAGACCGTCAAGGCCCTCGAGGCCGAGATCGAGGCGCTCCGTGCCCAAGAGCAGGAGATACTCACCACGCTCGGCCTCGAGAGCATGCCCACGGCTGAGGAACTGATCACGTGGGCGATGGAGTGACGTCAGCGCAAACGTGAGGTTGAAGGCCCCGTCATCCGTCTGGATGGCGGGGCCTTTCGTCTTGGAGATGTAGGCATTTGGGCCGTGGGGCCACGGGCACCGTGCGTGCGGATGGCGTTAGCGCGACCCGCCTGAAACGCCGCTCACGCGCTGCGCTTACTTTCCGCCCTTGAGCTTGTTGTACGCCTTGAATGCGTCATAGGCACACCACGCGCCGACGAACACGTCGACGAACAGCATCATGGGCGACGCGCTGCCCCGCATCAGGGACACCACCGCGAAGGCGATCAGCAGGCACATGATCACGACGTTGAAAATGAGCTCGACCTTTGGTGACATTTCTACCAGCCTCTTCCTTACGGGCTTCGTCGGATGGCGCGCCGCACAACAGTGCGCTCCATGATAGCCGACAAACCCGTGGCGCCCGAGCTCAAAGCAGGCCGATGCGGTCAGCTTCGGTGATTGGGCGCAGCACGCGGCAGGGGTTGCCCGCAGCCACCACGCCTGCCGGCACGTCTTTGGTGACCACGCTCCCCGCGCCGATGACCGCTTCCGCACCGATGGTCACGCCGGGCAGGATGGTCACGTCGCCACCAATCCAGACGTTGTCGCCTATCACGATGGGCAGCGCGCGCTCGAGGCCCTGGTTGCGCTCCTTTGCCACGAGCGGGTGCACCGCCGTATAGGCGCCGAGGTTGGGGCCGATGAACACGTGGGAGCCGATCGTGATGCCGCCGCCGTCCATGAGGTAGGCACCGTGGTTGATGAAGCACCCGTCGCCGATGCGCACGCGTTCGCCGTAGTCAACGTAGAGCGGGCTGAGCAGCTCGACGCTTTCGCCGAGCTGAGGGAAAAGTTCGCGCAGAAGCTCGTCACGCGCCGGGTCGCGGGGCGCCATCTGGTTGAGGCGCCAGCACAGCTCGTCGGCACGCGCACGGCGCTCACGGATGCCGGCGTCGAAGTTCGCGTCGTACCACTGGCCCGCGATCATCTTCTCGTATTCGCCCATGCAGGCCGCCCCCCTCGAACTCGCTGCCGTGTTGGACAAAGGAAATTGTCGTGGACAAAAGGGAGTATCCCTTTCGTACCACCGTGGACAAAAGGGAGTATCCCCTTTGTCCACGCTATCCGGCGAGGAGGCGGCCGGCGAGCGCGACCGCACCGATCACGAGGCCGACCACCACGACGATCCTGCCCACGTGGCGCACGTCCTCAGGGCCACGTACCGAGTGCACCGTGTTAATCGGCATCAGGGCCTTGTCGCCCGTACCCACGAGCAGCGCACCGTACAGCACGAGCATCACCGCAAAGATAAGGAAGAACAGGCTCGCGTTAGCAAGATCGTTCATGTCTGACCGCCCTCGTTGCATCCAATACAGCGGGACCAAGCGCATGGACGGCGTCCATGCACACTACAATTCATACCCAAGTTGAGGCGCCAGCATCGCCTCCGCAGGCCCGTACCGCCAGATTCTACCAGCGTGCGAGCCAGCTGCGCTGCGAGCAGGCTGCCACGATCGCGCTGCGGGCGAGCAGGCCGTACTCCATGGAACGCAGGGGCACGCGCACGTCCATGCGGAAGCCGAACGAGCCATAGCCCTGCTCGATGAGGTCGATGGGCAGGTCAGGGTCGCGCCACTCTGCTGTGGCGGCCTCGACCGATGCGCGGATGTCGCGCTCCACCTCGACCATGTCGGCCTCGGGATGGATGTCGAGCGGGATGGTGACGGCACGCGCGGAGAGCGGGGACATCTTGCGCAGCGTGGTGGTGTTGAGCACCGAGTTGGGAATCACGATGACGTCGCCGATGAGCGACTTGATGGTGGTCGAGCGCCACGTGATGTCGGTCACCACGCCCTGGTAGCTGCCGACCTCAATCCAGTCGCCCACCTCGATGACGTGCGCGAGCATGAGCCCCAAGCCCGAGATGACGTTGGAGATGGTGTTCTGCAGGCCGAACGAGATGGCAATGGACGTCACGCCGAGGGCGGCGACGAAGGCCGTGGGCTTCACGCCAAAGACCGGCTCGAGCACCATGAGCAGGGCAAAGAACCAGATGAGCGTGCGCGTGAGGTTGACGAAGATGCTGCCCTGGGGCACGTTGCCCTTCTCGAACAGGTGCTTGATGGCCTTGCACGCGACCTTCTGGACGACGTACGCCCCGATGGCCACGACGACAAGGAACAGAATCTTGCGCGCGAGCTCGTTTTCCATCACGATCGTTATCACATTGTTGAGCATGGCCACTCCCCCTGCCTTGCCTCCGCGTTACCGTGCTCATGGTAGCAGGTGGAAGGCATGCCGTCGCATCCCCTCCACCCGCTGCGCACATCTCTGACGGTCATTGCGTAAAGCTGAATCGCGCCCTACCACCTGAACAGGGCGATGCGGTTGTTGAGGTTCTTGCCCACGGTCGCCGCGAACAGCTTGCCGCGCAGCGTGTGCTTGCGCATCTCCTCGTTGTAGCTGTGCTCTGAGAGGAGCGTCATGCGCGGCTCGAGCTCCACGAACTCCGCGCCGCTGTCGGTCCCCCACTTGAAGGTGGCGTTGGTGTTCTTGATGGCGTCGTGCTGCTTGGAGTGCTTGGCCATGAACAGCGAGTTCATCTCGGCCACCAGGTAGCCGTGCTCAAAGCTGTCACAGAGCATGTGCAGGCAGGTGGCCGTCTGCTCCTTGGTGAAGTATTCGAGCACGCCCTCCATCACGATGATGTTGGCCGAGCGGTCCTTCGGCAGCGCCGCCGTCCAGGCACCGTCGAGCGCATCGCCCTCGAGCATGGTGCAGCGCGGGCGGTCCTCGTAGACCTTGCGACGCACCGCGATCTGGTCGGGCAGGTCCACGTCAAACCACTCGATCTGCCCGTTGTCCACCTGCGAGAACTTGTCGTCGAACCCGCAGCCCAAATTGACGCACAGCGCGTCCGGGTACTGCGCGATGAGCTCCTTGAGCGTGTTGGCGAACATGATGGTGCGGGCCACCACGCCCTCGTGTGACATGAAGGGATCGTATTTGCTCACGTCCACGCCGAGGGTGTCGATGATCTCCTTGGCCTTCTCGTCGCAGATGCGCGGGTTTTCGCGGGCGGTCTCGCTGGCGCGGATGGCAAGCGTGACGAGCGCGGTCTCTTGGATGTCTCCGAACTGCAGATCCATGGTAGGTCCTTCCCCACGAAGTGTCGTGGCATTATTATAGTTAGACTTATCTAACATCACATCACGAACGCAACCGCCTCGTGCGCGGCGGCTGCGGGCGGCAAACGGGGAGATGACCGACGATGCAGTTCACGGAGATGGGCCTCGACGAGGGAAAGACACTGGTCTTGCTGCCAGGCACGGCCTGCACGTGGCAGATCAACTTCTCGCGGGTGATCGACGCGCTGGCAGAGCGCTATCACCTGATCTGCGTGAACTACGACGGCTTCGAGGGCGACCCCAGCGTCTGCTTC
The DNA here is from genome assembly GCA_902772435.1 of uncultured Coriobacteriaceae bacterium. Classification (GTDB taxonomy): domain Bacteria; phylum Actinomycetota; class Coriobacteriia; order Coriobacteriales; family Atopobiaceae; genus UBA1367. The sequence goes on along the minus strand of CACYAX010000047.1, from coordinate 9,443 downwards.
ACGAGCGTGCCCGAGGTGTGCGCCAAGATTGAGGACTACCTCATCGAACACCACGGCGGACACGTTGACGGTGCCTATGGCTCGTCGCTCGGCGGGAGCTTCTCGGCACTGCTCGTGCAGCACGGCCGCGTGCACGTGGACCACGCCTTCATCGGCAGCTCCGACCTCGACCAGGGCTCCCCCATCGTGGCGCGCATCCTCACCTGGATAGTAGGTCCTATGCTCTCAGGCGCCGCCAAGAGTGAGAAGAAGCGCCAGAGGCTCGTAGACAAGCTGGTCAAATCGCTCTACGCCGACGAGGACAGCGAGGAGATGCGCACCTTTCTCGACGGCTTCTCCCACAGCTTCGCCAACATGCACCCCAAGACCATCTCGCGCGAGTTCTACTCCGACTACGTGACGCCGCTCGCCGACGGCATCCATCAGGACGGCACCACCATCCATGTGGTCTATGCGCTCAGGATGGACCCGAAGGGCACCTTCCTCAAGCGCTACCTGCAGCACTTCCGCGAGCCGGACCTCATGCGCTTCGACATGCAGCACGAGGAATGGCTCTTCGGCAGCAGGTGGACGGACACCGTGCTCGCCGCGATCGACAAGAAGATGGGGATCGCATAGGAGGCACGCCGTGTTGACAGACGCAAAGGCCCGATCGAAAGCCTACTTCGACCTGCACCATGCCTCGCGCTTCGCGCGCGAGGGTTACTGGAGCTTCGACTACAAGCGCTCAATCCAAGCCCTTGAGTTGCTGCGACCCGACAACCTCATCGACATCGGCTGTGGGCCCGGTGGCTTCCTCGCACGCATGCGTAAGGAGCTGCCACAGATACGGCTCTTCGCGCTGGACCTCTCCGAGGGCATGGTCAACGAGGTGCGCGAACGCTTCGGCGGCTCTGTGGAGGCCACCGTGGGGGACGCCGAGAACATGCCCCTCGCGTCCTGTACCTTCGAGGCCGTGACGGTCAACATGAGCATCCACCATTACCCGCATCCGCAGGCCGCGGTGGACGAGATCTTCCGCATCCTCCGACCAGGCGGACATTTGCTCCTCGAGGACATGGACTGCATCCCGCCCATCCGCGCCATAGCCAACTTCGTCTTCCCGCGCCTGCCAGGCGGTGACGTCAAGATGTACAACCAGCGCGAGATTCGCACGATGCTTGAGGCAGCGGGGTTCACCGTCCTGAGCTACCACAAAATCACGCCATGGACCTTCCTGTGTGTAGCCGAGAAGCCCATGACCGAGGAACGCTCGTTGTAGCGCATGTCCCCGCTAGCCCTTGGCGCAACCAACCTCTGTTTGTGCGACGCTACGAGACCCTGCCCTCCGCGAGGTCCTGGAGCGCGTAGACGGGCAAGCTCTCCTCGCGCCGCAGGGACGCGAGCGACTGGAGCAGCGCCGTGGCGCCCGAGAGCGTGCTCACGAGCGAGATGCCCCGCGCCACCGCCTCGCTGCGCAGCACTTCGCCGTCGCCGCGCGAGTCGTGGCCATGCGGCGTGTTGATGATGAAGGAGACGTCGCCCGCGGCCATCTCGTCAAGCACGTTGGGATGCCCCTCCCCGATACGCTCGATCACGTCGCACGGGATGCCCGCGGCGCGCAGCGTCTTGGCCGTGCCCCTCGTCGCCACGATGCGGTAGCCCATCTGCCAGAGCGAGAACGCGACCGGCGCGATGGTGCGCTTGTCGGCGTCGCGCACGCTGATGAAGACCGAGCCCTGCGCCGGCATCTCGTAGTCGATGGCCTGGCGCGTCTTGGCGTAGGCCTCGGGGAAGGTCTCGGCAACGCCCATGACCTCGCCCGTGGACTTCATCTCCGGACCGAGGCGCACGTCAGAGCCCGGGAAGCGGGCCCACGGCATCACGGCCTCCTTCACGGAGAAGTACGCGTAGTCGCGGTCCTCGGGAGGCAGCCCGAGGTCGCAGATGCGCTCGCCCGCCATGACGCGCGCGGCGCACTTGGCCAGCGGCACGCCGCTCGCCTTGCTCGAGAAGGGCACCGTGCGGCTCGCGCGCGGGTTGAGCTCGATCACGTAGAGCTGCTCGTCCTTGACCGCGTACTGCACGTTGAGCAGGCCGCGGATATCGCAGGCAAGCGCGAGCTGGCGCGTGGTCTGGCGCACCTGCTCCACGAACGCGTCGGAGAGCGAGAAGGGCGGGCAGCAGCAGGCGGAGTCGCCCGAATGGATGCCGCACTCCTCGATATGCTCCAGCACCGCGCCCACGTAGCAGGCCTCGCCATCCGCGAGCGCGTCCACGTCGAGCTCGATGGCATCCTCGAGGAACGCGTCGAGGTAGACGGGATGGTCGGGCGTGACGTGGGCCGCCTCGTCCATATAGGTCGCCATGGCCGCATCGCTGTACACGATGGCCATGCCGCGCCCGCCGAGCACGTAGCTGGGGCGCACGATGAGCGGATAGCCCAGCGTGCGGGCCACCTGCCGTGCCTCCTCGGGCGTCGCGGCCACCGACGAGGGCGGATACGGTATCTCGAGCTGGTCGAGGAGCGCGCTGAAGCGGTCGCGGTCCTCCGCGAGGTCGATGGACTCGGGCTGGGTGCCCATGATGGGGACGCCGGCCGCCTCCAGCCTGCGCGCGAGCTTGATGGGGGTCTGGCCTCCCAGCGTGACCACCACGCCTGTGGGGCGCTCCGCCTCCACGACGTCCATGACGTTCTCGAAGGTGAGCGGCTCGAAATAGAGGCGATCCGAGGTGTCGTAATCGGTGGAGACCGTCTCGGGGTTGCAGTTGAGCATGACCGTCTCATAACCCTTGTCGCGCAGCGCGTAGGCGGCGTGCACGCAGCAGTAGTCGAACTCGATGCCCTGCCCGATGCGGTTGGGCCCTGCCGAGAGGATCACCACGCGGGGCTTTGCCGCCTCCACGTGCTCGGAGGCGCAGCCCTCCTCATAGGTGAGGTAGTGGTAGCTCGTCTGGGCGGCGAACTCGCCCGCGCAGGTGTCGACGGTCTTCACGACCGGCACCACGCCCAGCACCTGGCGCACGGCCCGCACGACCTCTTCCGTGCTGCCCGTGAGCCAGGCGATCTGGGCATCGGAGAAGCCCATCTGCTTGGCCGCGAGCAGGTGCTCGTGGTCGAGGCCCGCGATGCCGAGCTCCGCGATCGCACGCTCGGCGGCCACGATGTCGGCCATGCGGTACAGGTACCACGGGTCGATGCGGGTGGCTTCGGCAAGCTGCGCGACCGTCCAGCCCCGCCTCAGCGCCTCGGCCACATAGTAGATGCGCTCGGGCGTGGGCTTGGCCACGAGCTCGCCGAACCGCTCCTCGTCGAACTGCGCGGCCCCGTCGGCACCGAGCCCCATGTGGTCGTTCTCGAGCGAGCGCAGCGCCTTCTGCAGCGCCTCCTCAAAGGTGCGGCCGATGGCCATGGCCTCGCCCACGCTCTTCATGCGGGTGGTGAGCTCCTCGCTCGTGCCCTTGAACTTCTCGAAGGCGAAGCGCGGCGCCTTGGCCACGCAGTAGTCGATGGACGGCTCGAAGCAGGCGGGCGTCACGCGGGTGATGTCGTTCACGATCTCGTCGAGGGTGTAGCCCACGGCAAGCAGCGCCGCCGCCTTGGCGATGGGAAAACCCGTGGCCTTGGACGCGAGCGCCGAGCTGCGGCTCACGCGCGGGTTCATCTCGATCACGATGACGCGGCCGTCCTTAGGATTCACGGCAAACTGCACGTTGGAGCCGCCTGTGGCCACGCCCACACGCTCCAGGCAGGCAAGCGAGTAGTCGCGCAAGCGCTGCAGCTCCTCGTCGGTGAGGGTCTGCGCGGGCGCCACGGTGATGGAGTCGCCCGTGTGCACGCCCATGGGGTCGAGGTTCTCGATGGAGCAGATCACGATACCGTTGCCGGCGTTGTCACGCATGACCTCCATCTCGATCTCTTTCCAGCCCTCGATGGACTGCTCGACCAGCACCTCGGTCGTCGGCGAGAGCGCGAGGCCCTGACCTGCGATGAGGCGCAGTTCGGCCTCGTCGTGGGCGATGCCGCCGCCCGCGCCGCCGAGCGTGAAGCTCGGGCGCACCACCACGGGATAGCCCAGCTCCCCCGCCACGGCGAGGGCCTCGTCAAGCGTATGGGCAAAGCCGGAGGCCGCCACGTCAAGGCCGATGTCGCGCATCGCCGCCGCGAAGAGCTCGCGGTCCTCGCCCGTGCGGATGGAATCGAGGTCACAGCCGATGACCTCCACGCCGAAGCGCTCGAGCACGCCGGCCTCGCCCAGGGCCACGGCGCAGTTGAGGGCGGTCTGGCCGCCCATGTTGGGCAGCAGGGCGTCGGGACGCTCGCGCTCTATGACCTTGCCCACGGCCTCCACCGTGATGGGCTCCACGTAGGTACGGTCCGCCGTCTCGGGGTCGGTCATGATGGTCGCGGGGTTGGAGTTGACGAGCACCACCTCGTAGCCCTCGCGGCGCAGCACGCGGCAAGCCTGCGTGCCCGAATAGTCAAACTCGCACGCTTGGCCGATCACGATGGGGCCCGAACCAATCACCAGGATCTTCTTGAGGTCGTTACGCTTCGGCATGGCCGGCCCTCCCCTCGCGGACGTCGATGCACAGGTAGTCAGGGCTCACGCTGGTCGCGCCCGCCTCGCGCTGGCGCCAGCCGTCCATGAGGCGCACGAAGATGCCCTCGGGCGTGCCGTCGTTGAGGTTGACGTGGGTCAGGCGCACCCGGCCCATGCGCTCGGTCTGCACCACGGGCGCCACGCCGCGCTCCACCCAAGGGCGCAGGTCGCGCACGTGCGCGCGCTCGCCACCCGAGAGCTCGGGCACGAGCGGGCCCATGCTGGAGAAGACGAGACCATAGTTGTGGTTCTGCGCCGTGATCTCCACTTTGCGGGTGAGCAGGTTCATCACGGGCTCGTTGCCGCCGTGGTGGCCGAAGGGTAGCTTCTCTATCTGCGCGCCGGCAGCCATCGAGATGAGCTGGTTTCCGAGGCAGATGCCAAAGACCGGCACCTTGCCCAGGATGTCCTCGGCCGCGCGGGCCGTCTGGGAGGCCTGCTCGGGATCGCCCGGGCCATTGGAGAAGAACACCCCGTCAGGCGCAAGCGAGAGCACGCGGGCAGCGGGCGTGTCGAAGGGCACGACCGTCAGCTCACAGCCCGCAGCGGCAAGCCCCTCCTCGATGCCGCGCTTCTCGCCGCAGTCGTAGGCCACGACGTGCAGTTTGGGCAGGCCGGCGGCCTCACGCGCCGCAAGCGCCTCAGCCTTCGCGGGCACTACGCGCTCCTGGCGCGGGGAGACGTCGGCCACGTAATTGTGCGCGCTGATGGCAGGGCTTGCCACCACGCGCGCGACCAGGCTCTCGGGGTCGAGGTCCGTCGTCGAGATGGCTGCCCGCATCGCGCCTGAGCTGCGGATGCGTAGCGTGAGCGCGCGGGTGTCCACGCCCTCGATGGCCACGACCCCCTCGCTGCGCAGGAAGTCGGGGAAGCTCGCGGTGCTCTGCCAATTGGACGGCGTATGACACATGTCGCGCACCACGAGCCCGCGCAGGAACGTCCCGCCAGACTGCATGGCGTCGTCGTTCACGCCGTAGTTGCCCACCTGGGGATAGGTGAGCGTCACGATCTGGCCCGCATAGCTCGGGTCGGTCACGATCTCTTGGTAGCCCACCATGGAGGTGTTGAAGACGATCTCACCGAAGGCTTCCCCCTGAGCGCCGCAGGAGCGGCCCCTGAAGCAGGTGCCGTCCTCCAGTGCGAGGAGAGCCGCTGGTTGAGAGCTTGATGAGACGAGGAGGTTCACGAGGGACTCCTTTCGGCATCGCCGTGCCGCATGTAAAGGCCTCTGTTCTGCAGCTCACAGTCTATGTCCGCCCGTTTCTTCCCTGGCAAACCCGCCCCAAAGCGCCACGTGCCCGACTCCCAAGCGTCACTTCGCTGTAGCCTCCGCGTTGCACGCAGGCAAACGCGTCGCAACAAATGTTGGTTAGCCCCGCCATGGGCAGAAGGGCGGCCCCCTCCGCCCGCAAAAAGCTTTCAGCTACCGCAAACCAATTGAAACGTTCACGAATTCAAACAGGAACAGTTCTTCGCATAGACGCGAAACACGGAGCCGATAACGTTGCGTGGCAGATGCGGCACGGTCATCGCCATGCCGCATGGGCAGCCGCGGGGACGGGCCCCGCGCACCCACGACGAGAACCGGAATGGAGGCGGATCACCATGTGCTCAATCATGGGCTACTGCGACACCGAAGTCGACCTCGACACCTTCATGGAGGGCTTCAATCGCACGATCTCACGCGGCCCCGATTGCTCGCGCGTCGTCGACACGGGCCATGGCCTGCTCGGTTTCCATCGGCTCTCGATCATGGGCCTCACGCCCGAGGGCATGCAGCCCTTCGAGCTCGACGGCAACTACGTCGTCTGCAACGGGGAGCTCTACGAGTTCGGCAAGACGCGCGAGATGCTCCGCGCGAAGGGCTACGAGTTCAAGAGCGACAGCGACTGCGAGATCATCCTGCCGCTGTACCGCGAATACGGCACCGACTTCTTCGCCCTGCTCGACGCGGAGTTCGCCTGCATCATCTATGACGCGAAGACCGAGAGCTTCATCGCCGGGCGCGACCCCATCGGCATCCGCCCGCTCTACTACGGCTACGACGGGCGCGGGGCCATCGTCTTCGCGAGCGAGGCCAAAAACCTCGTGGGGCTCGTCGAGACGATCATGCCCTTCCCGCCGGGACACTACTACAAGGACGGAGAGTTCGTCCGCTACTGCGACATCACCGCAGTTGACGAGGTCTGCACCGACGACCTCGAGACCGCGTGCTCCAAGATCCACGACAAGCTCGTCGCAGGCGTCCGCAAGCGCCTGGCGGCTGACGCCAAGGTCGGCTTCCTGCTCTCGGGCGGCCTCGACTCCTCCCTCGTCTGCGCCATCGCGGCGCGCGAGCTCGACGAGCCCATCAAGACCTTCGCGATCGGCATGACGGAAGACCCCATCGACCTCAAGTACGCCCGTGAGACGGCCGACTACATCGGCAGCGACCACACCGAGGTCACGATGACCCCGCAGGAGGTGCTCGCGGCCCTCGACGACGTGATCTTGCTGCTCGGCACCTACGACATCACGACCATCCGCGCGAGCATCGGCATGTACCTCGTCTGCAAGGCCATCCACGAGCGCACCGACATCCGCGTCATCCTCACCGGCGAGATCTCCGACGAGCTCTTCGGCTACAAGTACACGGACTTCGCGCCCTCCGCGGAGGCCTTCCAGCAGGAGGCCGAGAAGCGCATGCGCGAGCTGCACATGTACGACGTGCTCCGCGCCGACCGCTGCATCTCGACCAACTCGCTCGAGGGCCGCGTGCCCTTCGGCGACCTCGACTTCGCGCACTACGTGATGGCGCTCGACCCCGCGCTCAAGCTCAACAGCTACGGGAAGGGCAAGTACCTGCTGCGCCACGCCTTCGAGGGCACAGGCTGCCTGCCCGATTCCATCCTCTGGCGCGAGAAGGCCGCCTTCTCGGACGCGGTGGGCCACTCCATGGTGGACTACCTCAAGGACTACGCCGCGCACCTCTACACGGACGAGGAGTTCGAGGAGCGCCGGCAACGCTACACCCACGCGCAGCCCTTCACGAAGGAGTCGCTGCTCTACCGCGAGATCTTCGAGAAGCACTACCCCGGCCAGTCGGGCATGATCGTCGACTTCTGGATGCCCAACAGGTCGTGGGAGGGCTGCGACGTCGACGACCCCTCTGCCCGCGTGCTCGCTAACTACGGGGCGAGCGGCGTGTAGGGAACCGCGATCCACGATCTGTATGCGCCTCGTGCAAGACGGTCAAGGCCCTCACGGGAGGGTGTGCGCAGCCCTGCCGTGACCAAAAACCGTGCCTGCTCGGGGTAATCCAGATGCTACCTTGGCGCAACCGCAGCTTAACAATCTGGTCGTTAAGCACGCGGGAACCTCTCATGGGAGCGAAACAAAGCGCAGGTAGCCTCATGTACGTCAGATAGCCAGGCCATTGCGTGACGCAATGCGGAAAGGAGACTGCCATGGCCAAGGACAAAGTCAGCGCGGAGTGGGGAGAGCTGCTCTTCACCGATGCCGACATGCAGGAACGCCTGCCCAAACCGACCTACAAGAAGCTCCGCAGGGTCATCGACGGCGGCGAGCCGCTTGACCTCGACATCGCCAACGAGGTCGCGCACGCCATGAAGGAATGGGCGCTCGAGAAGGGTGCCACGCACTTCACGCACTGGTTCCAGCCGCTTTCCGGCATCACCTCCGAGAAGCATGACAGCTTCCTCACGCCCAACGGCGACGGCACGATCCTCATGGCCTTCTCCGGCAAGGAGCTCGTGCAGGGCGAGCCCGACGCGTCGTCGTTCCCCAGCGGTGGCCTGCGTGCCACCTTCGAGGCCCGCGGCTACACCGTCTGGGATCCGATGAGCCCCGCCTTCATCAAGGACGAGGTGCTCTGCATCCCCACCGCCTTCATCTCCTACACCGGCCAGGCCCTCGACAAGAAGACGCCGCTCCTGCGCTCGCAGAACGCCCTCGAGGTGCAGGCCAAGCGCGTGCTCGCCCTCTTCGACCGCGAGCCGCGGCGCGTCTTCACCACCGTCGGCCCCGAGCAGGAGTACTTCCTCATCCGCGAGGAGGACTACAAGGCGCGTCCCGACCTGATCCTCACCGGCCGCACCCTCTTCGGCTGCGCCCCGGCGAAGGGCCAGGAGCTGGAAGAGCACTACTTCGGCGCCATCCGCCCCACCGTCAACGAGTTCATGAAGGAGCTCGACGACGAGCTCTGGAAGCTCGGCGTGCCGGCAAAGACCAAGCACAACGAGGTCGCCCCGTGCCAGCACGAGCTCGCGCCGGTGTTCGAGAAGGGTTCGACCGCGGTTGACAACAACCTCCTCACCATGGAGAAGATGCGCCTGCTCGCCAGCCACCACGGCCTCGTCTGCCTGCAGCACGAGAAGCCCTTCGAGTACGTGAACGGCTCCGGCAAGCACAACAACTGGTCCATCAGCGCCGACAACAGGAACTTGCTCGAGCCGGGCCCCGATCCCGAGCACAACCTGCAGTTCCTCGTCTTCCTCGCCTGCCTGATCGCCGCCGTCGACGAGCACGCCGACCTGATGCGCATGAGCGTCGCCTCCGCGGGCAACGACCACCGCCTCGGTGCCAACGAGGCCCCTCCCGCCATCGTCTCCGTCTTCCTGGGCGACAACCTCTCCCCCGTCGTCGACGCGCTCATCCGCAAGGAGCACGCTGACGTGAACAGCCGCGAGCTCATCGACCTGGGCATCCCGCAGCTGCCGGCGGTCCTGCGCGACAACACCGACCGCAACCGCACCTCGCCCTTCGCCTTCACGGGCAACAAGTTCGAGTTCCGCATGTGCGGCTCGCAGCAGAACCTCTCCGACCCCAACGTGGTACTCAACACGGCCGTCGCCGAGCAGT
>CACYAX010000046.1 GCA_902772435.1 uncultured Coriobacteriaceae bacterium | reverse complement strand
GCGGATCGCATGGCTCACAGCTCAGCCTGCGCCAGTGGGGCTCACCCTGCACGCGGTAACTCACGAAGGGGCCGAAGCCTCCCACGAGGGTCCGAGCGGCCACCTCGAAGGACGCGTCGGTGCGCAGGCCCGGGTAGCGCACCTCCGTCACGCGCGGATGGCACACGAGGTAGGTGGCGACCACCTGGGCCACGTCGCTCGCCTCGTGCCACGTGGTCTCGCGCACGTCCATGGCCGCGCGGAGCTCGTCGAGCGCAGCCCCATCCAGCTGCGGAAGGCCGTCCATGAGCGACGCGAGGCCGGGCAGTGCCCGCTCGGCATCGCCTGACAGGCCCACGAGCACCACGCCCTCCCCAAGGGGCTCCAGCGCGGCGTGCGCCCCCAGGCGCACGGCAGGGCAGCCGGCGACCGAGGGCAGCGTGTTGTCCACGATGAGGGCACGACCCTCTTCGCGTGCCGCGCGGCCCAACGCCTTGAGGTCGGGGCAGCTCACGGGGTCCTCGGCGAGCGGCGTCACGAACAGGGGCTCCCCCGTCGCGAGCTCGGCGATGCACGAAAGAAGCCCGTGCACCTCACCGCATACGACAAGCGCCCGCTTAGCGCCCAACCGCCGCGCGAAACCCCTTGCCACGTCTTCGCCACTCGGCCTCTGCGTACTGTCCATTTCGCGCCTCCGCATTTTCGACGAATCCCCACGCCTTATTATGATGGTAGCGGTATATTCGATAGCAGTTGCGTTAGTCGTCGCCACAGGAGGAGCCATGGATTCCCTTCCCTTCAAGAACTCAAAAGCCCTCAAGGTGTTCGCCATTGCCGCTGCCGTGCCCGTGGGGCTCGCCGCGGGGTACACCCTGGTGAGCCACGCCCTCTGGCACCGCTCCAACATGAGCACGTTCTCCGAGGCCGCGCTGCGCACCTCCGGCGCGAAGAAGAAGTATGACGACGCCGTCGAGTTCGAGAACCTGCTCCTCGAGCGCGCTGAGGCGAACGAGACCAAGTACCAGCTGCCCTCGCTCTTCTCGCCGCACGTCGGCGTCAACGAGGAGGAGATCGCGGGCATGCAGACCTTCCTCCTCAACCGTCGCGCCATCAACGACCGCGCGGTCATCTACCTGCACGGCGGCACCTACGTCAACCGCCCGCGTCTCGAGCATTGGCACATGCTCGACCTCGTGGCAAAGAAGACGCGCGCCGAGATCATCGTCCCCATGTACCCGCTGGCCCCCGTGCACAGCTTCGAGGAGGCCTACACCGCCCTCGACGAGCTGTGGACCAAGACGGTGGAGAAGTACGGCGCAGACAACATCACCCTCATGGGCGACGGCGCTGGTGGTGGCCTCGCGGCAGGCTTCGCGATGAAGCTCGCCGAGGAGGGCCGCGAGCAGCCGAGCCGCCTCATCCTCATCTCGCCCATCGTGGACCTCACCTTCAGGAACCCCGACATCCGCAAGCTCGAGGCCAAAGACCCGCTGGTCGCCGTCGGTGGCCTCCAGAAGGCGGCGCAGCTGTGGTCGCGCGGCACCGAGCTCACCGACTACCGCGTGAGCCCCGCCTTCGGCGACGTGCGCGGCTTCAAGCGCGTGGCGATCTTCGTCGGCACGCGTGAGATCCACTATCCCGACGTGAAGCTCTTCTACGACCGCATCCACGCCCTGGGCATCCGCTCCGAGCTCAACCTGGGCACGGGCCTCAACCACAGCTACCCGCTCTTCCCCATCCCCGAGGCGACGAAGGCCATCGAGCACATCGCCACGATCATCACGGAAGACTAGCGCATGCTTGACGAGAACATGTCCCTCGAAGAAGTGCGCGCGTTCTTCGCGAACGACCGCTACGCGACCGAGGCCTGCGGCTGCGAGGTGCTCGAGGCTGCGCATGGCCATGCCGTGTGCGCGTTCGACATCACCGGCATCCACCGCAACGCCCAGGGCAACGTGATGGGCGGCGCTATCTTCACGCTGGCAGACCTCGCGCTGGCCGTCGCCTGCAACATCGGCGAGAATCCCACGATGTCGGTCTCGAGCACGATCGAGTACCTCTCGGTGGCCAAGGGCACGCGCCTCATAGCCACGGCCGACGCCGACAAAAGCGGGCGCTCGCTCGGGTTCTACACCGTGAACGTCGAGGATGACCTGGGCATCAAGGTGGCCCGCATGACCGCCACGTGCTTCAGGAGGCCCTAGCGCGGCCACGCGCCCCACGTCATGACGAGAAAGCCACGGAGGCCGGGTTCCCCCGGCCTCCGTCTTCTTGGGCAGGCATCCCAGCCTAGTCACCGCCCTCATCTCCACAGGCCACACATGAAAAAGGGCCGCCCGAAGGCGGCCCTGGAAGCACACGTGCTTAGCGCTTACCTGCGCTCGGCGATCTCCTTGCTGATGCTGGCGATGAACTCGTCGAGGGCCCACGGCGTGGTCTCGTTGGAGCGGTCGCGCACGGAGATGTTGCCCGCGTCCTTCTCCTTCTCGCCGAGGATCAGCATGTAGGGCACGCGGTCGATGGCGCGGGCCTCACGGATCTTGTAGCCGATCTTCTCGTCGCGCTCGTCGACCTTCACGCGGATGCCGGCAGCGCGGAACTTCTTGCCGACCTCGAGCGCGTAGTCGCGGGTCTTCTCGGAGACCGGGAGGATCTTGACCTGGCACGGCGCGAGCCACGTGGGGAACTTGCCCGCGTACTGCTCGGTGAGCATGCCGATGAAGCGCTCGAAGGAGCCGAAGCCCGCACGGTGGATCATGATGGGACGATGCTTCTCGCCGTCAGCGCCCACGTACTCGAGCTCGAAGTTCTGCGGCAGCTGGAAGTCGAGCTGGATGGTGCCGCACTGCCAGGTACGGCCCAGGCAGTCCTGCAGGTGGAAGTCGATCTTGGGGCCGTAGAAGGCGCCGTCGCCCTCGTTGAGGATGTAGTCGACGCCCATGGTCTCGAGGGCCTGCTTGAGGCCCGCCTCGGCGAGCGCCCAATCCTCGTCGGAACCCATGGAGTTGTCCGGGCGCGTGGAGAGCTCGATGTGGTAGGGGAAGTCGAACTGCTTGTAGTAGGAGGTGATGAGGTGCGCGGTCTCGGTCACGAACTCGGTGATCTGGTCGGGGCGCACGAAGAGGTGGGCGTCGTCCTGGGTGAAGGAACGCACGCGGAAGAGGCCGTGGAGGGCGCCACGGAGCTCATGACGGTGGTCGAGACCGGCCTCGGCGAGCTTGATCGGCAGGTCACGGTAGCTGCGCGGACGCGACTTGTAGATGAGGCAGGCACCCGGGCAGTTCATCGGCTTGACGGCGTAGTCCTCTTCGTCGATGAGCGTGGTGTACATGTTCTCCTTGTAGTGGTCCCAGTGACCGGAGGTCTCCCAGAGCTTGCGGGAGAGGATGATGGGCGTCTGGACCTCGTCATAGCCATAGGCGTCCTGCATCTCGTGCCAGTAGTCCATGAGGGCGTTCTTGACGCGCATGCCGTTGGGCATCCAGAACGGGAAGCCCGGGCCCTCGTCGGCCATCATGAAGAGCTCCATCTCCTGGCCGATCTTGCGGTGGTCGCGCTTCTTGGCCTCCTCGAGGAAGGCGAGGTGGGCCTCAAGCTCGTCCTTGGACGGGAAGGCGATGCCGTTGATGCGGGTGAGCATCTTGTTGTTGGCGTCGTTCTTCCAGTAGGCGCCGGAGACGCCGGTCAGCTTGAAGGCCTTGAGCGCCTTGGTGTACATGAGGTGCGGGCCGACGCACATGTCCACGTACTCGCCCTGCTTGTAGAAGGTGATGCGGGCATCCTCGGGCAGGTCGCCGATGTGCTCGACCTTGTACTTCTCGCCGCGCTCGGCCATGTGGGCGATGGCCTCCTCGCGCGGGAGCTCATAGGTCTCGAACTTGAGGTTCTCCTTGCAGATCTTCTTCATCTCGGCCTCGATCGCGGGGAAGTCGTCCTCGCTGATCTTGACGCCTTCGGGAAGGTCCACGTCGTAGTAGAAGCCGTTGTCGGTGGCAGGGCCATAGGCGAAGTCGGCCTCGGGATACAGGCGCTTGATGGCCTGGGCCAGGATGTGGGCGGCGCTGTGGCGGATGACGTGCAGCTCCTCGCCCTCGGGGCAGTCGGCAACATGACCATCGTTGTAGAGGATCTTCATGGCTATCTCCTTTGGTATGGGTACCTGTGCAAAGACGTATTCGGAATGGAACCCGTACCCCTGGGGACGGGCATGTGGTCAGGCGCGTGTCACACGGCGAGAACGCCGGGAAAGGGACAGGCGCCTAGTTAGTCCTGGTGCGCTGGTTGAGCAACGACTCCATTCCATACCTTCCATTCAAGAATTGCACCCAACTGTTTTACCACATGAACGGCACTTGGGGGCAAGAAACATCGCATTGTTTCCCAGCTGCAACGGGCCTGCACAACAGGCGCCGCAAAGAGGCGGAAAAGACGGCTATTGATTTCCGTGGCGGGAGGCGAAAGGGCATCCCTCTCCCCCATGCCGCCCGCGCTGATCCGCATCACGCGCGGGGCCGGGCCATAAAAAACGGCGACCCGAAGGTCGCCGTTCGCGTTCTCAGGAGCCGTGTTACTGGATGCGGGTGCGGCAGTAGGGGCACACCTTCCAGTCGGCGTTGAGCGGACGGTGGCAGGTGGGGCAGACGTTGCGCACCTGCGTGTTGCAGATGGGGCACACCACGAAGTCACGGTCGATCGGGGCACCGCACTTGGGGCAGATGCCGTAGTGCGAGAGCTGGTGCTCGCGCAGGGCGATGTCGAGGTCCTGCTCCTCGCGGTCGACGAGGTAGGAGCTCGGACGGAGGATCACGTAGGCGAGCAGGCCCACGATGGGGATGACGGAAATGACGGCCCAGAGCCACCACGGCTCGGCACCGCGCCGCTGGGCGTCGCGGATGACGTAGACGATGGACAGCACGTAGAGCATCACGAGGCAGGCCACCATCAGGTAGAGGACCATGCGCACTTCAGGCGTGATAAGTTGGTCGAGCAGCTCAGACATAGTGCAGGTTCTCCTTCGTTTCGCTATAGGCGCAGGGTGCAACAAGCGTCTTCACTCAAGAGGCATAACATTTGCATTGTAGCAGAGCGCAGGTGCCACGAACGCCTCAGACAGATATCACACAGCAAGACGACCTATGGGACTCACGCTTCCTTCAAATACCAGATGTTGAGGTCGATCAGCCAATCGGTTCCGTAGATCTCTCCCTGGGACGTGTATTGCCAGCAGTCCGCGTCGGCATACGTGCAGTAACCACTGTAATCGGCCACCCACTTGGCCCACTGGTCGTAACAGGGATCGGTCATGAGGTACTCCCACCAGCTGACACTCGCATAGACGCCCGGCTCATAGCCCGCAGCCGAGATGGTCGTGCAGAACGCCTGGGAGATGTCCTTGATCGTGTCCATCCACTCGAAATCGCCCATATAGGACTGCTCCAGGTCGATGAACACGGGAAGGCGCGGGTTGCAGTCCTTGATGACCGAGAGCACGAAGCGCGCCTCGGCATTCGCCTCGGACGCGTCGTCCGCCGATGAGAAATAGTAGACGCCGTAGGGGATGTTCAGGCGCTCGCACTCCTCCACGTTGCGCTTGAACTGCTCGTCCACCTCGTGGGTCTTGTTGTCGCCCACCGTGATGCCGCAGCGCAGGATCGCGAACTGGATGCCGCCCCGTTGGATGGTCTCCCAGTCGAGGTCGTTGTTCCACTCGCTGACGTCGACGCCCACGAGATAGCCTTCGTCGGAATCGGGCAGACCGTCGTCGTTCTTGTCGTGGTCGATGACGACTTCGTCGATGTACGTGCCGTCATAATAGCCGGACGGCTCATACCCAGACGAATTCTCCTGGCTTTCGGTGGTATCCGGCTGGGCTGTGTCTGACGTGGGAGCGGCATTGCTCTTGCCACGCTGCCCACCAAAAGCGATACCAAGACCCGAAGCAATTGCCATCACGATGACAAATGCCAATACGGCCACATACAGGAGCATGTGCATATGCTTCGTCGGTCTCTGTTGGGTACCGGCTTTCGCCATTAGTCGCTATCCTTCCATACCACCTGATGTAGTCAGGTATCAACAGTATACAAGATAGCGTGATAGGCACGGTGCGCGACAGAGAGTCCACAGGATGCTGCCAAACTCTCCACCATCCCTAGACGAATGCCGGGCGGCACCCCCTGTGGTTTGTGAAGCCTACAGATACAAGATGTTGAGGTCTACCGGCCAGTCGATGCCGTACGCCTCACCGTCATCCGTGTACTGCCAGACGTCAGCGTCGTCGTAGTCGCAGTAGGAATCATAGGCAGCCACCCACTTGCTCCACTCGTCGAAGCAGGGGTCGGTCAGCAGCCACGCCCACCAGCTCACGCTGGCGTACACACCGGGTCGGTAGCCGGCGGCGGCAATCGTGCCGCAGAATCCCTGCGAGATCTCGGTCAGGGTGTCGGCCCATTCGGGGCTGCCCATGTAGCTGACCTCGAGGTCGTTGTAGACCGGCAGGGACAGCGAGCAGCCGTCGATCACGGACAGGACGTACCATGCCTCCGCAACCGCCTCGTCGTAGTTCTCGGCACCCGAGTAGTAGTAGACGCCATACGGAATGCCGAGGCGCTCGCATTCCGACGCGTTGTAGTAGAACTGCTCGTCCACGTCGCGCTCGCCGTAGGAGCCGTAGGTGACGCCGCAGCGCAGGATCGCGTAGTCGATGCCACCCGCAGCCACGGCCTCCCAGTCGATGACGCCGTTCCACTCGCTCACGTCAACGCCCAGCAGCCAGCCGCCGCTGAATGACGAGACGTGGGGGTCACCGTATGCGGCACCGTTGGAATACCCCTCGTCCCAGTACTCGTCCTCGGCGTACACGAAGTGCGGCACGAGGGCCAATACCAGCACGAACATCAAGACACAGATCAAGGCAGCGCGCCACGAAGGTCGCCGTTTCGTTTTAGCCATGTTTGCAACCTCTCATATGTTCCCGCAGAAGCAGGAATATCTATTATACGTGCGCTCCGCACGCGGGAGGTTGGGGCATGGCCAGTTGTGGAGAAAGTGGGAGGTAGCGGGCGCGCTACGAACGAAGGATGCCCGCGACCTCCCCTGCGAGCGTGATGGAGCCGCAGGCCACGTACGCCTCGTCTTCCAGGGCGGCTACCGCCTCGGCGACCGTCGGATAGGTGCCACAGACGTTCGCGCCTGCCTCCACGAACAGGCGGGCGAGCTCGTCAGCCGCGAGGGCGCGCGGCGAGGAGGTCTGCGTCACGTAGACGCGCGGGAACTCGTGAGCCAAGAGGTCGACCATACCCGCGCAGTCCTTGTCCGCGAGCGCGGCGCACAGAAGCGCGGGACGGCCGGCGGCCTCGGGCTCGATCGCGCGCACGGCCGTGAGGAAGGTCTCCACCGACTGCGGGTTGTGGCAGGCATCGATGATGAGGGGCGGTTCGGGGCGCAGCAGGTCGAAGCGACCGGGCGTGGGGCAGGTGACGATGGCGTCGTAGAGCGTCTCGGTGTTGAGCACGCGACCGAGATGGGCCTCGGCAAGCGTGACGGCACAGGCGATGTTGGCCGCCTGGTAGGCGGGCTTGAGCGCGGCGAGCTCGGCATAGGTCGCGCGCGGCGTGGTGACGGTCAGTTCGAGCGGGGCCCCGAGGCGTGCGGGGCGCTTGGTGACCTCGAAGCGGGCGTGCGGGAGCCCCTCATGGGCACGCGGCGTGCCCGGGAACATCTCGCCCTGCACGTCGTCGAGGTTGACGGGGCGCAGGAGCACGGGCTCCACGCCCTCGCGCTCGCACTGGGCGAGGAAGACGTCCTCCATGCTGTCGGGCGTCGCGGTGCCCACGCCCAGCACGCAGGGTCGGCCCGCCTGGATGACCGCGGCCTTTTCAGAGGCAATCTCCTCGAGCGTGTTACCCAGCACGTGCATGTGGTCGAGGCCGATGCCCGTGACCGCGACGCTGCGGATTGACTTGACGGCGCTCGTGGCGTCCCAACGACCGCCCATGCCCACCTCGAGCACGGCCACGTCGATACCCGTCTCGGCGAAGACCACACAGGCACCCACGGTGATCAGGTCGAACTCGGTGATGTCGTAGGGGCGCTCCCCCGCCGCCGTGCGGGCAGCGTTCACGCGCTCCCCCGCCTTCGCGGCGGCCGCGATGCCGTGGGCAAAGGCCTCCTCGCTCACAGGCGCGCCCTCGACCTCCATGCGCTCCGTGTAGCTCACGAGCTCCGGGCTCGTGTAGAGCGCCGTGCGAAAGCCCTCGCCACGCAGGATCGCCGCCGTGTAGCGCGACGTGGAGGTCTTGCCGTTGGTGCCGGCGATCTGGATGGACTCGAAGGCGAGGTCGGGGTCGCCGAGGTCGGAGAGCATGTCGACGACCGTCTCGAGCATGGGGCAGATGCCGAAGCGCAGGGCCTCGTGCAGACGGTGCATGGCCTGCTCATAGGTCCAGGCGGGGACTTCAAAGGGCAGCTGATAGGTGCTCATTATCGGGCCTTCTTTCCGAATGCCAGCCAGTAGGCGCCCGCGAAGAGCAGGGCACCACCCACTATGTTACCCAGCGTGGCAGCCGAGAGGTTGGAGAGCATGCCCATGAGGTTCAGCGCACCGGAGATGGTCTGCCCGTCCCCCAAGCCCGTGGTTGCCAGCGTCACGAGGCCCATGGGGATGAAGAACATGTTGGCCACGCAGTGCTCGAAGCCGCAGGCCACGAACGCCATGACGGGCATTGCGGCGGCGAAGAACTTGTCGACGACGGTCTTGCCCGCAAAGCCCATCCACACGCCCAGGCAGACGAGCACGTTGCACATGATGGCGCGGAAGAACGCGGTGGCCCACGGGAGGGCGCATTTGGCATCAGCCACGCTGATCATGGTGATGCCCACTTGCCCCTTGTTCATGCCCGCGAAATTGGCGAAGAAGAGGACGGCCACGAGCAGAAGCGAGCCACAGAGGTTGCCGAGGTAGACGACCGCCCAGCTCTTGAGCAGGTCGGAGACCCCATATTTGCCCGAGAGGCAGCCGATGAGCATGAGGCTGTTGCCCGTGAAGAGCTCGGCTCCCGCCACGATCACGGCAAAGAGACCAAGGCTGAAGACGAATCCTCCCAAGAGGGACGACGCGGCGAACGGCAGCGTGGGATCGGCCTTCACGAGCAGCATGAACATGCCGCCCATGCCGATGTAGAAGCCCGCGAGGCACGCGAGCACGAAGGCGCGGCCGAGCGGCATGGACGCCTTGCCCGTGCCGACCGCCTGGGCCTTCTCGAGAATCTGCGCAGGTGCGAGCGCATCGACGGTCGGATAGTCCTGGTTTGCCATGTGACACCCCTTCTCACAAAGGCCGCCCGCCACAGGAGGTGCTGCGTGGCTGGCGGCCGAAATGACAGGTACGCGGGCGGAACCTCCACCCTATGTTACAGCCCCAGCAGGCGGAGGGCCTCCTCGCGAGCCTTGAGGTCTTCCTTGAACCAACCGCGCACCGCGGAGGTGACGGTCTGGGAGCCCGAGGCCTTGATGCCACGCATGGTCATGCAGGTATGCTCCGCCTGCAGGACGACGAGCACGCCGCGGGGGTTGAGGCGGGCATCCAGAGCATCGGCGATCTGCTGGGTGAGGCGCTCCTGCAGCTGCGGACGGTGCGCATAGCCCGCCACGCAGCGGGCCAGCTTGGAAAGGCCCGTGATCTTGCCGTTGCGCGGCAGGTAGCAGATGTGGGCACGCCCCGTGAAGGGCAGCAGGTGGTGCTCGCACATGGACACGAAGGGGATGTCCTTCACGATGACCATGTTCTCGTTGCCCGGCTCGTTGAACTGCTTGAGCAAGTGGACGCTCGGGTCCTCCTGCATGCCACCGAAGATCTCCTCGCAGGCACGCGCGATGCGGTCGGGCGTGCCGAGCAGGCCCTCGCGGTCAGGGTCCTCGCCGATGGCGGCGAGGAACTCGCGCACGGCGGCCTCGACGCGCGCCTTGTCGAGCGGTTGGTACTTCAGCTCGTCAGACATAGCCTCTCCTTTGCCTAGCCAGCTCAGAATGATTATGCGATGGTGCGCTCCGCCGCCTCGACCACGTGCTTGGCGAGCACGGCCGTGGT
The DNA here is from genome assembly GCA_902772435.1 of uncultured Coriobacteriaceae bacterium. GTDB lineage: Bacteria > Actinomycetota > Coriobacteriia > Coriobacteriales > Atopobiaceae > UBA1367. The sequence goes on along the minus strand of CACYAX010000046.1, from coordinate 2,573 downwards.
GACCGAACCCACGCCGCGCGGAACCGGCGTGATGGCGCCCACGATGGGCTCGACCTCATCATAGAGCACGTCGCCGCAGAGCTTGCCCGCGGCCTCGTCCCAGTTGATGCCCACGTCGATGACCACCTGGTCGGGCGAGACGGCGCTCGCGCCCACGGTGCCGATGTGACCGGCCGCGACCACGAGGATCTCGGCCTTGCGGCACGCGGCGGCGAGGTCGCGCGTGCGCGTGTGGCACATGGTCACCGTGGCGTTGCGCGCCTGCAGCATCATCGAGACGGGCTTGCCGATCACGAGCGAGCGACCCACGACGGTCACGTTGGCGCCGGTGAGCTCGTAGTCATAGTGGTCGAGGATCTCGATGCAGGCCTCGGCCGTGCAGGGGGCGAAGCCGACCGGGCGGTTGGCGAACACGCCGAAGAGCGAGCCCTCGGTGATGCAGTCCACGTCTTTCGCCGGGTCGAGCGCGGCGCAGGCGGCAGCCTCGTCGAGCGTCTTGGGCAGCGGGCGGAACATCAGGCAGCCGTGGATGCTGTCATCGTTGTTGACCTTCTCGATCGTCGCCATGAGCTCCTCCTGCGTGCAGTCGGCGGCGAGTAGGAAACGCTCGACCTCGATGCCGACCTTCTCGCAGCGCTTGAGGGCGCCGCGCTCGTAGGAGAGGTCGTCGTCGCGCTCGCCCACGCGCACGATGGCGAGCTTGGGCTGGATGTTGCGCTCGACGAGCTTGGCCACGCGGATGGCCACGCGCTCGGAAAGCGCGTTGGCGACGGGAAGACCGAGAAGCTGGGTTGCCATGGTGGTTCCTTTCCGGGTTCGGGACGTGCCTTCGGGATTTGCGGTGACTACCTGCGGATATGGGCCATGACCGAAGGCGCGGTCGGAAAGCGTCTTGGTGTTCACGAACACGTTGAGGCTCGCTGCCTCGAGGGCGGCGCGGCAGAGCAGCGCGCCGCAGCCCACGTCGGAGATGAGCATCTTGGAGCCCTTCTCCCCCATCTCCTCGAGCAGCTCGATGGCCTTGGCGATCTGGCGCATCATCTCGACGGGCGCGGCGCAGGCGTTCTTGGTGGCCGCCTCGAGCACCTCGGCGCGCTTCGGGTCGTCGCGCGGGATGCTGTAGGCCTGCGAGAGCGGGAAGAAGGCCTCGGCATCGGCCTCCACGAGGTCAAGCAGGGTGGTGCAGATGGTCTCGGCATCAGAGAGCATGCGCTGGATGTCGTCCTCCACGTCCGCGAACTTCTTCTTGCCCGTGGTGAAGTTGCCCACCATGGAGCCGAGGGCAACGCCCAGGGCACCCACCAGGGCCGCGGCACCGCCGCCGCCCGGCACGGACTCCTTGGCAGCCAGGACCTCGGCAAACGCCGCACAGCTACGATCGGTCAGACGCTCAGCCATCACAACCACCCATTTCTCAAAAGGCGGCCGGGTCACCCCAGCCGCCCGCTCGAATCCGTTTAGAACAGGCCGACGATCTTGCCGTCAGCGGTCACGTCGATCTTCTCGGCTGCCGGGACGCGCGGCAGGCCGGGCATCGTCATGATGTCGCCCGTGAGCGCCACGATGAAGCCGGCGCCGGCAGAGATCTTGAGGTTGCGCACCGTGAGGCGCCAACCGCGCGGGGCGCCCAGCTTGTTCTGGTCGTCCGTGAAGGAGTACTGGGTCTTGGCCATGCAGATGGGCAGGTTGCCGAAGCCGAGCTCCTCGAGCTGCTTGAGCTGGTTGCGGGCGGAGCCCACCAGGTCGACGCCGTCGGCGTGGTAGATCTTGGTCGCGATGGCGTTGAGCTTGTCCTCGATGGAGTCCTCCACGTCGTAGGAGAAGCGGAAGTCGTTCGGCTCGTCGCAGAGGCGCACGACCTCGTCGGCCAGCGCGACGCCGCCCTTGCCGCCCTTGGCCCAGACCTCGGAGAGGGCCACGTTGACGCCGAGCTCCTTGCACTTGGCCTCGACGAGGTCAAGCTCGGCCTTGGTGTCGGTCGGGAAGGCGTTGATGGCGACCACGCAGGGCAGGCCGTAGACGTCCTTGATGTTGCTCACGTGCTGCAGGAGGTTGGGCATGCCGGCCTCAAGCGCCTCGAGGTTCTCCTTGGTCAGCTCGGGCTTGGGCACGCCGCCGTTGTACTTGAGGGCGCGGACGGTGGCCACGATGACCACGGCGCTCGGCTTGAGGCCCGTGGCGCGGCACTTGATGTCGAGGAACTTCTCGGCGCCCAGGTCGGCACCGAAGCCGGCCTCGGTCACCACGTAATCGGCCATCTTCATGGCGGTTGTGGTGGCCATCACGGAGTTGCAGCCATGGGCGATGTTGGCGAAGGGGCCGCCATGCACGAACGCGGGGTTGTTCTCGAGCGTCTGCACGAGGTTGGGCTTAATGGCGTCCTTGAGCAGGGCCGTGCAGGCACCCTCGGCGTTGATGTCGTGCACCGTGACGGGTTTGCGGTCGTAGGTGTAGGCAACGACCATGCGGCCGAGACGGGCCTTGAGGTCGTCAAGGTCGCTGGCGAGGCAGAAGGCGGCCATGACCTCGGAGGCCACGGTGATGTCGAAGCCGTCCTGGCGGGGCACGCCGTC
>CACYAX010000045.1 GCA_902772435.1 uncultured Coriobacteriaceae bacterium | reverse complement strand
TGCCCGCACAAGGCGAGCCCCAAGATTCGCGAGATGAGCGCGCGCGAGGTGTTCGACGTGGTGCATGGCTACCAGCCGTTCATCCGCGGCGTGACCGTCTCGGGCGGGGAGTGCATGCTGCGTGCGGCGTGGATGCGGGAGTTCTTCACGCTCTGCAAGGGCGCGGGGCTGGGCACGCTCATCGACTCCAACGGCTGCGTCGGCTTCGCGCAGTGGGACGACCTGCTCGAGGTGTCCGACGGCGTGATGCTCGACGTGAAGGCGTGGGACGACGGCGTGTTCAGGCATCTCACGGGTGCGGGCAACGACGTGGTGAAGCGCAACCTCGCGTATCTGGCCGACCGCGACAAGATCCAGGAGCTGCGCATCGTGGTGGTGCCAGGGTGGAACGATCCCGAGGCCACGATTGCGGGCATCGCCGAGGTGCTGAGGGAGCGCGTGAGCACGACCACGCTCAAGCTCATCAAGTTCCGCCCGTTCGGTGTGGTGGGAGAGCTGGCGAACGCTGCTTCTCCGAGCGACGGGCGCATGGCGGAGCTCGAAGCGCTGGCATATGCCGCCGGTTTCGAGGACGTGCAGCTGCGGTAGGGCTTGGCGACTCTGGTTTTCACGCGAGCGGCGGTGGCTCTGGGGTCGCCGCCGTTCGTTTTTTCGTGCATTGCCCTTGAAAAGAGCTTCGCGGAGAATCTCGCCCGCGTTAAGGCTGCATATATGTACGTCAACACAATTCATACCGTTTGCTGCTCCTGCCGACCTGCGGTTTTTCATCCAGCAAGAGGTCTTGCGCGTGTGGCGGCCCATTATCGTACATATATCCGCCTTTAACTCGGGCGAGTTTGCTGGGATTGCTTTCCAGGACTGGTTTTGGCGATTTGCGTTGCTCGAAAACGCGCTTTCCGACATGTGCGGTCGATGCGCGGAGAGCTCCGCGCATCGACTGAGCCTCTGGCGGGACGCATGGGCGGACCTGCGCCGCCCGAAACGCGCTTTTCGACATGGGTGGACGACGGGCAGAGGGCTTCGCGTCGAAAGAGCTCGTGGTGGGAAGGATAGGCAGACGTACGTGCCGCTCGGAAATGCGGCTTTTGACAAGCTCGGGTGGCTGATGTTGGGTATCGCGTGGGCTGACCTTTGGCGAGACGTGTGGAACAGCGCCCATAGCGGCGCGATACAATGGAACGAGCGACCAACCCGAAAAAGGAGCGACCATGAACCTCGCATCGTATATCGACCACACCATCCTCAAGGCCGACGCCCAGCGCGCTGACGTGCTGCGCATCTGCGAGGAGGCAAAGGAGCACCAGTTCAAGAGCGTGTGCGTCAACTCCTGCTGGACCGCCACCGTGGCCGAGGCCCTCGCGGGCTCGGGCGTGGGCGTGACTGTGGTCGTGGGCTTCCCCCTGGGTGCCATGGCGACTGCGAGCAAGGCAGCCGAGACCGCGGCTGCCGTGGCTGATGGCGCGACCGAGATCGACATGGTCATCAACATCGGCGCGCTCAAGGACGGCGACGACGAGTTCGTGACCCGCGACATCGCTGCCGTGGTCGAGGCTGCAGGCGACGCCAAGGTCAAGGTCATCATCGAGTGCTGCCTGCTCACCCAGGAGGAGAAGGTGCGCGCGTGCGAGTGCTCCGTGGCCGCGGGCGCCGCGTTCGTGAAGACGAGCACGGGCTTCTCAACGGGCGGCGCTACCGTGGAGGACGTGAAGCTCATGCGCGCGACCGTGGGCGACCGCTGTCAGGTGAAGGCCGCGGGCGGCATCCACAACCGTGCCGAGGCCGAGGCCATGATCGCCGCGGGTGCCGACCGTCTGGGCTGCAGCGCCGGCATCGCCATCGTCAACGGCTAGGGCCTGCACACTTATATATAGGTGCATCGTTCGTCCCGCCCCACCGTGCTTGGTGAGGCGGGATTTGTTGTCGCGAAGGTGGGCGGGCCAGCGGCTGCGCTGCGTAGGCGCGGCGGGGCAGGTTGGTTTGGGCTGGCTGGATCACAGGGCCGCGGGATCGTGCGGCCGCGGCAGGCAGGTTGGAGATTGGGATGGCTGATTGGCGGCCGCGTCGCGTGGCAGCGGCAGTCAGTGGTGTCGCACCGCAGGCGCAGCGTCATCACGGGCTGCGCGTGGCTTCGGCAGCGCGCGTCGGCGCCGCCCACGCCCCAAACGTAGGGGCTTCGTGATGGCGCAATTCCTTTTGTTACGCTTCGCCCCATTGACCTGCACTTGTGCTACCATGCCTCCCTAGGCGATGACGGAGAGGTTCTGGGCTCGCGTCGGGAGCGGACAGAGAGGGCATCCACCGGTTGAGAGGTGCCCACGCGCCCTGAGACCAGGAGTTCACTCCACCAGCTGCGACCTGAACGCGCGCACGCGCAAGTAGGCAAGCCGTCCGCCCCACGGCACGGGGCTCAACGAGTGGACGCTCGCGAGAGACAACGCGCACGTCAATCAAGGTGGTACCGCGGAGACTTCCGTCCTTGGGCTATGGGCTCGGGACGGTTTTTTGTTGTGAAGGGAGCACGTTATGGCAATGTCCGACGACCTCAAGGCAATTGAGGCGCAAGTCGCGCAAGGCGTGGCAAACATCGGCAGCATGGAAGAGCTGGAGAAGCTGCGCGTGAGCGTGATGGGCAAGAAGGGCCAGCTCACGGCCATCATGCGCATGATGGGCAAGATTCCGCCGGAGGAGCGCCCGGCCATGGGCCAGCTCGCCAACACGGTCCGCGCGAACGTCGAGGCGCAGATCAAGCAGCGCCAGGGCGGTCGACGTCACGCTGCCTGGCCGCAAGCTCCCCAAGGGCACCCAGCACCTCATCACCCAGATCCGCGAGGAGATCGAGGACATCTTCTGTGGCCTGGGCTACATCGTGGCCGACGGTCCGTACGTGGAGACCACCTGGTACAACTTCACCGCGCTGAACGCCCCTGAGGACCACCCCAGCCGCTCCGCGCGCGACTCCTTCTACGTGGTCGACAACGCCCCCGAGGGCAAGGAGCCGCTCATCCTCGGCGACTCCGACGTGCTGCTGCGCACGCAGACCTCCGGCATGCAGGTGCACTACATGGAGCAGAACAAGCCGCCCATCTACATGATCTGCCCGGGCACGGTGTTCCGCCCCGACACGGCTGACGCCAACCACCTCCCGCAGTTCAACCAGGTGGAGGGCCTCGTCGTGGACGAGGGCATCACCTTCGGTGACCTCAAGGGCACGCTCGACTACTTCACCCGCGAGATCTTCGGCAAGGACCGCGCCACGCGCTACCGCCCGCACTTCTTCCCGTTCACCGAGCCGAGCTGCGAGGTCGACGTGAGCTGCGGCGTCTGCCACGGCAAGGGCTGCCGCTTCTGCAAGAACACCGGCTGGCTCGAGATCCTCGGCTGCGGCATGGTGGACCCCAACGTCCTCGAGAACTGCGGCATCGATTCCGAGAAGTACACCGGCTTCGCCTTCGGCATCGGCGTGGAGCGCGTCGCGGCGCTGCGCTACGACCTGCCTGACCTGCGCATGCTCATGGAAGGCGACATGCGCTTCCTCCGCCAGTTCTAAGGCTGGCACAGGGCGCCCCGCGCCCGAACAACGTTTCCTACGTGCAGAAAGGCAAGCACATGCGTGTTTCATATGAGTGGCTGAAAGATATGGTCGACCTGCCGGCGGACCCGGCCGACCTGGTAGCCGAGTTCGTCCGCACCGGCACTGAGGTGGAAGGCGTCGAGGACACCGCTTCGAGCATGAAGGGCGTGGTAACGGGCTACGTGGTCGACTGCATGCCGCACCCCGACTCCGACCACATGCACGTCTGCACGGTCGACGTGGGCCAGAAGAACCTGGGCAAGGACGGCAATCCCGCGCCGCTGCAGATCGTGTGCGGCGCGCCCAACATGCGCACCGGCCTCAAGGTGGCCGTGGCCACCATCGGCACCGTGCTGCCCGGCGACTTCAAGATCGAGAAGGCCAAGAAGCGCGGCGTCATCTCCTTCGGCATGTGCTGCTCCGAGGCCGAGCTGGGCCTGGGCACCGATCACTCGGGCATCATGGAGCTCCCCGAGGACACGCCCGTGGGCCTCGACTTCGCCCAGTGGAGCGGCATCGGCGACACGATCCTCGACTGCGAGATGACGCCCAACCGCCCCGACTGCCTCTCCATGACCGGCGTGGCCGTCGAGGTCTCCGCCATGCTCGACGAGGACACCCACATCGAGATGCCCCGGGTGCAGAAGGAGGAGGGTCCCTCCGCCGACGAGCTCGTGGAGGTCACGATCGATGACCCCGTGCTCTGCCCGCGCTACACCGCCCGCGTGGTGCGCAACGTCAAGATCGGCCCGAGCCCCGAGTGGCTCGCCAAGCGCGTCATGGCCGCCGGCGCCCGCACCATCAACAACGTCGTGGACGTGACCAACTACGTGATGTTCCTCACGGGCCAGCCGCTCCACGCCTTTGACCTCGGTAAGCTCTCCGAGCGCGACGGCAAGCGCCACATCGTGGTGCGCGCGGCCCACGAGGGCGAGGTGCTCACGACCCTCGACGGCCAGGAGCGCCACCTCACGCCCGAGAACACCGTCATCACCGACGACGGCGCGCGCTCCGTGGCCCTCGCGGGCGTCATGGGCGGCCTCAACTCCGAGATCGACGAGACCACCGTGGACGTCCTGCTCGAGAGCGCTGCCTTCAACTCCGGCAACATCTCCCGTACGAGCCGCGTGCTCGACCTCATGAGCGAGGCCTCCATCCGCTACGAGCGCGTGGTCGACGCCAACGGCTGCGCCGCCGTCTCCGACATCGCTGCCGCGCTCTTCGAGAGCTGCTGCGGCGCCACGGTCTGCCCGGGCGTGGTCGACGCCTATCCCGCGCCGGTCGCCGCTCCTGAGATGACCTTCCGCCCGGCCCGCGCCCGCCTCATCGCCGGCGCCCCCATCACGGACGACTTCATGGCCACGCGTCTCACGCGCCTCGGCTGCACCATCGAGCGCAGCGACGCCGAGAACTGGGACGTAATCGCGCCGACCAACCGCCCCGACCTCATCCGCGAGATCGACCTCATCGAGGAGGTCGTGCGCCTCTACGGCGAGGGCGACATCGAGCCGACCCTGCCCGCCGCGCGCAACCATGCCGGTGGCCTCACTCCCGAGCAGCAGCGCCAGCGCCTCATCGGCCAGACCCTGCGCGCCTGTGGCCTCAACGAGACGAGCACCTACTGCTTCGCCGACCCGTGCGACCTCGAGCGTCTCGGCATGCCTGACGAGGGCAAGGGCATTCCCGTCAAGATCATCCGCCCGCTCGTGGCGGACCAGAGCGAGATGCGCCGCGACCTCATCCCGGGCCTGCTGCGCGCCGTCGCCTACAACAAGGACCACGGCGTGAGCAACGTGCAGCTCTACGAGGTGGGCCGCCTGCTCTTCGGCCGCCCCAACAAGAGCGTGCCCAAGGAGCCGACCTACGTCGCCGGCGTGCTTTCCGGCAGCTGGGATGACGACGGCTGGAACTGCAAGTACCCGCAGCTCGACTTCTTCGACGCCAAGGGCATCGTGGAGCAGCTGCTGCAGGCGCTGCGCATCACCAAGGTGCGCTACAAGGTGGCCGACCCCGAGCACTACGGCTGGCTGCAGCCGGGCCGTGCGGCCGAGGTGCTGGCCGGCGGCGACAAGCTTGGCTGGATCGGCAACATCCACCCCACGTCGCTCAAGCGCTTCGGCGTGGACGACCCCGTGGTCGCCTTCGAGCTCTCCGTCGACACGCTCATGAGGCTCTCGAAGAAGCAGCTCCCGTACCAGGACGTGCCGACGCTGCCGGGCGTGGACGTGGACCTCGCCATCGTGGTCGACGAGTCCGTGACCTACGAGACGCTGGTGCAGCGCATCACCTCCGCGGGCGGCAAGCTGCTCAAGGACGTGCGCCTGTTCGACGTGTATCGCGACCCCGTGCGCGTGGGCGCCGGGAAGAAGAGCATGGCGTTCTCGCTCACGTACCGCTCTGACGACCATACCCTCACCTCCGAAGAGGTCGAGGGGGCGCACAGCAGGCTCGTGACCAAGGTCATGCGCAGCGTGGGCGGCGAGGTGCGCTCGTAAACGTTACCGGGGGCGGGGGTCCCTTCTTCTCTGGGCTCAGTCGCAAGCGAAGTCGCCCTGAGAAGAAGGGACCCCCGCCCTCAGCATGGTTGTCGGGCGCGCCTCGCGCGTCCGCGCGCGGCGGCGCATGGGGGCACGCGCCGGACTGTGCTGTGATCCATAAAGATGGTGCGGAGGGGCCGGTTGGCCCCTCCGCGTTTTTTGAAGGCAAGCGAAGTCGTTGACGGAAATGCTTGCCTACCAGCACAATAAGGAGCCCGGCACGCTGGGTGCCGGGCTCCGTTGCTCTTTTGGGAAGTCTGCTTAGAGCTGAGTCGCGTACCAGTTCTTGAGGCCGATGAGCTTGATGACGTCGAGCTCCTTGCACGTCTCCTGGAGGTCGCCGTCCTCGTCGATGAGGTAGGCCTTCATGTCCTCATAGGCAACGAAGTCCTCGGCGAAGACGGGCATGAGCTTGGTGACCTGCGCGATGCCGTCGATGGAGACCTGCTTCTCCGCCTCGAGGTAGGCGACGATGTCGGTGTAGACCGTGGCGGCAGGGGTTCCCTCGAGCTTGACCTCACCACCGAGGTCGAGGATGCGGTTCACGAACTTCTCGACCCAGGTCATCTCCTCATCAGCGTGGGCGGCGTACTTGTCAGCGAGCTTGGTGAGGCCCTGCGCGCCAAAGACGAGGCCGTGGACGCGATGGCTGAAGCTCTGGGCGGAAAGCCCGGTGACGACGGCCTGCAGTGCCTGGATCTCAGCGATGTTCTTTGCCATGATGTGCTCCTTTGCCCTGGTTGTTCTTGACGAATAGAAATATAGCACACAATTAAATTGTATACAACTAAATTTTTGAGATAAATTGATAAAATTTGTCTTGCTGCGGATTGCTGTCAATGGAGGCGGGCGTAGAGCCAGCTTTGAGACAGATTGAAAAAGTTGTCTTGCCGCTGATTGCCGGCAATGGGGGAGATCTTAGAGCCTGCTTACCACGGCTGCGGGACGCCCCACGCGGGGTCGCCGGCCGCGTAGGCCTTGAGCCCGCGGCAGATGCGTTCGTGCACCTCGTCAAAGGTGGTGGCAAAGAAGTCTACCGGTAGCATGGAATAGGCGGGCGTGCCGTACACATGGCGCGCGGCGTTGTCGGCCACGATGCGCGCGAGCGACTCCGCGGTGGCACGCACGTCACGCTCCTCGATCGCATACTGCGGAAACGCCGCGCATTGCGCGACCACGTCGGCGTCGATCCGCGGCACCAGCGAGATGTCGAGCGTGCGGCCGAAGAGGTCGAAGTCGCCCTGCTTGCGGACGCGCGTCTCCTCGCCCGGCAGGATGCCGTGCGCGTCGATGAAGGCGTTGTTGCGGTGGTTGTACACGTTGTCGGCCATGAGGTGCGCCCAGGCGCCGAGCACCACGTCGCTCACGTGCCCCTGCGCGTCAGGCGTGCAGAAGCGCTCGAAGAACTCCCCGTAGCGCGGTTCGGGCACGAAGCCCGGGTCGGCGAAATGCGTCTCGCGGTACGCGATCTTCTTGGTGGGGTTCGGGACCATGTAGCCCACGTAGATGTCGGGCGCGAGGTTGCCCACCAAAAACGCGTCGACGTTGCGCACGCCCAGAGCCGCGGCTCCCTCGTCGCGGAGGAGTCGCTCGACGTGCGCGGTATGTATGTTCCAGCTCGGCATGCAGGCTATGGTAACACCACGCGCCGCGAGCCGAGGTCAGCCGCCCGCGCCTGCCACAATTGTTCATCTTCTGTTTCGCAGGCATGGGGCGTACGTGATATCGCGCCCGCCACGTGCCGCGCAGCCGCACCCACACGCTACTATGGTGCGGGCAAAAAAAGACGCAAGGAGGCACGATGGCCGCGTATCGCACGGAGCACGACTCGATGGGGGAGATGCTCGTTCCCGCTGAGGCCCTCTGGGGCGCGCAGACGCAGCGCTCGCTCGAGAACTTCCCGATAGGGACCGAGACCATGCCGGACGAGATCGTGCATGCCTTCGCCCTGCTCAAGAAGGCGGCCGCACAGGCTAACGCCGAGCTCGGCACCCTTGCGCCCGAGGCCGCGGCGCTCATCTGCGACGCCTGCGACGAGGTCGCCTGCGGCCAGCACGCGCAGGAGTTCCCGCTCAAGGTGTGGCAGACCGGTTCCGGCACCCAGTCCAACATGAACGTGAACGAGGTCGTGGCCACGCGCGCCAACCAGCTCGCGGCCGAGCGGGGCGTGTCGCTCGCCGCCCCCGTGCACCCCAACGACCACGTCAACCGCTCGCAGAGCTCCAACGACACCTACCCCACGGCCATGCACGTGGCGGCCGTGCTCGCGGTGGAGGGCCAGCTCATCCCGGCGGCCCGTCAGCTCATCGCCACCTTCGAGCGCCTCGAGCGCGAGCACGAGGGCGTGGTCAAGAGCGGCCGCACGCACCTGCAGGACGCGGTGCCCATCGCCTTCAGCCAGGAGATCTCGGGCTGGCGCGGGCTCGTCGAGACGGGCGTCGCGCAGCTTGAGGCCTCGCTTGCGGGCCTGCGTCTGCTCGCGCTCGGCGGCACGGCTGTCGGCACGGGGCTCAACGCGCCCGCGGGCTTCGACACGCTGGTCGCGCGCAAGGTGAGCGCGCTCGCGGGCACGCCCTTTGCCACCGATCCCAACAAGTTCCATGCCCTTACCTCGAAGGACGCGCTGGTCTTCAGCCACGGCGCCGTGAAGGCCCTTGCCGCCAACATGATGAAGATCGCCAACGACGTGCGCTGGTTGGCGAGTGGCCCGCGCCTCGGCCTGGGCGAGATCCGCATTCCCGAGAACGAGCCGGGCAGCTCGATCATGCCGGGCAAGGTGAACCCCACGCAGTGCGAGGCCGTGACCATGGTGGCCGTGCAGGTCATGGGCAACGACGCCGCCATCGGCTTCGCCGCGAGCCAGGGCAACTTCGAGCTCAACGTGTTCATGCCCGTGATCGCCTACAACTACCTGCAGTCGGTGCGGCTGCTTGCCGACGCGATCCGCTCCTTTGACGAGCGCTGCGCAAGCGGCATCGTGGCCGACCGCGACCGCATGCATCAAAATCTTCATCGTTCGCTCATGCTCGTGACCTGCCTCAACCCCTATATTGGGTACGAGAACGCCGCGCGCGTGGCGCACAAGGCCTACGAGGAGGGCACGAGCCTGCGCGAGGCCTGCGTGGCGCTCGGCTACCTGAGCGAGGAGCGCTTCGACGAGGTGTTCAAGCCCGAGGAGATGGTGTAGGCGCCCCGCCGCAGAGCGCTGCGGAACCTGAACGCAACCGTTACCCGCGGGGCATGCCTGCCCGAGCGGGTGCCGATACGAACCAAGAGAAGGAGAACGACATGACCGATACCACCAAGAGCACGAGCGAGCGCAGCCTCGAGCTGCACGAGCAGCTTGCCGGCAAGATCGAGGTCGTGGCCCGCGCCCACGCCAAGACCGCCGAGGACCTCGCCCTGCTCTACACGCCCGGCGTCGCCGAGCCCTGCCGCCAGATCCAGGCCGACTACCAGAAGAGCTGGGAGCTCACGCGCCGCCACAACCTCGTGGCCGTCATCACCGACGGCACGGCCGTCCTCGGCCTGGGCGACATCGGCCCCGCCGCCGGCATGCCCGTCATGGAGGGCAAGTGCCTGCTCTTCAAGGAGTTCGGCGACGTGGACGCGTTCCCCATCTGCATCGACACCCACGACGTGGACGAGGCCGTGCGCACCATCTACCTCATCTCCAAGAGCTTCGGCGGCATCAACCTCGAGGACATCGCCGCGCCGCGCTGCTTCGAGATCGAGCGTCGCCTGAAGGAGATCTGCGACATCCCCGTCTTCCACGACGACCAGCACGGCACCGCCGTGGTCACCGCCGCCGGCCTCATGAACGCCATCAAGTTCACGGGCAAGGAGATGGGCAACCTCAAGATCGTCATCTCCGGTGCCGGCGCCGCGGGTCTTGCCATTGGCGAGCTGCTGCTGCACATGGGCTTCGGTAACGTGATCGCCTGCGACCGCCAGGGCGCGCTCTGGCGTGGCCGCGGCGGCATGAACGCCGCCAAGGTCGCCTTCGCCGAGATGTCGAACACCGAGAACGAGCAGGGGAGCCTCGCCGACGTCATGCGTGGTGCTGACGTCTTCGTGGGCGTCTCCGGCCCCGGCCTCGTGACCCGCGAGATGGTTGCCTCCATGAACGAGGGCATCGTGTTCGCCCAGGCCAACCCCACGCCCGAGATCATGCCGGACGAGGCCATCGCCGGCGGCGCGAAGGTGGTCGCCACGGGCCGCTCCGACTTCCCCAACCAGATCAACAACGTGCTCGTCTTCCCGGGCATCTTCAAGGGCGCCCTCGCCGCGCGTGCCCCGCAGATCACCGAGGAGATGGAGATCAAGGCCGCCTACGCCATCGCGGGCTGCGTGAGCGACGAGCAGCTGGCTGCTGACTACATCATCCCGTCCGCGCTCGACAAGAGCGTGGCCGACGTGGTCGCCGAGGCCGTCGCGAGCTGCGTGCGCTAGGGTATCCCACATAGTCTGACCGCGGGGCGGGCCATGGCCGAGGGGCTGTGGTCCGCCTCCTTTGTGCCGCTCTGGCGGGGAGTGAAGGCTCTCTCAGTGATTGTTTGGTGTTAATCCGTCATAATCCGTCATCCCGTCAGCGACTTTTCACAAGCGTTCACGACCGTGCAGACGTGAACCAAGCTGAAGGGCTACTCATTCATAATCGGTCAGGGCAGAGCGGTCAGCGCAGATGTATGTGCAATGCATATATCCTGTTATGTGCCTAGTTTTTAGTAGCATTCCCCAGATGGGCGGCGTGATAGTGGGCGCGAACGGCACCAGAATCGCGGGCTGTGAATGCATGACCTCGCAATTGTCTAGACCGTGAACGAGCTGGTTGTATCTGACTGAAAATGGTGTTAAAATACCTCACTAAGCACCAGAATCGGTCAAAAGGCAGGAGGTGCACCATGATTGGGGAAGAGCGGCGCTCCAGAATCGTCGAGCTTGTGAACGAGAGGGGCGCGGTCAGCGTTTCCGAGATCATGGACATGCTCGGGGCTTCCGAGTCGACCGTGCGCCGCGACCTCTGCAACCTTGACGCCGCGGGCCTCGTGCACAAGGTGCACGGTGGCGCCACGAGCGTCTACGCCTCCGAGCTCGTCAAGGCCGACCAATCGATGTCTGGCCGCGTGACCCTCCACGCCGAGGAGAAGCGCGCCATCGGTGCTTACGCCGCCCAGCTCATCAAGCCGGATGACTTCGTCTTCATCGATGGCGGCACCACGACCCAGTGCCTCGTCGACGCCATAACCGAGACGCGGGCCACCTACCTCACCAACTCGTTGCCGCATGCCCAGCGCCTGCTGGCGAAGGGCTGCCACACGCTTCTGCCGGGCGGCGAGCTCAAGGAGCTCACCGAGGTGCTGGTGGGCACCGAGACCGCCGACATCCTGCGCCGCTACCACTTCACCATCGGCTTCTGGGGAACCAACGGCGTGGATGCCAAGACGGGCTTCACCACGCCCGAGTTCAACGAAGCGGCGGTCAAGCGCATCGGCATCGAGAACACGCTGCGTCGCTACGTGCTCTGCGACTCGAGCAAGTTCTCAAAAGTCTCGCTCATCACGTTCGCCAGGTTTGGCTCCGCGACGATCATCACCGATTGCCTGCCCGAGCATATGCAAGCCTATCGTGGTGAGGGAAGCATCATCGAGGTGGGGGAGCGCGACGCATCCGAGTAGCGAGCTCTCTCGGGACCCAGGCCCCGAGTGCTCATAGGAAGTAAGGGAAGAACGGAAGGGAGATCACGTGAAAATCACCGATCTGCTCAAGGTGGATGGCATTAAGGTTGGCGCTACTGCCGCCAATCAGATGGATGCCATTGACCAGCTTGTCGACCTCCAGGTCGCAAGCGGCAACATCAATGACCGTGACAAGTACAAGGAGGGCATCCTCGCGCGCGAGGCAGAGTTCTCCACGGCCGTTGGCGACGGCATCGCCATCCCGCACGCCAAGGTCGCCGCTGTCAAGCAGCCTGGTCTGGCTGCCATGACCGTCCCCGGTGGCGTGAACTGGAACGCCCCTGACGGCGAGCCCGCAGACCTCATGTTCATGATCGCCGCTCCCGAGGGCGAGGCCAACACCCACCTCGAGATGCTCGCAAAGCTCTCCGCGCTCCTCATGCACGCCGACTTCGCCAACGCTCTTCGTCGCGCCCATGACGCCCAGGAGTTCCTGCAGATCATCGACGAGGCCGAGGCCCACCGCGATCTCGAGCAGGCCCAGAAGCAGGCCGCCCAGGTCCAGGCCCGCGCTGCCGCCGCTGACGACGCATGGCCCAAGATCCTGGCCATCACCGCCTGCCCGACCGGCATCGCCCACACCTACATGGCCGCCGAGAACCTCGAGAAGAAGGCCGCCGAGATGGGCATCCAGCTCAAGGCCGAGACCCAGGGTTCCGCTGGCGCCAAGAACGTCCTGACCGCCGAGGAGATCGCGCACGCCCAGGGCATCATCATCGCCGCTGACAAGAACGTCGACCGCGCTCGCTTCGCCGGCAAGCAGGTCTACTCCACCAACGTCTCCGCGGGCATCAACGACCCCGAGCGCCTCATCAACATCATCCTCAACAACGAGGCCCCCGTGCAGGAGGGCACCGTCGTCGACACTTCCAGTGCTGCGGCTGATGGCGATTCCCTCGGACATACCATCTACAAGCACCTCATGAACGGCGTCAGCCACATGCTGCCGTTCGTCGTCGGTGGCGGCATCCTCATCGCAGTCGCCTTCCTCATCGATGGCTTCCTGGCTCCCGATGCCGGCGCCGACTTCGGTGTCGCCACTCCGGCTGCCCACTTCTTCAAGCAGGTTGGCGGCGACGCCTTCGGCTTCATGCTGCCCATCCTCGCTGGCTACATCGCCATGTCCATCGCTGACAGGCCTGGCCTCGCGGTCGGCTTCGTGGGCGGCACCCTCGCCAACGCTGGCTACAACTGGGGTTGGCTTGCTGGCGGTAGCGCCGTCGGCGGCGGCTTCCTCGGCGCTCTGTTCGCTGGCTTCGCCGCTGGTTACTTCACCAAGTGGCTCGAGAAGGCATGCGACGCTCTGCCTGATTCCCTCGAGGGCATCAAGCCCGTCCTGCTCTACCCGCTGCTGGGCATCCTCGGCATCGGCGTTCTCATGTTCACCGTCAACCCGCTCTTCGCTGGCATCAACACCGGTATGACCAACTTCCTCAACGGGCTCGGCACCTCCAACCTGGTGCTTCTCGGCGCCATCGTCGGCGGCATGATGTCCATCGACATGGGTGGCCCGTTCAACAAGGCTGCTTACGTCTTCGGTACCGCCATGCTCGCTGAGGGCACTGATGCCGGCAAGGTCATCATGGCTTCCGTCATGGTCGGCGGCATGGTTCCGCCTCTGGTGATCGCCCTCTCCACCACCTTCTTCAAGAACAAGTGGAGCGAGGACGACAAGAAGGCAGGCCTGGTCAACTACATCATGGGCCTCTCCTTCATCTCCGAGGGCGCCATTCCGTTCGCTGCTGCTGATCCCATCCACGTCATCCCGTCCTGCATCGCCGGCTCCGCCGTCGCTGGCGCTCTCTCCGCGCTCTTCGGCTGCACCAGCCCTGCTCCTCACGGTGGCTTCTGGGTCATCCCCATCATCGGCAACCCCGTTATGTACGCCGTTGCCCTCCTCGTCGGCTCCGTCGTCGGAATGCTCATCCTGTCCTTCTGGAAGAAGTCGGTCGCTGAGTAAGTAGCCCCTTCTTTTCAACGCCCTTGTGGCGTCCCCTTTCCCTTCCCGGGGTGGCCGTTCGGTCACCCCGGGTTTTTGTTGTGCGGGGGAGTGGGGTGCCCGAGGTGCGTGAAACGTGTGCACAGCCGACCTGCCGAATGTCGCCACTTTTGCGGCGAACTGGCGACAAATGGCACGCCGCCCT